>CAVWKL010000089.1:0-41710 GCA_963755075.1 uncultured Alphaproteobacteria bacterium
GCCGCGGGATTGGCCGCAAGCTTGGCCAAGATGCGTGACTGCCTTAGGCCAGCGGCCGCGCCGACCATTGCGCCTGAAAACGCCCCCTCTCACGCCCGGTCGAAAGGCGTGGCGAAGCGCGGGCGGACCGGCCGCGCCGTCGGCGCCGTCGCTTGGCCGGATGGGGCGCCGGCCCGGCTTCGGCGGCGAATCGTTCGAGGCGCGCGATCGTGGCGGCCGGCAGGCTCCACCGCCGCGCCGCGCGCGCCACGCCGGCGATATAGTCGGCTTGCGCGAGGCCCGGCCCGCTATTGGCGCCGAAATAGACAGCGCCCGCTTCGCGCCGCCGGCGGCGACCACCGGCTGCGCCGCCTTGGCGTAGAGGCCCTCGCCGAGGCCCTCGTAGCGGTCGAGCGCGGGCATGTCGGCGAGCGCGAGGTCCCACAGCACGCCGTGGACGTCGGCGCGCGGCGTCGCGCGCCGCGGTCAGCCAGCCCTCGCGCATGATCGCGAGCCGATGGCGCATCGAGCCGCGCCGACGCCGAGCGGCCTGGAGCGCGGGCAGCGGCGCGCCATCGCCTCGACGTCCATGTTCGAGCCATAGGCGAAATAGAGCGGCATCACGCCTCACCCGCTGAGCCGCTCGACCTTGTGACCACGCTCTTGCCCCGCAATTGCGCCAGGATGGCGTTGAGGTGCTGGATGTCGAGCACCTGCAGGTCGAAGCGCAGTTCGCGGAAGTCCGACCCGCTCGGGGTTGAACGACGACGTTGTCGATGTTGGCGCCGTCTTCGCCGATCGTCGTGGCGATGACGCCGAGCGCGCCGGGCTCGTTGAGCATCGTCACCACGATCTGCGTCGGGTAGAGCGCCTTGCTCGGCGGTGTCGAGGTCCCAGCGGACGTCGAGCCATTGCTCCGGCTTGTCGTCGTAGGCGACCAGCGCCGGCGAATGGATGGGATAGATGGTGATGCCCTCGCCCGGCGTGCGGATGCCGACGATGCGCTCGCCCGGCACCGCGCCGCCCTTGGGCGCGAAGCGCACCGGCATGTCCCATTCGATGCCGCGCAGCGGCAGCGGCCGCGCCGTTCTCGCCCTTGCCCGGCACGCGGAACACCAGGTTGGCGGCCTTGGCGAGGCCGAACCAGCCGCTTTCGCCCGGCGCCAGCGCCGGGCCGGCTTTGCGCTCCTCCTGGAAGTCGGGATAGATCGCCCGCACCACGTCGGACGAATAGAGCTCGCCGCGTCCGACGCTGATGAAGACGTCGTCGACGGAGCGCGCGCCAGGCGCGACAGCGCCGCTCTTCAGCTTGGCCTCCGAGAACTTGCGCCCGGCGCGCGCGAAGGCGCGCTCGACGATCTGCCGGCCGAGCCCGCCGTATTGGGCCTTGGCCGCTTCGCGGGTGGCGCGGCGGATGGCGGCGCGCGCGCGGCCGGTGACCACCAGGCTGTCCCAGGCGGCCGGCGGCGTGCGGCTGTCGGAGCGCACGATCAGCACTTCGTCGCCGTTGCGCAAGGTCGAGATCAGCGGCGCGATGCGGCCGTTGATCTTGGCGCCGACCGCGGAATTGCCGACGTCGGTGTGGACGGCGTAGGCGAAGTCGATCGCCGTCGCGCCGCGCGGCAAGCGCGATCAGCCGCCCCTTGGGGGTGAAGCAGAAGACCTGGTCCTGGAACAGCTCGAGCTTGGTGTGCTCGAGGAACTTTTCCGAATCGTCGCTTGCCAGCGCCTCGATCGTCTGCCTGAGGCCGCGATAGGCGCGGCTCTCGCCGGCGTCGATCGCCTCGGAGCGGCCGTGGCGATCCTTGTAGAGCGCGTGCGCGGCGATGCCGTATTCGGCGATTTCGTGCATATCGTGGGTGCGGATCTGCAACTCGACGCGCTGGCTGCCGGGGCCGATGACGGTGGTGTGGATCGAGCGATAGTCGTTCTGCTTCGGCGTCGAGATGTAGTCCTTGAAGCGGCCGGGCACGTTCGGCCAGGTGGTGTGGGCGACGCCGACGGCGGCGTAGCAGTCGGCGACGGTGTCGACGAGGATGCGGAAGCCGTAGATGTCGGAGAGCTGCTCGAAGGAGATCGAATTGCGCTCCATCTTGCGCCAGATCGAATAGGGCTGCTTCTGCCGCCCCTTGACCTCGACTTTGATGCCGCGCCGGGCGAACTGGTCGGTCAGCTCGTCGGCGATGCGGGCGATCAGCGCGCCGTTCTTGGCCTTCAGGTCCTCGAGCCGGGCGGTGATCAGCGCGTGGGCTTCGGGCATGAGGTAGCGGAACGCCAGCTCTTCCAGCTCGCTGCGCATGCCCTGCATGCCCATGCGGCCGGCGAGCGGGGCGTAGATGTCGAGCGTGTCCTGGGCGATGCGGGCGCGCTTGGTCTCCGGCATGAAATTCAGCGTGCGCATGTTGTGCAGGCGGTCGGCGAGCTTGATCAGCAGCACGCGCGCGTCGTCGGCGATGGCGAGCAGGAGCTTGCGGAAATTCTCCGCCTGCTGGGCGTGCTTGGAGGCGAAATCGAGTTTGTTGAGCTTGGTGAGCCCGTCGACCAGGCCGCCGATCTCGGGCCCGAAGACCTTGTCGATCTCCTCGCGGGTGGCGGTCGTGTCCTCGATCGTGTCGTGCAGCACCGCGGAGACGATCGTCGCATCGTCGAGCTTGAGATCGGTCAGGATCGCGGCGACCTCGAGCGGATGGGAAAAGAAAGGATCGCCCGAGGCGCGCTTCTGCGTCCCATGGGCCTTCATCGCGTAAACATAGGCGCGATTGAGCAGGTCCTCGTTGGTGTCCGGATTGTAGCGGCGGACGCGCTCAACCAGTTCATACTGCCGCATCATTGATTGGGCCGGACCTCGCTTCGACCGAAAAGAGAAACAGGCGCTTCTCCGCCGCACTATCCAGGCGCCCGCCGCGGCGCGCAAGCCTTATCGTCTTCCCCAGCCGGCTTGCCGGGCCATGAATTTCGCGTCCTGGAGACGCCTGCGGCCAGTCCCCCGGCCCCTCGCCCTGCCTCTCCCCGCTTTGCGGGGAGAGGAGCGCGCGCGGCGCCGTTCTTCCCCTCTCCCCGCTTGCGGGGAGAGGTTGGGTGAGGGGCGAGGCGAGTTTCCGCACTGTCGCCGAAATGTGCGTACGCCTCAGGCGACCGAGGCCGCGCCGAATGCCCTGCCACGCCCCCCGGCGGGCCGCGGCAAAGAAAAACCCCGGAGCGAAAGCTCCGGGGTTCTCAACTCGAAACGAATTCGAGAAGTTATCAGAAGTCGCGCTCGATGCGCAGCTTGGCGTTGAAGCCGTCGAAGCTGCTGCGCCAGGCGCTGGCGCCGACACCGGCCCAACCCGTCGGCGCGCTCTGCGTGCCGTCGAGGTACAGCAGGTCGAGATCGAACACCAGGTTCTTGACCGGCGTCCATTCCAAGACGCCGCCGCCGACGAACACGCTGACGCTGTTCGAGAACTGAGCCGGGCTGTTCGACCAGGACACGTGGCCGTACGAAGCCTCGGGCGAGATCTTGAACGTCGGGCCGATGACGAAGTCGGCCAGGGCCGCGACCGACCAGGTCGTCGGAACCGACCACGTGGCGGGCCCAACAATCATGGCGTCGCCGTAACCGAACTGAATGTTGCTCGCGTTGTAGGAACCATAGCTCGTCAGACCGGAATAGCCGATCGCCTCATGCGTATAGACGCCCTGGATCTTGAAGTCGTCGCCGGCGCCGAGCGAGGGCAGGTTGAAGCCCAGGCCGCCGATGACGCCCCAGCCCCACTGGTCGATCGTGGTGGTGGAGGCGGCCGCGGCGCCCTCGCGGACATTGTGAGCGACAACCGCGACGTGTGCGCTGCCCCAACCCTGCTTCAGGTCGACCGCGGCGACGAGATCCGGCGCGCGCGTGCCGGTCGCCACGGTGGTGGCGGCAAAGTCGCTAAACAGCACTTGCGAGTTCTGCTCGGCCGAGATTGTCGCCGAGAAGCCGCCGCCGAACGAAGCGGTGTAGGCGATCAACGGAATCGGGCCGCCGCTATGGTCGGGCGAGATGAAGTCGTCCCAAGCCGGACCGCCGGCGAGGTAGTCGTAGAACGACCCATGCTTACCAGCGGTGAGGCCGGCCCAGGTCAAGAACGCCGAATTGATGACGGTCGAGTTGGCGACGCTGTCGAAGCCGTTGCCATAGTTGCCCTGAAGTTCGATGTGCGAATACAACGGGCCATAGGCGGTGTTGGAGGCGGCTTCGAAGTTCACTTGGCCGCGATCGAACATGCCCCATTGGTTCTGGTAGGTGGTGGAGACGCCGGCGCCCAACGTGTTGGCGCCCGTGACCAGATACTGCGTCGCGGTCGAGCCGAGGGTGTATTGCGCGGTGATGTCGCCGCTGATCTTGAAGCAGGTGTCCGAACCCGGCAGGACCCAACCGACCATCGGGGAGCCGTTCACGGTGATGTGGCAAATCCGGACGTATTCGGCAGCGGGCGCGCCCTTCTTCGTCGGAAGATCGGCGGCCTGCGCAGCGGCGACCGTAACCAAAGCGGCTGCGGAACCGAGCAGAAGGCTCTTCATGAGCGTCATTTGTGACCTCCAGTGATTGACAAGTGGGAGTTGGTTGAAACCTTGAACCTTATCTCGCCGACCAAACCATAAGCCGAGTCAAAGGTGTTAAGCGCCCCTCTTCCCGTTTTCGCGAACCTCGGGCGTTTTGCGCTGGTCCCCCAGCCGATGACGCCGTCCGTTCGACTCGCGAGCGGGAAGCTCCCGTTCACATCCGGCAACATACAAGCGTCGGGTCGCGGCTCAAACTCGAAAATGCCGAATTTCGGCCCCAAACCGCGTTTCCCCACGCCATGTTGCAGAAAGGTCACGAAAACCGGGCGCGAAGGCCGTCGCGGCGCTTTTCCTCCTCCGGTCAGGCCGCGGAATTCATAGAATCTTAACGCGCGCGGAGACTCGCCCGGCCGCTCGCCCTGCCTCTCCCCGCGAAGAGGCGGGGAAAGGGGAAGAACGGCGCCGCCGCGAACCCCTCTCCCCGTTTTACGGGGAAGGGCAGGGCGAGGGGCCGGGCAATTCGGGCTTGGCGCTTGCCGGCGCGGTCAGACGCGCGGCGCGTCGCCGATTCGGCCCCGGCTCAATAGGCGGAATAGCTCTTTTCCTCGACCAGGCTTGACGACAAGCAGGCGTTGATTTCCCGCTTGAGGCGCGCCCGCTCGTCGTTGCGCCGATAAACGGAGCGGGCGAGTTCGATGAACTCGGCGTCGAACGCCTTCGCCGCTTCCTTGCCGCGAATGCGATCCTCGATCGTCCACAAGTCTTCGTTGACTTTCGCCAGGCCGGTCTTCAAGTCCGCGACCTCGGCCCGCACGCCGCCGTTGCGGGCGACGATCTCGTTCAGCAGCGTCAACTCCCTGGCCACGTTGGCCAAAGCCCCCTCGGCCTGCAGCCGCCGGCTCTTGATCTCCAGAATGGTAATCTTATCAATCAGCTCGCCCCAGGACACGGGGATGACCGGCGCCTCGCTCCGCATGGCCGACCGCGCTCCTATCTCGCCTTGGCGACGGCCTCGGCCAGCGCCGCCTCGATATCGCAAAAGACGCCCGCCCAATCCCCCGGCGTCTTCTGGCGAAACAGCCGCACCGTCGGATACCAAGGGCTGTCGGCGCAGTCCATCAGCCAGCGCCAGTCCGGGGCGAATTTCTGCGCGACCCAGGTCGGAACGCCCAAGGCGCCCCCGACATGGGCGATGGCGGTGTCGACGGTGATCGCCAAATCCACGACCTTCATCACCGCGGCGGCATCCAGGAAGGCGTCCGGCCCGGCGTCGAAGTCTTCGCCGGGGAATTCGAGCGCCATGCCCTCCGGCAGGTCGACGGGCGGGTCGGACGCCTCGAGCTTCTGCAGCGAGATCAGCCGCACCCCCGGCGTCTTGGCGAGGCGGGCGAATGCGGCGAGCGGCGCGGAGCGGCCGATTTTCGTGCCGAACGGGCTTCCCAGCCAGCCGATGCCGATCTTGAAACCGGCCGTCCCGATGCGGGCGGCCCATCGTGCGACGCGTTCCGGTTCGGCGGAGAGGTAAGGGGCGTCCGCCGGTATGGTTTGAAGCGTGGTTTTGAAGGCGAGCGGCAAGCTCATCTGCGGGCAATGAAAGTCGAATTCCAGCGAATTGTCGTCGGCGTCGACGATTTCAACGGCGCCGCCGAGGCTGCGCATGAGGGCGCGAAGCGGGCGCTGCGGCGCAAACAGCACGCGCGCCCCGGCCCGCTCCAGCAATTTGACATATCGGCAAATTTGAATGGTGTCGCCGAAGCCCTGCTCCCAGTGGACGAGGATCGTCTTTCCCGAGATATCCTCGCCCGCCCACATCGGCGCTTTGTAGCCTCGATCGCGCAAGACCTCGGCCTTCGCCTTGCGCCATTCATAGGCCCGCCAGCCCGCCTCGAATTCGCCGAGCAGAAGCAAGGGGACGCTCTTGTTGTAGTGGGCGTCCCCATAGTCGGGCCGCAAGGCGATCGCCTTGTCGAACTCGGCCAAGGATTCGCCGAGCCGGTTGAGTTCGACGAGCGCGTTGCCGCGGTTGTTGTAGGCTTCGGCGTAGTCGGGCCTCAGCGCAATCGCCTTTTCGTAACTCGGCAGGGCTTCGTCGAAGCGCCTGAGATCGCGCAGCGCATTGCCGCGATTGAAATGGGCCTCGGCGTAATCGGGTTTGAGCGCGATCGCCCGGTCGTAGCTCGCCAGCGCCGCCTCGGCGCGACGGAGTTCGACGAGCGCATTGGCGCGATTGAAATGGGCTTCGGCGAAATCGGCCTTCAGCGAAATCGCCTTGTCGTGACACGCCAAGGCGTCCTCGCCGCGACCGAGAGCGGCGAGCACGAGACCCCGCCCGACCCAGCCGTCGGCGAAATCCGGCCGCAACGTCAGCAAGGCGTCGTAGACCTCCAAAGCCTCGGGATAACGCTCGAGCGCCGCCAGTACGCCAGCCTTGTTGTAATAGGCGACAAAATATTGCCCGTTGGCGGCGATCGCCTTGTCGAAGTCCTTCGCCGCGCGCTCATATCTGCCCATATCGCGCAGCAGGGCGCCGCGATTGTTCCACGTTCGAAAATTATTGGCGTTCAGCTTGATGGCGCGGTCGAACTTGTCCAGCGCCTCGTCGGGCCTGCCCAGCGATATGAGGATGAGGGCGTAGCTCGACCACGCGCCTTCGTCGCGTTTGTTCAATCGTACGGCTCGTGCAATGGCGCTTTCGGCCTCCGCCCAACGCCCCATGCGCATCAGCGCCAGCGTCAGCAGATTCAGCGCGCCGAAGTGCTTCTCTTCAATCGCCAGAAAGAACCTGCACTGGCGTTCCGCGTTGGCGAAGTCGCCGCGTTCAAACGCCGTGACCGCGTCCCTGAATATTTTCGCCTCTGGAGTCCCCGGCAAGCCCACGTCGCCAACATCCTTTCGAACCGTCTCGGTCGTGGCGCCATCCTGCTTGGGATTGGCCGGCCAGACAAGGCCGCGACGCTTCCGCCTCGCGAAGGCGCCTTTCCCCGATGATGAAAGTCGGCGCCGCCGCCTAGGGCTGCCCGCGCCTGCCGCCGACGTCGAACTCGATCCGCTTGCGTCCGCGGCGCCCCGTGGAAATCGCAATGCGGGACGCGGCTCTCCGCCCGTACGCCCGCGGCGCGCCGGCGTCGTCCCCCGGCGCCGCGACCGCTTTGGCCGCCGGCGCGTGCGGGCCGAGCCGGGCGAGACAGGCGTTGTAGGCGAGCGGCTCCTGGTATTGCGCGCAGGCCGGGTTGTCGGAAGCGCGCGCCGGGGCGCCGGCAAGCAGCGCGCCAAGACCGATCGCCAGATGGAACGCGTGACGCATCGCGCTTCGCCTCAAAGCCGCAACGTCGCGCCGGTCTTCTTGGCGACCTCGGCGACGATCTTGGCGACCACCGCCTCGATCTCGGCGTCGGTCAGCGTGCGCTCGCGCGGTTGCAACGTCACGGAAATCGCCACCGATTTGTGGCCCTCGGGCAATCCGGGGCCGCGATAGACGTCGAAGACGTCGGCCGCTGCGACGAGCCCGCGATCGGCGCCGAGCGCCGCCTTGAGGAGGTCGGCGGCCCGCGCGCTCTCCGCGACCACGAAGGCGAGATCGCGCTCGAGCGGCATGAACTCGGAGCGCTCCAACCTGGCCTTGGCCTTGGTCGGCCGCGCCTTGAGGGCCGGAAGCGCGTCGAGAATGATCTCGAAGGCGACGATCGGCCCCTCCGCGTCGAGCGCCTCGCAGGCGTCCGGATGCAATTCGCCGAACCAGCCGGCCTGGTTCTTCGGCCCGAACTGCAGGCTCGCCGAGCGTCCGGGGTGCAGGAAGGCGGGGCCGCCGGGAACGACCTGCACGGCGTTCGCGGCGATGCCGAGCGCGCCGAGTAGGGCCAGCGCGTCGCTCTTGGCGTCGAACGCGTCCACGCCGCCGCCGCCCGACCAATGGCGCCCTTCGCCCCTCGCCCTCGCCATGCCGCGTCGCACCGAGGCGGCGGCGATGCGCTGATCGTTCTCGCCGTCGCCGAGGAAGATCTGGCCGACCTCGAACAGCGCGACGTCCCGCAAGCCGCGCCGCGCGTTGCGTTCGCCCGCGGCGACGAGGCCGGGAACGAGGCTCGGGCGCATGTCGGAGAGATCGGCGGCGATCGGATTGGCGAGCGCCAGGGCGGGGCCGCCCCCGCCGAACAGCTCCGCCTTGGCTTTGGCGATGAACGACCAGGTCACGGCTTCGCGCAGGCCGAGGGCGGCGAGCGCGCGCTTGGCGAGGCGGGTGCGCTTTTGCGCTGGGGTGAGCACCGGCCGCGGCACGCCTTCGTCGAGCCGCGCCAGCGGCGCCGGGGGCACGCGGTCGAGGCCGACGATGCGCACGATCTGCTCGACGATGTCCGCCTTGCCGTCGATGTCGGGGCGCCAAGAGGGAACGATCGCCTTGCCGTTCTCGACGGCGAAGCCGAGGCGGGCGAGGATCGCTTCGCCCTCGCTTTGGGGGATGTCGAGGCCGATGAGGCGCTTGACTTCGCTATAGGGAAACGCGATCGCGCGCTTCGGCGTCGTCGGATCGCCGGCGACGATCAGCCGCGAGGCTTCGCCGCCGCAGAGATCGACGACCATCCGCGTCGCAAGATCCGCGCCGGGGATGCAGAAGTCGGGGTCGACGCCGCGCTCGAAGCGATAGCGCGCGTCGGTGAGGATGGCGAGCTTGCGCCCGGTTTGCGCGATGTTGGCGGGGTTCCACAACGCGCTCTCGATCAGCACGTCGCGCGTCGCCTCGTCGCAGCCGGAATGTTCGCCGCCCATGACGCCGGCGATCGACTCGACGCCCCGCTCATCCGCGATGACCACCATCGATTGGTCGAGCGCGTAAGTCTTGCCGTCGAGCGCCAGCACGCTTTCGCCGGCGCGCGCGCGCCGGACATGCAGCGCGCCCTCGACCTTGGCGGCGTCGAAGACGTGCAGCGGCCGGCCGCGATCGAAGGTGACGTAATTGGTGATGTCGACCAGCGCGTTGATCGGTCTGAGGCCGATCGCGCGCAGGCGCTTCTGCATCCATTCGGGCGAGGGGCCGTTCTTCACGCCGCGCACCAGGCGCAGCGCGAAGGCGGGGCAGAGATGGGCGTCGGCGGGGGAGAAATCAAGTTTGACGCGGGTCGGGCACTCGAAGCTTCCGGCGACCGGCTGCGGCGCCGGGGTCTTTAGGGTTCCCAGGCCGGCCGCGGCGAGGTCGCGCGCGATCCCCGAGACGCCCGTCGCGTCCGGGCGGTTCGGCGTCAGGGCGATGTCGATGACGGGATCGTCGAGGCCGGCGTAGGCCGCGTAAGCGACGCCGACCGGCGCGTCGTCGGGCAGATCGATGATGCCGTCGTGATCGTCGGAGAGTTGCAATTCGGCCGCCGAACAGAGCATGCCGTTGGATTCGACGCCGCGGATGACGCCCTTGGCGAGGGTGAGGTTCTTGCCGGGTATGAAGGTCCCGACCGGCGAGAAGACGCTCCTCATGCCGGTGCGCGCGTTGGGCGCGCCGCAAACGACCTGCACGGGCGCGCCGCCCGCATCGACCATGCAGACGCGCAGGCGGTCGGCGTTGGGATGCGGCTTGGCTTCGATGACGCGCGCCACGACGAAGCCGCGGTATTTCGCCGCCTGGTCCTCAACTCCCTCGACCTCCAGCCCGATGCGCGTCAGCGCCTCGACGATCTCGGCGAGCGAGGCCGAGGTTTCCAAGTGGTCTTTGAGCCAGGAGAGGGTGAGTTTCATCGCTTCGCCGAATCGAATGCCCCTCGAACGTCACTTCTTCCATGCGCGTTCGAGCGCCTTGTAAATCTCGTCGTCCTTACGCTTGCCGATCAGGCGGATTTGGACCACATCCGCCTCGACGGCGAAGATGATACGAAACTCTCCCGATTTCAGTCGGCGCATCGGTGCATAGCCCCTCAGGGCTTCCGAGGGCAAGGCGGTCGGATCGGCTCCGAGCTGTCGCAGTTTTTCCGAGATCTGCCGCGCTGGTTTGGCCGCGAGGGTCTTCAGGAACTCCGAGGCCTGCCTCGACAGGTCAATCCTTGGCATGGATCAGGTTGTCGAGGAGCTTCTCGCTATCCTTTGCGCCGAGGTAACCTTCGTTATGCGCTCTTAGCGCTCGCTCGCCCCAGATCGTGTCTTCCAGATCCTCAATCGACAGAAAGACGCCGACCGGGCGATCGTTCTTGGTTACGACCACGGGCTCGCGACGCGCCATGTCGAGGAACTTCCCGAAGGCGCTTTTCGCCGCAGCGGCGGTGATGGTTTTCATCAGGATCTCCGTTCGCCCGATTTAACCAGTTTAGGCCAATTAGGCAATTCAAGCGCTCAGCTGCGCCAAGGACCGCGACGGCGGCGCGTTTGTGAGACCAATTCGGCCGCCGGCCATTCCGAAGCATCTCACGCGTCGCTCCGCCCGGTCGGCAAACAATGGGGCCTATACCCCGTCCCGACGCATACGGAAAAAAACATTCTTCATCTTTGGAGCTTCCTCTAGCGACAGCTCGCGGCGCAAACTCGCTCGCAGTTCATTAAGCAGGTCGACTACAGCGGAGCTATTATTGTTGCTCAATTCTCTCGCAACTTGGTTGGCAATTTCAATTTCTCGCCTCGTGCCGAGCAGTGTGATCCGAGCGACCGCATCGTCCATTCCGTCATAAGCGTCGCTTCGAACGCCGGGTCCGGAATGCTCCGGAATAAGCGACGCGTGCTCGATTTTCCGCCAGCATTCGATGAGATGTCCGATCCGAAGCTCCGCGAGCCGTTTCTCAGTTTCGCGTCGTCTGGTCATGAAATGATTGGCGAACGCCACGACCAGACCGCCTATGATCGAGGCCAGCAGAGGAGCGAGAACTTGTCCAGAGTCCCATAGCTGCACTGTTCCGGCCTGGTGAAACGATTGAACTCTTACCCGCTCAATCCTCCCGCCAGCGTCGGCGCGTCGAGCGGCTTGAAGCCGTAGTGATCGATCCAGCGCAAATCGGCGTCGAAGAAGTCGCGCAGGTCCGGCAGGCCGTATTTCAGCATCGCGATGCGATCGATGCCGAGGCCCCAGGCGAAGCCTTGATGGACCTCCGGATCGATGCCGCAATTTCTCAGCACGTTGGCGTGCACCATGCCGCAACCGAGGATCTCGAGCCAGTCCTCGCCCTCGCCGAAGCGGATTTCGCCGGCCGAGCGCCGGCACTGGATGTCGACCTCCATCGAGGGCGAGGTGAAGGGGAAAAAACTCGGCCGGAAGCGCATGCCGACGCGGGGCACCTCGAAGAACGCCTTGCAGAACTCCTCGAGCACCCACTTGAGATTGGCGAGGGTCGAAGAGGCGTCGACGACAAGCCCCTCCACCTGGTGGAACATCGGCGTGTGGGTCTGGTCGGCGTCGCAACGGTAAGTGCGCCCTGGGCAGATGACGCGGATCGGCGGCTTTTGGGCGAGCATCGTGCGCACCTGCACCGGGCTGGTGTGGGTGCGCAGCAGCTTCCGCTCGCCGTTGGCGTCGGGGGCGAAGAAGAAGGTGTCGTGCATTTCGCGCGCCGGGTGGCCGGGCGGAAAGTTGAGCTTGGTGAAGTTGTAGTCGTCGCTCTCGATGTCCGGGCCTTCGGCGATCGAGAAGCCCATGTCGGCGAAGATCGCAGTGATTTCGTCGACGACCTGGCTGATCGGGTGGATGCGCCCGCGCTCGATGCCGGCGCGGGGCGTCGGCAGCGTCATGTCGAGCGCCTCGCGCGCGAGCTGCAAGCGCTGCGCCGCCGCCTTCAGCACTGCCCGGCGCTCGGCCAGCGCCTCGGCGACTTGATCCTTGAGCGCGTTGACCGCGGCGCCGGCGCTTCGGCGCTCGTCGGGCGACATCGTCCCCAAAGTGGCGAGCAGGGCGGAAATCGATCCCTTCTTGCCCAACGCCGCGACGCGCACCGCTTCCAGTTCGGCTTCGTCGGACGCCGCGGCGATGGCGGCGAGGGTTTGCTGTCGCAGAACGATAGTGTCGGTCATGGCGGGGGCCTGTCGGGAAAGCGGCGCCCCTTCCTCCGCTTGGGGGGAAGGGGAATGGCTCACGCCGCCTTGGGGAGATGCCCCTTGGCCTTTTCGACGATCGCGGCGAAGGCCGCCGGCTCGCTGATGGCGAGGTCGGAAAGCACTTTGCGGTCGACTTCGACGCCGGCGGTGATGAGGCCGGAAATGAAGCGGCTATAGGTCAGGCCATGCTCGCGCACCGCCGCGTTGATCCGCTGGATCCACAGCGCGCGGAATTCGCGCTTGCGGTTCTTGCGGTCGCGATACGCATATTGCATCGCCTTTTCGACCGCCTGCTTGCCAGCGCGGATGGTGTTCTTGCGGCGGCCGAAATAGCCTTTGGCGGCGCGCAGGATTTTCTTGTGCTTGGCGTGGCTGGTTACGCCGCGTTTGACGCGTGACATCGGTGTTCTCCGGGAATTTCAGGGCAGGGGTCAGCCGTTGGGCAAGAAGAATTTCTTGACCTTTTCGCCATCGGTCTTGAACAGGATCGCCGTGCCCCGCAGATTGCGGATCTGCTTGGTCGTGCGCTTGATCATGCCGTGTTGCTTGCCCGCCTGGGCGTAGACGACTTTGCCGGTTCCCGTGATCTTGAAGCGCTTTTTCGCGCCCGATTTCGTCTTCAACTTGGGCATTTGGCTCTCCTGGGCTTGCCGCCCTTTTTGAGTTTGGCGGACCGGATCGGCCCGTTCGCGTCGGAATGAGCGAAAAAACCGCCACGGCAGCCCTAACGGCCGGGCGGTTCGGTTGGAAGCGCGCTTTTAGGGGAAAGGGGCGGCGGGCGCAAGAGCTTGGTCAGACGCCGCGCCCAAGACCCGATGCCGACGCGCGGGATCGTTCGGCGCCCCCGCGTCGCCCTTGATCGTCGCGTTGCGACGCAGCATAAAGCTCGTCGCGCTCGGCAAAACCTCTTTTCCGGAAGGTTCCATGGACCCACTCCTCGAAGGCTACCGCCGCTTTCGCGCCGAAGTCTGGCCCGCCGAGCGCGCCCGCTACGAGGCGCTGGCGCATTGGGGCCAGAGCCCGGAGACGATGGTTGTCGCTTGCTCCGATTCGCGCGTCGATCCGCAGACGATCTTCGGCGCCGTGCCGGGCGAAATGTTCGTGCTGCGCAACATCGCCGGCCTGGTGCCGCCCTACCAGCCGGACGCTCGCTATCACGGCACCAGCGCGGCCATCGAGTTCGGCGTGCGGGTGCTGAAGGTTTCGCGGCTCGTCGTGCTCGGCCACGCGCAATGCGGCGGCGTGCGCGCGATGGCGCTGGGCGCGCCAGAGGCGGCGCGCGACTTCGTCGCCTCCTGGGTCGAGATCGCCAGGCCGGCGTTGAGCGCCGAAGGCGGCGACGCAGCGGGGCGGCTCGAAGAGACCGAGGCCGCGGTGGTGCGCCTGTCGCTCGCCAATCTGATGACCTTTCCCTGGGTGGCCGAAGCGGCGGCGGCCGGCCGTCTTTCGCTTCACGGCTTCCGCTTCGATATTCACACCGGCGTGCTGTCGCGGGTCGAGCCGGACGGCGTCTCGCCGGTCGAATGAGCGGTCCGGCGCGGGCGCGCGGCTGGCGTCGCCCGGTCCGCCGGCGTAGATTGCGCGCATGAACGAAGCCGCGCCCGCGCGCCCCTCGGAAACGCCGACCCGCCTCACGGCCCGCGCGCTCATCGTCGGCGAACGCATCGACACCGCGGGGCTCGAGCGGCCGGACATGATTTCGTCGCTGCCGCTCGCCTTTCGCGTCGGCCCGACCGGCATGGTGGCGCTGTTCCGCTTCGGCGTCGCCGTCATGGTCGGCCTGACGCCGCTCGAAGAGGAGGACACGCTCACCCGACTGAAAACCCGCGCCACCGGCGTGCGGGCGCGCGGCGACGACGAGACCGCGGTGTTCGAAATCGCGCCGGAGGGCGAGGACCAGGTCGAGGCGGGCGGCGCCATAAGGATCAAGAACCTTTCGCCGCAGCGTTTTCTCGTCATCGCCGACGCGCTCGCCAAGACGGTGGCGCTGGCCCGCGACGAGCGCGAGGTCAACGCCGTTTTCGACGTTATCGAGCCCTTCGCGGCCCAACTCGCCCGCACGGGCCGGCCGCCGTTCCGCCGCAAGGCGATGCTGCGCCTGATCGGCCAGGCGCTGCTCGCCCAGCACCGCGTCTCTGGCCGCGTCGCGGTGGAGGAAAAGCCCGACGTGCTGTGGGACCGCCCCGACCTCGAACGCCTCTACGCGCGCCTCGAGGACGAATACGAATTGAAAGAGCGCGCCGGCGCCCTGAAACGCAAGCTCGACGTCATCGTCGAGACCGCCCACGCCTTGACCGATATCATCGACGCCGACCGCGCCACGCGCCTGGAAGCGACGATCGTCGTGCTGATCGTCGCCGAGCTGATCGCGTCGGTGATCCAGATTTACATGGCGTCGCACGGAAGGTGAGGGGCGGGAGCGGCGGTCAAGCGCCGAAGCTCCCGACGTCGCGGCGTCGCGCCGCGCGCATCGGCGCGATAAGGTTGCCGCAGCACGCGATTCGTCGACCCGCCAACCCAGTCCGCCCATGCCCCGATCCTCCGTCCTCCAACCCGTGACGGCGGGCCTTGTGGCCGCCTTCGTCGGCTACGCCAGTTCGTTCGCGGTGATCCTGAAGGGGCTGACGGCGGTCGGGGCGAGCGACGCTCAGGCGGCTTCGGGATTGATGGCGCTGTCGATCGCCATCGGCGTCGTCGGCATCGCGCTGAGCGCCTGGAGCCGGATGCCGATTTCGGCGGCCTGGTCGACCCCGGGCGGCGCGCTGCTCGCCGCGACCGGAGCGGCGGCGGGCGGTTTTCCCGCAGCGGTCGGCGCCTTTCTCGTCGCCGGCGCGCTGATGGCGGCGGCGGGCCTCGTGCGCCCGTTCGGGCGCCTAGTGGCGGCGATCCCCTCCGCGCTCGCCAACGCCATGCTCGCGGGCGTCCTCTTCGGGCTCTGCCTCGCGCCGATTCGCGGGCTGATCGAAGCGCCGCTTCCCACGGGTCTGGTGGTCCTGACCTGGCTCGTCGTCTCCCGCTGGAAGCGTCTCTACGCCACGCCGGCCGCGGCGCTCGTCGCCGCGCTCATGATCGGGTTCAACGGCGGGGCGCCGGGCTCGACCTGGCCGAGCTGACGCCGCGATTGGCTTGGACGACGCCGACGTTCTCGCTCGACGCCATCGTCTCGCTGGCGCTGCCGCTGTTCATCGTCACCATGGCCTCGCAGAATCTGCCCGGCCTCGCGGTGCTCTCGGCTTACGGCTACCGGCCGGAGCCGGCGCCGCTCATCGTCACGACCGGCGCGTTCACGCTCCTCGCCGCCCCGTTCGGCGGCCACGCGGTGAACCTGAGCGCGATCACCGCGGCGCTGTGCGCCTCGCCCGACGCTTCGCCCGATCCGCAAAAGCGCTGGATCGCGGCGGCGAGCGCCGGGGCGACTTGCGCCATCTTCGGCCTCCTGGCGGGCGGGGTGACGCATTTGGTCTCGGGGTCGCCGATCCTTGTCGAGGCGGTGGCGGGACTTGCCTTGCTCAACGCCTTCGGGGCGGCGCTGCACAATGCGCTCGCCGACGCATCCGAGCGCGAGGCGGCGCTGGCGACGTTCCTGGTCTCGGCCTCGGGCGTCGGCTTTTACGGCATCGGCGGCGCCTTCTGGGGCCTCGTCGTCGGCGGCGCGATTCTCGTCCTCACCCGGGCCGGCGCCACGGCGGGCGGAGCGCCGCGAAAGCCGAGCTGAAACGCGGCATCGAGCCGGTCACGCCGCGTAGAGCCAATCGAAACGGTCGAGGAGCCGGTGAGGCCCGAGCGCGCGCATCGTCAAGTCGCGCGCCAGGGCAAGGGGGCCGCTCAGATGGTAGATGCGCCCTTGCGTCAGCGCGTCGCGCTGGACCCGCGTCGCGCGCGCGACGCGATCTCGGGAATAGACGGCGAGGGCCTTGGCGATGTTCTTCGTTTGGGCGAGACGACGCGCCAGCGCCTCGGCGTCCTCGATCGCCAGCGCGGCCCCTTGCGCGAGGAACGGCGTCATCGGATGGGCGGCGTCGCCGAGCAGCGCGATCGGCCCGAGCGAGAAACGCGCGATCGGCGGGCGAACGAAAAGCGGCCAGGCCCGCCAATCGCCCGCGGCGCCGATCAGCGCGCGCGTCTCGCGCGACCAATCATGGAACGCCCGGTCGAGCGCGGGGCGGTCGGCCGCCCCGTCCCAGGCGTGGTCGATCCTCTCCCCCCGCCACGTCGATTCGATCGCCGCGACGAGGTTGACGATGGATCCGCCGCGCAAGGGATAGTGCACGAGATGGGCCTTCGCGCCGAGGCGGAGCGTGACCTCGCTTGCGCTCCAGCGCGCGGCGAGCCTTCGCGCCTCGACCGTGGCGCGGTATGCGACGCGGCCGGAAAAAACCGGCGCGTCGGCGCCGCCGAGGCCGATCCGTTCGCGCACCCGCGAGCGCAGACCGTCCGCCCCGACCAGCACGTCGCCCGCCGCGCGAGTCGTCGCCGGACCGCGTTTGACATCGATCGCGACGCCGGCCTCGCCGGCCTCGGCGCCGACGACTTCGGCCCCCAGATGCAGCGCGACATTGGGCAGGCGCGTCGCGCCTTCAACGAGCGCGCGTTGCAGATCGGCGCGGTGAATGACGAGATAGGGCGCCCCCCAGCGCCGCTCCGCGTCCTCGATCGGCAGCCGCGCCAGCTCAACGCCGTCGCCGCCGCGTAAGATTCGGATCGCGCGCGGCGCCGTCGCAAGGCCGCGCACGGTTTCCAGCACGCCCAATCGCCCGAGAACGCGGGTCGCGTTGGGCGTGAGCTGCAGCCCGGCGCCGAACGCCTCCAGCGCGGGCGCGCGTTCGAAGATTTCGACCTCGATATTCTCCCGCGCGAGCGCCAACGCGGCGGTCAGCCCGCCGATCCCGGCGCCGGCGATGAGCGCGCGGCGGACCATGGCTTACGCCGCTTGGTGAAGTTCGCACTCGGGAGGAATCGCATGGGCGCCGAGCGCTGCGTCATAGACAAAACGCGTCGAGCAATAGGGGCAAATCGCCTCCGTATCGCCGCCCATGTCGATGAAGATATGCGGATGGTCGAACGGCGGCGTGGCGCCGGTGCACATGAATTCCTTGACGCCAACCTGGATCATGGCGACGCCGGGGTCGTTGTGAAAATGCGGGATGAGGTGATCCGCCATGGCGGGGCGTCCTTCGACAGCGCTGCGCGGGTTGCTTAAAGCACGTTCGGCGGACGAAGGATAGCGCGGGCGCCGGCCTCGCAAAAGCGCCGCGCCGCAAGCCGATTGCTTTTCGCCCAAGACCAAGGCAAGATATTAAGAAAGTGTAAAAAAGGGGGCGCTTCGCGGGTCTTGGCGGCGCAGTCGTCGTCACTGCGTCGGATCATCGATGCGCAGGGTTGGTGCGGCCTTCGGGGGGCTCAAAATGAGGGGTTTGGCGTCGCGTTTCGCCGTTGCGTCGACGGCGTGTTTCCTAGTGGCGGGTTGCGCGGTCACTGATCATTTCGACGGCCGCGTCGCGACCTTCGACATCGCGACCGAGCAGGCGCGCGACCAGATGATCTTCACCAACATCATTCGCGCCAGCCGCGCCGAGCCGCTGGCGTTCTTCGAGCTCGGTCAGGTCTCCGGCTCCAACTCGACAGCGTCGCAATTGGGTCTGCCGTCGCTCGTGATCGGCCCCCAGGCCCCCGCCGTCAATGGAGCCTCCAACATCTCGAGCGCCGCCGCCGCGTCGCACTTTCTCGATCCGCAGATGGTGTTCGGCGCCAATCCCGCCGCTTCGGGTTTCGCCTCCAATTCGATTTCCACCAGCGGATCGACGAGCTTCAACATCACGCCGGCGGAAACGAAGGACTTTTATCGCGGCCTGCTGCTCCCGGTCGAGCCGGAGACGCTGGCGGCCTTCATCGAGCAAGGCATCGCCAACGAAATGCTGTTCTATCTCTTTACCGAAAAGATCGCCAAGGTGTCGAGCGGCGTCGTCACCGTCTACACCAACGATCCGCTCGATGCGAATTTCAAGGAATTTCAACGCTACGTCGGGTTGGCGACCGCGTATCACCTGATCTCCGAACCCGAGCCCGGCTCAAAGCCGCCCAAGGCGGCGAGTTCCGACAAATCGAAAAAGAGCAATTCCTCGAGCGCGGATAACCCTCCGCCCCAAGTTTGGCGGCTCTGTTTCGATCGCTCGGCGTGGGCGCCGGGGACCAAGTTCGCCGACAATCACCCGATGTGCGGCTCAAAAGAGAAGATGAAAGACCCGCGCGAAGTGAATTTCCTCGACGGCACGGGCAAGCGTGTGGAAATGCGCGTCTTTCCGCGGTCGACCTTCTCGATTTTCCAGTATCTCGGGCGGATCGTCGCCGCCGGCGACGCCGGCGCGGTCACGCTGCGGACGCCGGAAGCGGTCGGAACGCCGCCGCTCCAGGACGACACGCTGTTCGCCGTCAACAGCGGCGTGGGAATTGCCGGCGACGACTGCTTCCTGTCGGTCGCCTATGGCGGCCGCGGCTATTGCGTCCCCAACTCGGCGTTCAACACCAAGCGCATTCTCGGTCTGATCGCCCAGTTGTTGGCGCTCAACACCTCGATCCAGGACGTCGGCATCACGCAGCAAGTGCAGCTATTGCCGCAGTGACGCGGTTCGGCGTCGAACGAAAGGGCGCTGCGAGACCGATCGAACTCGCAGCGCCCGGGGCGGCGCGACGGCGTGCGGACGACGCCGGCTTGGGAATGAATGGCGCTGTGAAGTTTCGCCGCCGGAACGCCCTCGCTTCGAGGACGTTCAGAGCTTCAACGCGTCCTTGAGCTCGCGCAGGCGATCGAGCTTTTCCTGCCACGGGCGCTTCTGATCGTCGGGCGCGTCGTCAAGATCCTCTTGGGCGTTCTGAATTTCCTGGTCGATATGGGCCGCGTTGAGTTCGCTGGCGGGGATGGCGGTCTCGGCGAGCACAATGAGGCCGGCGGCGCTGACGTCGGCAAAGCCGCCGCGCACGAAAACGCGCATCTGCTTGCCCTGCGCGTCGTCGATCGTCACGACTCCGGGGCGCAGCGACGCCATCACCGGCGCGTGATCCCTGAGGACGACGAAATCGCCCTCGCTTCCCGGCACGAGAACCGATTCGGCCGGACCGCTGAACATCAACCGGTCCGGCGAAACGAGTTCGAAATGAAAGCTGGCCATGGTCACCCTCGACTGCTGCGGCGGCTTACGCCGCTTCCGCCGCCAGCTTCTTGGCCTTTTCGACCGCCTGCTCGATCGTGCCGACCATATAGAAAGCCGCTTCGGGCAGATGGTCGTACTGACCCTCGACGATGCCCTTGAAGCCCTTGACCGTGTCTTCGATCTTCACCTGCACCCCCGGCGAGCCGGTGAACACCGCGGCGACGTCGAATGGCTGCGACAGGAAACGTTCGATCTTGCGCGCGCGGGCGACAGTCAGCTTGTCCTCTTCCGACAATTCGTCCATGCCGAGAATGGCGATGATGTCCTGGAGCGCCTTGTAGCGCTGCAGCACCTGCTGCACGCGCCGCGCCACCGCGTAATGCTCCTCGCCGACCACCGCGGGCGTCAACATGCGCGAGGTCGAATCGAGCGGATCGACGGCGGGATAGATGCCCTTTTCCGCGATCGAGCGGGAAAGCACGGTTGTCGCGTCCAGGTGGGCGAACGAGGTCGCCGGCGCCGGGTCGGTCAGGTCGTCGGCGGGCACGTAGATCGCCTGCACCGAAGTGATCGAGCCTTTGGTGGTCGTGGTGATGCGCTCTTGCAGCGCCCCCATGTCGGTGGCGAGCGTCGGCTGATAGCCGACCGCCGACGGCATACGCCCGAGCAGCGCCGAGACTTCCGAGCCCGCCTGGGTGAAGCGGAAGATGTTGTCGATGAAGAACAGCACGTCCTGACCCTGATCGCGGAAGTGTTCGGCGACGGTGAGGCCGGACAGCGCGACGCGCATGCGCGCGCCCGGCGGCTCGTTCATCTGTCCGAACACCAGCGCGCATTTCGACGTCACGTTCGGATCGGGATTGCGCGGGTCGGCGTTGACCTTCGACTCGATAAACTCGTGATAGAGATCGTTGCCCTCGCGGGTGCGCTCGCCGACGCCCGCGAACACTGAGTTGCCGCCGTGGGTCTTGGCGACATTGTTGATCAGCTCTTGGATGAGCACAGTCTTGCCGACGCCCGCGCCGCCGAACAGGCCGATCTTGCCGCCCTTGGCGTATGGCGCGAGCAGGTCGACGACCTTGATGCCGGTCACGAGAATCTGCGCTTCGGTCGATTGCTCGACATAGGAGGGCGTCGGTTGATGGATCGCGCGCCGTTCCTCCGCTGGCACCGGGCCGGCTTCGTCGACGGGGTCGCCGATGACGTTGATGATGCGCCCGAGCGTGCCCGCGCCGACCGGCACGGTGATCGGCCCGCCGGTGTCCGTCACCGGCTGGCCGCGCACCAAGCCCTCGGACGTGTCCATCGCGACGCAGCGCACGGAGTTTTCGCCCAGGTGCTGGGCGACTTCCAGCACCAGACGCGAGCCCTGGTTGTCGGTTTCCAACGCGTTGAGAATGGCCGGCAGATCGCCGTCGAACTGCACGTCGACGACGGCGCCGATCACCTGAGTGACGCGTCCGATGGAGTTCGCGGCGTTCGCGGGTTCTTGCGCCATGTCTTAACGTCCTCGTTTCTCAATCCGGGTGATCGCTTGCGCGATCGGGTGGCTTTAGAGCGCCTCGGCGCCCGAAATGATTTCGATGAGTTCCTTGGTGATCATCGCTTGGCGGGTGCGATTGTAGCGAAGCGTATATTTCTTCACCATTTCGCCGGCGTTGCGGGTGGCGTTGTCCATCGCGCTCATCTGCGCGCCATAGAACGAGGCCATGTTCTCGAGCAGCGCGCGGTAGATGCGCACGGCGACGGCGCGCGGCAGCAATTCGCCGAGGATTTCGCTTTCGTCGGGCTCATAGTGGTAGACCGGCTGCCACTTGTCCCTCGCGCCGAGTTCGGGCGGAATCAGTCGCTGCGCCGTCGGAATCTGCGAAATCACCGACTTGAATCGGGCGAAAAACAGAGTGCAGACATCGAACTCGCCGGCTTCGAAGCGATCGATCACCGCCTTGGCGATCGGCTGCGCCGTCTCGAAGGCGATCGCGCGCACCCCGCGCAGATCCTTCTGGTCGATGATCGCTCTTTCATGGGTGCGCCGAAGCTGGTCGTAGCCCTTCTTGCCAACGCACATAATCTTGACCGTCTTGCCCGCCAGCGCCAGCGCGTTGGCGCGTTCGCGCGCCAGCCGCACGATCGCCGTATTGAAGGCGCCGCAGAGTCCGCGCTCGCCGGTGCACACGACAAGCAGATGCGTCTGGTCCGAACCGCTGCCCGACAACAACGGCGGCGACTGCGCGCCTTGCGCGACGCCGGCGGCGAGATTGGCGAGCACCATCTCGACCTTTTCCGCGTAGGGACGCGCCGCCTCGAACGGCGCTCTGCGCCCGCCGCAGCTTCGACACGGCGACCATCTGCATCGCCTTGGTGATCTTCTGCGTCGACTTGACGGAGGCGATCCGGTTTCTCAGGTCCTTTAGGGACGGCATCGCGGAACTCGGCTAGGGAGGCGGAATTTCAGGCGAAACTGGCGGCATAGGCGTCGACGACGGTCTTGAGTTTCGCCGCGGTCTCGTCGGTCAGATCGCGGGTCGAGCGGATCGAACTCGAGAATGTCGCCGTTCTTGCCGCGCAACGTCGCCAGAAATCCGTCCTCGAACGGCTTCACCTTGTCGATCGGCAGCTTGTCGAGGTAGCCGTTGACGCCGCAGTAGATCGAGCAGACCTGCTCTTCCATCTTCAGCGGCGAAAACTGCTGCTGCTTCAGAAGTTCGGTGAGGCGCGCGCCTCGGTTGAGCAGGCGTTGAGTGACGGCGTCGAGATCCGAGCCGAACTGCGCGAAGGCGGCCATTTCGCGATACTGCGCGAGTTCGCCCTTGATCTTGCCCGCCACCTTCTTGGTCGCCTTGGTTTGCGCCGACGACCCGACGCGCGACACCGAAAGGCCGACGTTCACCGCCGGGCGGATGCCCTGATAGAAGAGATCGGTTTCCAGGAAGATCTGGCCGTCGGTGATCGAGATCACGTTGGTGGGGATATAGGCTGAAACGTCGTTGGCCTGCGTTTCGATGATCGGCAGCGCCGTCAGCGAGCCCGAGCCATGATCCTTGTTCAGCTTGGCGGCGCGCTCCAGCAGGCGGGAGTGCAGATAGAACACGTCGCCGGGATAGGCCTCGCGGCCCGGCGGGCGGCGCAGCAGCAGCGACATCTGGCGATAGGCGACCGCCTGCTTCGACAGATCGTCGTAAATGATGACCGCGTGCATGCCATTGTCGCGGAAGAATTCGCCCATTGCGCAGCCGGAAAACGGCGCCAGGAACTGCATTGGCGCGGCGTCCGAAGCCGTGGCGGCGACGATGATCGAATATTCGAGCGCGCCGTGCTCCTCCAACACCTTGACGAACTGGGCGACCGTCGAGCGCTTCTGGCCGATCGCGACATAGACGCAGTAGAGCTTCTGGCTCTCGTCGCCGCTCTGGTTGAGGGCTTTCTGGTTGAGGATGGTGTCGAGCGCAATCGCCGTCTTGCCGGTCTGGCGGTCGCCGATAATCAGCTCGCGCTGGCCACGGCCAATCGGAATCAACGCGTCGATCGCCTTGAGGCCGGTGGCCATCGGTTCGTGCACGGAGCGGCGCGGAATGATGCCGGGGGCCTTCACGTCGACGCGCGCGCGCGTCGCGGCGTTGATCGGGCCCTTGCCGTCGATCGGGGCGCCGAGCGCGTCGACGACGCGGCCGAGCAGCTCCTTGCCGACGGGAACGTCGACGATGGCGCCCGTCCGCTTGACCGTCTGACCCTCCTTGATCTCGCGGTCCGAGCCGAAGATGACGATGCCGACGTTGTCGCTCTCGAGATTGAGCGCCATGCCGCGCGTGCCGTTCTCGAACTCGACCATTTCGCCGGCTTGAACGTTGTCGAGGCCGTAGGCGCGAGCGATGCCGTCGCCGACCGACAGAACCTGACCAACCTCGGTGACTTCGGCCTCAGTGCCGAAGTTGGCGATTTGGCTCTTGAGAATGGAGGAAATCTCAGCGGCGCGGATATCCATCAGCCGACCTCTTTCATGCGTGTGCGAATGGCGTTGAGCTTGGTTCTCAGCGAACCGTCGACCATGCGCGAACCGAGCTTGACGATGAGCCCGCCGATGATCGAGGGGTCGACTTTGGCGGTCAGGTCGACCTGACTGCCGCCGGAGACGGCGCGCAGCGTCTCCTTCAGGGCGGCGGCGTTGGCGTCGCTCAGCGGCGCGGCGCTGGTGACTTCGGCGCGCGTCACGCTGCGCGAGGCGTCGTTGAGCTTGCCGTACGCGGCGATCATTTCGCGAATGGCGAAGAGGCGTCGTTTGGCGGCGACGAGCTTGATGAAGTTTGCGGCGACGCCGAAAATGCCGGCCGCCTCGAGTAGGGCGCCGACCGCCTTGAGCTGTTCGGCGGCGGAAAACGCCGGGCTGCGCACCAGGCGCTGCAATTCGGGGCTTTCGACGATCAGGCGGTCGAATGAAGCGAGCGCGGCGGCGACCGCGTCAGTGTCGCGGGCGTCCGCGGCCAGGGAGAACAACGCCGAGGCGTAGCGCCCGGCCACTCCCGAAACGATGTCGTCCTGTCCAGCCAAATCACTGCTCTTTCACAGGCTCAGCGTCGCGACCGCCGCCGCGTTCGAAAGCGACGTCAATCCCGCGTGAATCCATCATTGATCCGTCGAACGCCGCGGCGCGGGGTCAAAGCCGCCCGAACCCCGAAGGCGCGGGTTGCCTAACATAGGACTTTTCGCGGCGCAACCGCCGAAAGACCCGACAAAAGTCGGCCGGCGCGACCGCGGGCCTCGCTTTACCCGAAGCTCGTGCTCCAGCCGGCTTTCGCCTCGCCGCCGAGATAGGCGACGCCGTCGACGCGCAGATTGGCGGCGTTGATCAGCGTGATCAGGCCGCCGCCGTCGGTCAGGGCGCCGGATGGCAGCGGCGCGCTGAACGGTTGGCCGGGGGGCAGCCGCGTGTCGGGCAGGGGATAGACTCTTTGCGCATCGATGAGCAGACGCCAGTTTGTCAAGTCAAGCGTCTCGGCGGTCATGTTGACGACGATGATCGCGCCGCTCCCGTCGGGGGCGCAATGGGCCGAAGTGATCTCGGCGGCGCGTTTGGGGATCGGCAGCGGCGTGAAGGCGCCTTTGCCGAAGTCGTAGAGCGGCGCCTCGCAGCCGGTCGCGCCATAGAGGACGTCGCCACTGTCGTTTGTGTGCCAGGCCTGGCTCTGGAAGGCCAGGAAGACGGCGCTCATGCGCCGCGCGCGCGCGTCCCATATGAAGCAGGCGCCGTCGTGCCAAACGCCGTTCTCGTGCAGGCGAACGTCGAGCGCGCGCGGGTCGCCCTGCGCCATATGGACATTGTCGAGGCCGAACGGCGTGTCGGGCGTATAGCCGAACGCCTGATCCGTCTGATGCGGGTTGTCCTTGGCGAAGGCGTTGCCGTAGAAAAACGCCTCGCAGTCTTGCGCCTTGGCGAGTTGCAGCATCGCGCTCAGCCGATGCACCAACCCGTCGTCGCCCGCGCCCTCGGGCGGCAGGATGCGCATTGCATTGGGATTGAACAGATTGCCGCGCTGGAAATCGATCGCCCCGCCCGCATACGAGCGCTCGACCGGCGACAGGCCCAACGGTCGCGCCAGCACCGAGGCGACGATCGGATGGGAAAAATCGGGGTCGATATAATAGTAGAGATAGGACTTGCCGATCGGCTCGCCCGGCGCGTCCTTGTCAGAGCGCACGTTGATGGTGGCGAACCATAGCTTTTCGTCGGCCTCGAGAATCACCCACAAGTGCGGATTGGTCGGCGGCTCGGCCGGGGCGTAAGCGTGGATCTTTCCACGCAGGCACTGGTAATTGATGTGACCCATGGAGCCCCCGCCGATCGACCCATCGCTCGCGCGCTGCGAGTGTAGTCTTAGCGCCGTCCGCCACGCAATCGGGGGCTCGAGCCGCGGCGATCTCCATGGAGCCGGGGACTACGAAGCCTTGTCCAGTGTCCGCGCTTTCGGCAAATTCGGCAGGCCTGCGCCGGCGCTCTTCGAGGCGCGCAGGAAACTCGCCGCACGTTCGGCCGGCATCGCCTTGGCGAAGAGATAACCCTGCCCGATCTTGCAGCCGAGATCTTTCAGGATGGCGCGTTGGCCTTCGCCTTCAATGCCTTCGGCGACCGTGACGAGCCCCATGCTGCGACCAAGGCCGATGATCGCCTCGACGATCTTCCGGCTTTCCGGGTTTTCCGTCATGTCCCTGACGAAGGACTGATCGATTTTGATTTTGTCAAACGGCAAGATCTGGAGATGGCGTAGACTTGAATATCCGGTACCGAAGTCGTCAATCGCCAACGACATTCCCTCTGATTTCAATTTTCCTATCGGTTTCGACAATATGAATGCATCTTGAACAAAGGCATCTTCTGTAATTTCAACCTCTACCCGATCTGTGGGGAACTGCGTCGCCTTCAATGTGCGTACAAAATCATTCAGGAAACGGTCGTTGTTCAGCGATTTCGGCGAAACGTTGAAGGCGAGGCTGAAATTTCCGGGCCATGCGATCGCCGCCCGGCAGGCGCAGTCGAGGATCGAGATCGTCATCGCCTCGAGGCGTCCCGACTCGGTGGCGATCGGAATGAAGGTCGAGGGTGGAATTTGGCCCAAGACAGGGTGCGCCCATCGGGCCAAGACCTCGAAGCTGACGATGGAGCCGTCTGAAAGATTGATAAGCGGCTGGAAATGCGGCTCGATCTGGCCGCTGCGAATCGCCTCGTCGAGCGAAGCCTCGATGACGCCGCGCTGATCGACCGATTTCTCCATCGTCGCGTCGAAATGGACAACGGCGCCCGCGCCGCGGCGCGAAGCCTCATGCACCGCAAGGTCGCATCGGCGAATTATTTCCCCGGCGATCGGCGATTTCGAGCCCTTCGGGCACTGCGAAAGGTTGGCGACGCCAATATGGAGGGCGAGAGGCAGGGTTGGTCCGTTGCTGAGATCGATGCTTCTCAGATTCTCGACCAGCGAATCGATTAATGCAGTCGCCCGCTGGCCGAGCGCTTGCCGTTCGCCTTGCAGAAGAACGTAAAACTGCTCGCCGTTGACCCCGGCAACGAGTTCCGGGACATGCACGCGACTGACGAGGCGATTGGTTACATCCATGGCGATCGCGTTGGCGATCTCGAAGCCTTGGACGTTGGCGATCAATTTGAGATTTGAAAAGAACGCTCCGATCAGCGTCAGCTCCTGGCCGCCAGCGCGAGCTTCTGTCATCGATTGGAGATAAATTTCCAGACCGTGCCGATTGGGCAAGCCGGTCATCTTGTCGGTAATAATTGCGACCTCAAACTCAGATTGCAGCGTCTTGTAAGCCGCTATTTCCTGGGATAGTTGCCGTCTTCGACGAAGACTATAGACGGCCATGCCAATCCACAGCGCGATGCCGATCGCGACGAGATAATTCTGTGCCGAGGGCAGCGCATGGGACAGCAGCGCCGCCGCGGCGCTCAGCGCTCCAAATTGCCGCTCCAGGAACAGCAAGAGGCCGCAAATGCTGACAACAGTCATCAGCTCGATTGTCGATCCGCTTATCTTCGTTGGACTGCGCATGATGGGGTCGAGGCTCGCCGCGCCCTCGCGCCGAGGGCCGAATTCTCCTTGTAACCGGTCAATCGTGGAGATTTCGTTCATGGCGCGACCCGCCGAAACGGGCTCGATGCGTCTACTTCGCCGTCAATCGGACCTTTTCCTCGAGCGACGCCAACCCGACCGCGCCGACGACGACGGCGTCCCCGATGACGTAACTCGGCGTGCCGGTCAGTCCGAGGTCCTTGGCGAGTTTGGCGTTTTCGGCCAGAGTGGCCTGCACCTCGTCGCTCGCCATGTCCCTCTCCAGTCGGGCCGAATCGAACCCGAGATCCTTGGCCACCGACAGCGCGCGGCTTGCGTCGTTGGGCCCGGCGTCGCCGAGAAGCCGCTGGTGGAAGGCGAGATATCGGGCCCCGTCCGGATCCTGCATCCGCACGGCGATCGCCACCCGCGCCGCCTCGAGCGAGGCCGGTCCGAGCACCGGCAATTCCTTCAGGACGATTTTGAGCCTGGGCTCGGCCTTTAGCAACGCCAAGGTGTCGGGGAGCGCTCGCCGGCAAAAGGCGCAATTGTAATCGAAGAATTCAACCAGCGTGACGTCGCCGTCCCGGTCGCCGAGCGTGACCTGATGGGGCGAGGAGGACAGCGCCGCAGCGTCGAGGCGCGCCGCGGCGGACCTGTCTTGCGTCGCGTCGGCGCGCGCGGCGCGGGACTTCTTGATCAACGCGGAGATCGAGGCCTGAACCAGCTCGGGATGCGCCGCAAGGTAGTCCTTGACGATTTGCTCGACTTCCTCGGGGTGCTTCTTGAGGTGATCGCTGACCGCCGCGTCGATCATCTCGTCGAGTTCCGAAGGCGATTGCGCCCGGGTCGGCGCCGCGAAGGAGACGAGCAGCGAAGCCGCCAACAATCCCGCGATCGTTCGTATCATCCCAATTCCTTTCACATGGCCCCGATCAGCAGCGTTCCTTATTGCACCGCTTGCCTTTCGGCGTCGGTCGCGGAGCGGGGTTGGGGCGCGATGGCCGCGGTCCGACAATCCGAGGCGGCGTCACCTCAGGCCGCTTGATCTGAGGTTTGACGCCTTGCGGGAGTCCCCCATTCGGTTCGAAGGTCTCACGAGGCGGACGCCGCCCGACTTCCGGCAGAACATTTGGCTTGCCTGGCGAGGGGCGCGGGATCGTCGGCTGTGTAGGCCGCTCCGTGGCGACGCAACCGCCCGACGGGCCGACCGTCTCGCCTGGAGGACATCGGATTGGAGAACTCGCCTCGCAACGACCCCTTGGGTCCGGCGGCCTGCCGTTCGCGCAGACCGGAAGGATCTCGCCGGCACAATGTCCGCGCGGGTCGGGCGGCTCGCCGTTCGGACAGATCGGGCGAGCCGGGCCGGGGCAGTTTCCACGCGCGTCCGGCGGCCTGCCGTTCGGGCAGAGGGGAAGGATCTCGCCAGGACAATCGCCGCGCGAGTCCGGCGCCTCGCCATTGGGGCAAGTGGCGACCGGGAGATTCGGGGTCGTCGACGGGGTCGCCTGACCCAAGCAGGTTCGCCCGTCTCCGCCGACCCGCGAAGCCGGGCAGCACGAGCCGTCGGCCAAGACGGCGAAGCCCGGATCGCAACGCGGCCGATCACGCAGAACTACGCATTCGCCGTTGGCGAGAAGCGCCTGTGGGCAGCATTGCAGGGCTCCGCTCGGATCGGCGTAAATCATCGAGGTGGGACAGCAGGCGCCGTTGACCTCGCTCTGACCGGAGCCGCACTCCTGGATCATTGGCATGACGGAGGTCGGCGTGGGCGTCGGCTTCGGGGTCGGCGCCGGGACGGGCGTGCAGGACCCCCGCGCGTCGCCCTTTTCCCCAGCGGGACAGCAGGTTCCGATCACCGTCGCCTGGCCCGCCGGACAGCAAGCGCCGTTCGCGGTCGGGATGGAGCCCCTCGCGCAGCATTGGCCGCCGGAAGTCTTCGATCCCGGCGGCAGCATCGTCCATGGCATGCACTTGCCCTTCGCCGGCCCGCCGGCGACCTGCCCGCCGGGGCAGCAAATCCCGTTCGAAGTCAGATGGGTCGCCAAGCAGCACGCGCCGTCGCCGCTCGGCCCATAACCCGTCGAGCAGCACTGACCCTGCAGGCCTAGCGCCTGCGCGCAGCATTGCTGTTGGCCCGCGGCGTCGACATATTTTTGCGCATTGTCGCAGCTGCTCAGCATCGGCGTCGTCGTCGCGCCTTGTCCGCCGCCGGGCGACGTCGACGTGGGCGTCGGGGTCGGCGGGGTGGTGGGGGTCGACGACGGGGCGGGCGTCGGAGTCGACGAGGGCGTCGGAGGCGGAGTCGGCGCCGGCGTGGGGGAGGGTGTCGAGGACGGCGTTGACGAGGGCGTCGAACTTGGGGTCGGCGTGGCGGTAGGGGTCGAGGAGGGCGTCGGCGTCGGCGTCGATTTCTTGCATGCGCCGTTCTTCGGATCGGGGGACGAGCCTGCGGGGCAGCATTGACCGGTGACGCTGAGCGCGCCGCCGACCGGGCAGCACTGAGCGACCGGCCACGCAAGGCCGCCGTTGCAGAGCTTATGGCACTGGCCGTCGAGGCCGACTTGCTGGCCCGGCGCGCATGAGGATTGCGCCTTCGAGGGCAGGCAAAGCGCGCCGAGGCCCGGCTTCTCCTGCTTGGCGTATCCCGCCGGGCAGACCGGCGCCGCCAACAGGGGCGAATAGGCCGCGCACCCTAACAAGCCTTTGTTGGCGATGGGACTGGCGCCGCTGAGACATTTGAGCCCGCCCGCCGGGTCGACGGCGGGATCAAAGCCGAGCCCGCAATCCATTTCGTCCAGCGCGTTCTTCGAGCCGTTCGGACACCACGCCTTGCACTGGCCGGCCGCGTCGGGAGACGTTCCTTTCGGACAGCATTGCAAGCCCGGCTTCTTCTGGTTGGCGGGACAACTCCCGCCGCCATGGCCGGGAGTTTCGCCGCCCGGCGGGAAAACCTCGGCTCCATAGAGGCCGGCAAAGAGGTCCGGCTCGATCCAGCCGGGAAACATCCATCCGCCGCGCAGCAGCGGACCGCAGACGCGCCAAATCGCGAGATCGCCCATATGCCCGCGCGCGTCGGCGTCGTCGAAGCGATCGTCGTAGTCGGCGAACGCGCTGAGCAGCGGCGGAACGTTCCGCGGGCGGGTCAGCCAGATCCAGTTTCCCTGCAACCCGTCGACGTCGAGCGGACCAAACGCCGCAAGCTTCGCCGCCAAGGCGGGATCGGCGGCGTGGCGCAAGACTTCGCCGGTCGACCAGAGGAAACCGCCGCAGGCGCCGCGATCGACGGCCCCTTGCGGATCGTAGTCATACCCGACCGCCACGCCGCCATTGCCGTTACGGAGATCGTGGGAAAAGCCGATCGCGTATTCGTCCGGCGCCGCCTGCCAAATCGGCGTCCCGTCGCCGCCCGCTGCCGTGATCGCGTAGCGCAGGACGCGCCCGGTTCCCTCCGGCGTCAAGGCTTCGAAATCAAAGGCCCCGGTCGGGGCGGCGCGCTCGGCGAGGACCATTCGGCCCTGGTCGTCGAACGCAATCTTGGAGATTTCCGTCGCCGCCGATCCCGGCGGCGCGACAATTTCGCGGCGCGCGTCGTGGCCGAAGGCGCCGTCGGGGCTTATCGCGACCGACCAGACTTCGAGTCCCGCCGCGACCGCGTAGTAAAGCCGCCCGGCGCGGACGGCGAGGCCGAAGACGCGCCGCTCCGCCGCGGCGTAGCCGTAGGTCGCGGCATCGGAGCTGTCGAAAGCAGGGCTGGCAATATCGAGCGGCGCGGCCTCGAGGGGGGTGGGAGAAAGCCCTTGGGCCGTCCGTCCGTCGGCGCCGTGATCGTAGGTTCCGATCTCGCCGCCATCCATGCGAAAGCGATGGATCAGGCCGTTCCAGCGGTCGGCCGCGAGCAAGGTGTCGCCGTCGGGGTCGTAGGCGAGGCCGCCGAGCCCAGGGCCCGGATTGGCCGCTCCGTCGAAAGTCACGTTGGCGAAGAGGCTGACGGCGCCGGTGACGCCGTCGATCCGCCAGATCGAGCCCGGGCCGCCGCCTTGAGCCCGAGGGCCCCAAAGCCCCGGCATGAAGGCGGCGCCGGGTTGGCCTTTCTCCACGTGGTTGAGCCTGCCGTCGCTCCCCTTGGCGACGATCGGCAGGCCATAGGCCGACGTCGCCGCGGCATAGATGTTGGGCGGGACGGCGTTGTCCAAGGCGACGGCGAAAACCTGGCCGATTTGCGCGGCGCTGAAGGTGAACGGCTTGGGTTCGTCGACGAACTGAGCGTCCGGCTTCGCGCCGATCGCGTGAAGATCGACGATGCGCAGCGCCGGGCCGGAGGGGTCGATGCGGGTTTTCGCCAGCGGGTCGGCGCCGTCGCCCGGCAGGCTTATCGGCCGGATCGCGCCAGAAAAGCCGGTGACCGCGGCGTTCCCCGGCGCGAGCAGCCCGGTCGGGACGTCCTGCGCGATCGCCGGCGAGGCGGCGGTTAGCAAGGCGCAGGCGAAGCCGATCGCCGCCACGCTCCGCGTCCGGCGCCGCAGAGGCGCGATCGGCGCGGAGCCTGGCCACGATAGGGGCATCTCAGGGTTTCCCTAGGGTCGGCCGAAACGACTGGCCGGGCCTCGGCTTGTTCGGGAGGAACTGGGCCTTGATCGGGATCGGCTTGACGACGCAGGTCGCGCCGGTCTGGTCGGGCGTCATGCCGTTGGGGCAGCAGACCCCGCACGTCGTCGCCTGGGACGCCTTGCAACAGGCGCCGCTCCCCAGCATGACCTCGCCGCCCGTGCAGGGGGTCACGCACGCGCCGTTGACGGAGACCTGCCCGTCCGGGCATTGGCAGGCGTATTTGCAATTCGCCTGATCCGTGTAGGCGACGGTCTGGCCGGGGCCGCAGGTCGGGGCGCAAACCGGGGGCGATGGCGGCGCAGGCGGGCAATTGGGCGCAACGTTCCCCCCGTTCCAGCTGATCGTGGCGCCGCCGGGGCAGACGCATTGATTGCCCTGCTGCGTCGAGCCGGGCGGACAAACGCATTGGATGTAACCGTTTTGCCCGTTGCTCGGCTGCTCGACTTTGAGTTGCATCGCGATCGGGCACGAGCAAACGAGCGTGGCGCTGCCGTTGTTCGGCTGGAACGGATCCTGCGAGTAACATGTGTCGCCGACGCAATAGGGCAATTCCGCGTAGAGGTTGCCGCAGTCGTCAGCCGCCGCGGCGACCCCGGTGAACACGAGCGACGGATTGGTCGTGCAGTCGCTGTCGGTCGGGCTCGCGCACGGGCGCTGCGAGCAGTCGATATGCTGCAGCGGGCTTGGCGATTGCGGACAGCATTCAAGCGTATTGTGACTGAGCTGACAGGCGGCGTCATGCTCGCAGGCGCCGACAACGGAGCCAAACTGCGCCAACCCGTTGAGCGTGATCGACTGGCACGCGCAAATGAACGCGTCGCCCACGCTCGCCAAATCGGTGGAGGCGGTGTCGCCGAGAACGTCGTTGAGGGCGTCGGTGGCGGATTGCTTGACGGAGTCCGGAAGCGCGTTGATCACGTCCTGGACCGTATTGCTCGTTCCACTGTTGATGTCGTTCAGCGCGGTCGCGCAAAACTGGGTGACGTAATTGGGCGGCTGGGAATAGCCGGTCGCCCCAGTCTGCTGGATGTCCTCCCCGACCGCCCCGGCCGTCAGGAATATCAAGAGGCCCCAATAGGTGGAATCGTCGAACTCGTCGCTGCACTGCTTCCAAAAATCCGAAGTGCCGATATTCTTCGCCGCCTGACCTGCGTCGGTGAAATTGCATGCGTCGGCGAACGCGAACAAAGGCGCTGCGAACGCCATCGCCGCGGCCAACAGGAGCCGCGGCGCGACCGAACGCACCAATCGGGGCGCCCGCATTCGCCGGCTCACATGCCGGCGCGGGCGCGGCAATCGTCGATGCGGGCGCGGCGATAGTCGCGCTCGGCGGCGGCCTGCTCGCGCGAAACGCCGAGGCACCAGCCGTAGTGCTGGCCGTAGTTCCCGTTCCAGCGCAGATCGTAACCCTTGAAGCAACCGGGGATGGATTGGTTCACCGCGAGTTCGTGCAGCGCCAACCGCGCGTATTGCGCGCAATAGGCGGGGTCCGCGGCGTCCGCTTGGGCGGTCAAGGCGGTCAGGCCGATGCCGGCGAATAGGAGGGATTGAATTGATCGCAACATATGGCGCTCCCGTCGGCTCGCGCCCCAGGTTCCGAGGCGCTGGGGTTTTCGAATTTCGAAGCGCTGCGGACGGCGTCTGAGCCGCTCCTCTGGCGGACGGCCAGCTTCGGCGACGACGACGGGGAAGTCTCGGATTGGACGCGCGCGGCCTTGGACTGGGTTACACAAGTTCGTACTGGCGCGCTCGCGGCGCTCTTGCGCAGTAGTCCTTTTTATAGTCTACAAAGTCTCAACGAAAGAAGGAGGCGAACGCCCCGGCATTGCGAGGAAGTGCGTATTTAGGGGGCGCTCCATGGCGGACATTTCGCCGGCTCGACCGTCGCGCTTTCATTTCGACACCCAGACCCTGCCCGGGAACGATCGCTTGGCGGTGTGGCGCGAGGTTTTCGGCCGCCAGGTGGCGCGGCTCGACCTTCGCCCGGTGGACAGCGCTGAAACATACCGCGCCGAGATCGCCGCCTTGCCGCTGCCGGGCCTATCGATTTCCTATTGCGATTACGAGAGCGTCCAGAGCGCGCGAACGCGCGAATTGACCGCCGACGGCCGCGACGACGTGATGATCGGCTTCGTCGAGAGCGGCTCGATCGAGGTCGCGCAGTCGGGGCGCGAGCTCGATCTCACCGCAGGGCGGGCGACGATGTTGTCGACGAGCCTGCCCAGCGTCGCGATCGCCCACGGCAAACTCAGGCTCTTTAATCTGGTGATTCCGCGTTCGATCATTGCGGCGAGGGCGCCTTGCTTGGAGAACGGATTCGCCCGCGAAGTCGCCGGCGACGCGCTCGCCTTGACCTTGCTGCGCCACTACACGCGGACGCTCTTCGATTCCACCGACGACCAGTTGACGCCGCAATTTCTGCACACCGCGGTCAGCCATGTGCATGACCTGGTCGCCCTGGCGCTCGGCGCGACGCGCGATTCGGCCGACGAGGCGCGGGGGCGCGGACTGCGCGCCGCCCGCTTGCAAGCGATCAAGGCCGAAATGGCCAAACGCCTATCGAACCCTTGCCTGACCGCCGAGGCGATCGCGCGCGGCCACGGGGTGTCGTGCAGCTACATCAGGCGACTGTTCGAATTCGAAGGGACGACATTCTCTGAATATCTTCTCAACGCGCGGCTCGCCGACGCCTACCGACGTTTGACCGACCCCAACTCGCGCGACCGGACGATCCTGTCGATTGCGATGGACGTTGGATTTTCCGACCAAAGCTGGTTCAACCGCTCCTTCCGCCGCCATTTTGGCATGACGCCTTCGGAGACGCGGGCGATGTCGGCAGGCGCCGCCGAATAGCGGGGTTTCGCGGTCCGAAACGCCGAATGGCTGCGCGCCGGCATGAACTTGGTTCCCTTTTTGGGCCGCCGTTGCTATGCCCGGGGCCCATGACCGCCCACCCCATCGAAAACATCCGCAATTTCGCCATCGTCGCCCATATCGACCATGGCAAGTCGACGCTCGCCGACCGTCTGATCCAGCAGACCGGCGCGATGGCGGAGCGCGAGATGGTCGAGCAGGTGCTCGATTCCATGGACATCGAGCGCGAGCGCGGCATCACCATCAAGGCGCAGACGGTGCGCCTCGAATACAAGGCCAGGGACGGCCAGACCTATATCCTCAACCTGATGGACACGCCCGGCCACGTCGACTTCGCCTACGAAGTGTCGCGCTCGCTCGCCGCCTGCGAAGGCTCGCTGCTCGTCGTCGACGCGAGCCAGGGCGTCGAGGCGCAGACGCTCGCCAACGTCTATCACGCGCTCGACGCCGGCCACGAGATCGTGCCGGTGCTCAACAAGATCGACCTGCCGGCCGCCGAGCCCGACCGCATCAAGGAGCAGATCGAGGACGTGATCGGCCTCGACGCCTCGGAAGCGGTGTCGATCTCGGCCAAGACGGGCCTCAACATCGATCTGGTGCTGGAGGCGATCGTTCAACGCTTCCGCCGCCCAAGGGCGACAGACGGCGCCGTTGAAGGCGCTGCTGGTCGACAGCTGGTACGACGCCTATTCGGCGTCGTCGTATTGGTGCGGGTCATCGACGGCGTCTTTCAAGACAGGGCATGCGCATCCGCATGATGGGCGGCGGCGCCCATTACGAGGTCGACCGCATCGGCGTTTTCCGTCCCAGGTCACCGAGGGCGAGTTGCGGTCGGCGCCGGGCAGCCGGGTGGTCGTGCGCGACGGCAGGGGGGACCCGGGGGACGGTCGCGAAGCTAGAAGAGGGCCCGGCATGAACATCTCCGAGAATTTCATCCGGCGGCCCATTGCGACCAGCCTTCTGATGGCGGGCATCGCACTGTTCGGCGTCATCGCCTACCGCGCTCTGCCGGTAAGCGATCTTCCGCAGGTCGATTATCCCACCATCACCGTCTCGGCGAGCCTTCCGGGAGCCAATCCCGATACCATGGCCTCGTCGGTGGCCACGCCGCTGGAGCGCCAATTTACCACCATCGCCGGCCTGGATTCGATGATTTCCTCGAGCAGCCAGGGCAATACCAACATCACCCTGCAATTCAGCCTGGACCGCGAGATCGACGGCGCCACCGTGGACGTGGAAACGGCCATCGCCGAAGCCATGCCGTTGTTGCCGCCGGGGATGCCCACGCCGCCCTCGTTTCACAAAGTGAACCCTGGGGCTCAGCCCATCCTCAACTTCTTCGTGACGTCCCCGACCATGCGGCTTTCCGACCTCGACGAGTATGCCGAGAGCATGGTGGCGCAGCGCGTCTCCATGGTCTCCGGAGTGGCCCAGGTGCAGGTCTTCGGCTCGGCCAAGTACGCCGTGCGGGTGCAGGTGGATCCCAATAAGCTGGCGGCCCACCAGATCGGCCTCGACGAAATCAACGCCGCCATCAACAACTGGAACATCAATCTGCCAACCGGCACGCTCTACGGCAGTCACACCGCCTACAACGTAATGGCCAACGGCCAGCTCATGAAGGCCTGGCAGTACCGTCCGATGATCGTGGCGTATCGCAACGGCGTCGGCGGTGCGCTTGAGCGACGTGGCCAACGTCATCGATAGCGTGCAGGACGATAAGCAGATTTGCCATGCTGTACGGCGGCGAATACGGCACCGCGGGCACCAAGGGAATCACCATGGCGGTCTTCCGCCAGCCCGGCAGCAACACCATCGACGTGGTCGACAATATCCGGGCGCTGCTGCCGTTCTTCCGCGAGCAGATGCCGCCGACGGTGCACATGGGCATCCGCGGCGACCGTTCCAAGAATATCCGCGAAGGTTTCCACGACATTCAGTTCACCATGGCTGCGACACTGGCCCTGGTAATCCTGGTGATTTTCCTCTTCCTTCGCAACTTCTCCGCTACCATGATTCCCGCCATGGCGCTGCCGTTCTCCGTGGTGGGCACGTTCGCGGTGATGTACCTGCTGAATTTCAGCATCAACAACATCTCCATGATGGCGCTCATCCTCTCCATCGGATTCGTGGTGGATGACGCCATCGTCATGCTGGAAAACATCGTCCGCCACATCGAGCATGGAGAGAAGCCGCTCGAGGCGTCGCTCCGCGGGTCGAAGGAAATCAGCTTCACCATCGTCTCCATGACCCTGTCGCTCGCGGCGGTCTTCATCCCCATCCTCTTTATGGCGGGCATTCTGGGCCGCCTGTTCCGCGAATTCGCCATCACCATCTGCACCGCCATCCTGATCTCCGGGGTGGTCTCCATCAGCCTCACACCCATGCTCTGCAGCCGCTTCCTGCGCGATTCGACGCAAGGAACGCACGGCATCTTCTATCGCTCCACCGAGCGGATCTTCGACGGCATGCTGCATGTTTATGGCACCAGCTTGAGCTGGGTCCTGCGCCATCGACCGGTCATGCTGGCCATGTTCCTGGTGGTGTTGGGTATCACCGGCTATCTCTATGTGGTCGTGCCCAAGGGATTCATCCCCGATACCGATAACGACACTTTCAACATCCAGACTGAAGCCACGCAGGGCACTTCTTACTACCAGATGGTGCACGATACATGAGCCGCCTGTCGAAGATCGTCGTGCGGGACCCGGATATCGACACGTTCTACTCCAGTACCGGCGGCGGTTATGGCGGATCGTCCAATACCGGCCGGATGATGATTAACCTGAAGCCGCGCCGGCAGCGCGTGGCCACCGTGAACGACATCGTGAACCGGCTTCGCCCGAAAGTCTCCAACATCCCCGGACTGCGCGTCTACTTGACGGTTCCCCAAGCCATTCGCGTGGGCGGCCGCATGTCCAAGAGCAGCTACGATTACACGCTGTATGGGCCGGACACCCAACAACTATACGCGGAAGCCCCCAAACTGGAGCGCATTGTCTCCCGCCTGCCGGGACTGCTGGAAGTCAACAGCGACCTGCAGATCAAGAACCCGCAGGTCAACATAGTCCTCGATCGCGACCGCGCCGCCGCCTTGAACCTGAACTGGAACGAGGTTTCCGCGTCGCTCTACGACGCCTTCGGCCCGGAGTATTCCACCACCATCTATTCCCCCACCAACCAGTACGAGGTATTGCTCGAAATGCTCCCGCAGTTTCAGCAGCACACCGACGGGTTGAAGATGATCTATCTCAAATCGGACACCGGGCAGATGGTGCCGCTCAGCGCCGTGGCGCGGCTGGAGGAGAACGCCGGACCCCAGAGTATCCCGCACTCCGGCCAACTGCCCTCCGTCACCATCTCCTTCAGCCTGCGGCCGGGCACTTCCCTCGGGCAGGCCACTTCCGAGATCGAGGACGCGGCCAAAGCCACTCTGCCCGCCAACATTACCGGCGCCTTTCAGGGCACCGCCAAGGTCTTCCAGGATTCCATGAAGAACATGGGGATTCTGCTCATCGTGGCCATCGCCGTGGTCTACATCGTGCTCGGCATGTTGTACGAGAGCTACGTCCACCCCATGACCATCCTCTCGGGATTGCCTTCGGCCGGCTTCGGCGCGCTGCTCACCCTGCTGCTGTTCAAGATCGATCTGAGCATCTATTCGTTTGTCGGCCTGATCATGCTCATCGGCATCGTGAAGAAGAACGCCATCATGCAGATCGATTTCGCCCTGGATGCCGGAGCGCAAGGAAGGCATGTCGCACCTGCCGAGGCCATTTACCAGGGCTGCCTGATCCGCTTCCGCCCCATCATGATGACCACCATGTCGGCGCTGCTGGGCGGCCTGCCCATCGCGCTGGGCTACGGCGCGGGCGGCGAGACGCGCCGGCCCCTGGGCATGGCCGTGGTGGGCGGCCTGGCCTTTTCGCAGTTGATGACCCTGTATCTCACTCCGGTGGTTTATACCTATATGGCGGCGATCGTGGAACGGTGGAATGCCTGGAAATCTCCCCGAGGCCTTGTCCCCCGTCATGCAGGCGGGAGACTGACGCATGTCAACCTACAGCCGTCGTGAAAAGATCGCCCGCAAGCGGGCCATGGGCAAGCTAAAGCATGCCCCACCTGGTGGGGCATGCTTTAGCTTGCCCATTTCTTTTGTGGCGAGGCCTGAACGGGTGACACCCTCATGAACATCTCCCAGACCTTCATCGAGCGGCCTATCGCCACCAGCCTGCTGATGGCCGCTATCGCCCTGTTCGGGGCGGTCGCCTACCGCGCCCTGCCGGTGAGCGATCTGCCCAACGTCGACTTGCCCACCCTCCTGGTCACGGCCAGCCTGCCCGGAGCGAGCCCCGAAACCATGGCCGCCGCCGTGGCCACCCCCCTCGAAAACCAGTTCTCCACCATCGCCGGGATGAATTCCATGTCTTCCACGAATTCGCTCGGCAGCACCCAGATCACCCTGGAATTCGACCTCGCGCGCAAGCTCGACGGTGCCGCGGTGGACGTGCAAGCGGCCATCACCCAAGCCTCCCGCCTGCTGCCCCAGGGCATGCCCACGCCGCCCACCTTCACCAAGGTGAACCCGGCCGACCAGCCCATCCTGTACATCGCCCTGACCTCGCCCACGCTGCCCCTGTGGACCCTGGATGAATACGCCGAGACGCGCCTGGCGCAGCGCGTTTCGATGATCTCCGGCGTGGCCCAGGTGCAGGTGCTGGGCGCCCAGAAGTACGCCGTGCACGTGCAGATGGACCCCCACGCCCTGGCTTCCCGCCAGATCGGCATCAACGAGATTGAAACCGCGCTGAAAAACTGGAATGTGAACCTGCCCACCGGCGCCATCATCGGTCCGCAGCGCGCCTTCACCCTGCAAGCCAGCGGGCAGTTGATGTCCGCCGCGGCCTATCGTCCCGTGGTGGTGGCTTACCGCGACGGCTCGCCGGTGCGGTTGGAAGAATTGGGCACCATCATCGACAGCGTCGAGGATGACAAGACGGCCTCCTGGTTCTACGCGCATAACCAGCACAGCCGCGCCATCATTCTCGCCATTCAGCGCCAGCCCGGGACCAACACCATCGAGGTGACCGACGGCGTCAAGAACCTGCTGCCGGTGTTCCAGGCGGAGATTCCTCCCTCGGTCCACATGGACATTCTGTACGACCGCTCCGACACCATCCGCGAGTCGTACCGCGACGTGGAGTTCACCATGGTCCTGACGCTGGGACTGGTGGTCATGGTGATCTTCCTGTTCCTGCGAAACCTGTCCGCCACCATCATTCCCAGCCTGGCGCTGCCTTTCTCCATCATCGGGACCTTCGCCGTGATGTACCTTCTGAACTTCAGCCTGGACAATCTCTCGATGATGGCCCTGATTCTTTCGATCGGGTTCGTGGTGGACGACGCCATCGTCATGCTCGAGAACATCGTCCGGCACATCGAGATGGGCGAGCAGCCCTTGCAGGCCTCGCTGAGAGGCTCGGGCGAGATCGGATTCACCATCGTCTCCATGACGCTGTCGCTGGCGGCCGTGTTCATCCCGGTGCTGTTCATGGGCGGCGTGCTGGGCCGGCTGTTCAAGGAATTCGCCGTCACCATCTGCGTGGCGATTCTGATTTCCGGTTTCGTTTCCGTGACCCTCACGCCCATGCTGTGCAGCCGCTTCCTGCGCGTCGGCGCACGAGGAGCAGCGGAGCTGGTTCTATCGCCTGACCGAGCGGTTCTTCGACGGCATGCTGAACTTCTACGACCGTCACCTGGCAGGGGTGCTGCGCCACCGCCCGGCCACCATGGTGGTCTTCTTCGCTGGTTCTGGCGGCCACCGTGTATATGTTCGTGACCATTCCCAAGGGCTTCATTCCGGACCAGGACACCGACCAGATGCAGGTCTACACGGAAGCCGCGCAGGGGACTTCTTACTACCAGATGGTGGACTACGAGCAGAAGATCGCCGACCTGGTATCGAAGGACCCCAATGTGGATTCGCTGATGGCCAGCGTGGGCGGCACCACCGCCTCCAATCTGGGCGGGCCGAACTATGGGGAACTGGTGGTGCACCTGAAGCCGCGCGGTAAGCGGCGCTTGGGCGTCAACGACATCATCAAGGAATTGCGTCCCAAGCTGGCCGGCCTGGCGGGCATGAAATCTTACCTGCAGAATCCCCCCACCATCCAGATCGGCGGACAGGTCACCAAGAGTCTGTACCAGTTCTCGATGCAGACGCCGGACAAGGCCGAACTGTACGCCGATACGGCCAGGCTTCTGAAACAGGTGGAGCAAGTGCCGGGCGTGGAGGATGTGGCCAGCGACGTGGCCGTCCAGACGCCGCAGGTCGACGTTACCATCGACCGCGACAAAGCCGCGGTGATGAACGTTAACGCCAATTTGATCGAGAACGCCCTTTACGACGCGTACGGCCCGCGCTGGGTCTCCACCATCTATGGTTCGGTGAACGAATACAAGGTGCTGCTGGAACTCGAACCCAAGTACCAGGCCGATCCGCGCGCGCTCTCGCTGCTCTATTTCAAGAACAGCAACGGCAAACTGATTCCGCTCGACACCTTGGCCCGCGTAGTTACCGAAACCGGGCCGCAGACCATCAACCATTACGGCCAGCTTCCCTCGGCCACCATCTCCTTCAACCTCCAGCCGGGCGCGTCCCTGGGTGAGGTGGTCAAACGCATCCAGGAGCTTGCCGACCGCGAGCTGCCGGCCACCATCGGCACCCAATTCCAAGGCGCGGCCAAGGCCTTCCAGAGTTCCCTCGGAAACCTGTGGGTGCTGCTCATCATCGCCATCGCCGTGGTCTACATTGTGCTCGGGATTCTATACGAGAGTTACATCCACCCCATCACCATTCTCTCCGGTTTGCCTTCGGCCGGTTTCGGCGCGCTGATGACGCTGCTGTTGTTCCACATCGACCTGAACATCTACGCATTTGTGGGCCTCATCATGCTGATCGGCATTGTGGAGAAGAACGCCATCATGCAGATCGATTTCGCCCTGGAAGCCGAGCGCCAGCACAACCTG
>CAVWKL010000090.1:0-18394 GCA_963755075.1 uncultured Alphaproteobacteria bacterium
GGTGCAGTCCAATAAGGCGTCACCGTAATTCCTATAAGGCGTCACCGTAATTCCCACCGTAATTCCCGCCGCGGCCGAATGCTTTGCATTCGCCTTGGCTTGACGGCGACGGGGCGGCGTGGCCGGAACCGTGTCTAACAACGTCGGCGTGGATGACCGGGACAAGCGCGGTCATGACTGCTTCTGGGGTAGCGTCGGAACCTTAACCCCGCCCTTGCCCCCTCCCCCCGAACCGTGATCCCCTCCCCCCATGCCCCCCGCCCCTGATTCGCGCTCCCCCGCTCGACGACCTCAACGACGCCCAGCGCCTGGCGGTCGAGCATGGCGTCGGCGATCCGCAAGGCCCTTCGCCCCTCCTCGTCATCGCCGGCGCCGGCGTCGGCAAGACGGCGATGCTGGCGCACCGCGTCGCCCATCTCATCCTTTGCGGCGCGGACCCGAAGCGCATCATGCTCGCCACCTTCTCGCGCCGGGCGGCGGCGGAGCTCGAACCGGCGGGTGCAGCGGCTGTTGCAGCGGAAGCTCGCGGCGGAGGCGGCGGCGGCTTCGCTTCCCGCCTACGCCGGCACCTTCCATGCGATCGGGGCGCGGCTCATCCGCGAATATGCGCCCCGCCTCGGTCTCGATCCGCAGTTCACCATCCACGACCGCGAGGATTCGGCCGACCTGATGGCGCTTGCCCGTCACGAGGCGGGGCTGTCGCAAACTGAGGCGCGCTTCCCGACCAAGGCGACCTGCCTTGCCGTCTATTCGCGCGTCGTCAACGCGCAGCGCCCGCTCGGCGCGACCTTGGCTAAGCACTTCCCCTGGGCGGCGGCCCACGAAGAGGCGCTGCGCGGCCTCTTCGCCGCCTACGTCGAGATGAAGCAGCGCCATAACGTGCTCGATTACGACGATCTCCTGCTCTATTTCGCCCAGATGTTGGCGGAGAGCGCGATCGCCGCCGACGTCGCCTCCCGCTTCGACCATCTCCTGGTCGACGAATATCAGGACACCAACCGCCTGCAGGGTAAGATCGTGCTGGCGCTGCGCCCTCTGGGGCGCGGGCTCACCGTGGTCGGCGACGACGCCCAGTCGATCTATTCCTTCCGCGCCGCCACCGTGCGCAACATCCTCGATTTCCCCTTAAGCTTCGATCCGCCGGCGCGCGTGGTGACGCTCGATCGCAACTACCGCTCGACGAAGGCCATCCTCGCGGCGGCCAACGCCGTCATCGCGCTCGCTCCCGAGCGCTACGCCAAGGATCTCTGGACCGAGCGCGCCGCCGGCCCGGCGCCGGGGCTGGTCACGGTCGGCGAGGAGGCCGATCAGGCGCGCTATGTGGCCGCCTGCGTGCTTGACAACCGCGAGGCGGGCGCGAGCCTGAAGAGCCAGGCGGTCCTCTTCCGCGCCGCCCATCACAGCGCGGCCCTCGAACTCGAGCTGACGCGCCGCGACATCCCCTTCGTCAAGTTCGGCGGGCTGAAGTTCCTCGACGCGGCCCATATCAAGGACACGCTGGCGCTCATGCGCTTCGCCGCCAATCCGCGCGACCGCGTCGCCGGCTTCCGCGTCGCCCAACTGCTGCCGGGCGTCGGCCCGGCGAGCGCGGAAAAGATCGTCGCCGCGGCGGCGGCGGGCGACGGCTTTGCGACGCTCGCTTCACTGACGCCGCCGGCCAAGGCGCGCGAGGCCTTCGGCGAATTCGCCGCCCTCCTTGCCCGCCTCGCCCATGGCGCGTGGCCGAGCGACCTCGGCGAGGCGGTCGCCTGGCGGCGCGCCAGCCTCGAGGAGAGCTACGACAACGCCGTCTCGCGCGCCGCCGATCTCGACGCGCTCGAGCGCATCGGCGCGACGTTTCCCTCACGCGAGCGTTTCTTGAGCGAGCTGACGCTCGATCCGCCCGACGCCACCAGCGACGAAGCGGGGCCGCCGCGCCGCGACGAGGACTATCTCATCCTCTCCACCATCCATTCCGCCAAGGGGCAGGAATGGAAGTCGGTGTTCGTGCTCAATTGCGTCGACGGCTGCATTCCCTCCGACCTCGCCACCGGCTCGTCGGAGGAGATCGAGGAGGAGCGCCGTCTCCTCTATGTCGCGATGACGCGCGCCCGCGACGAACTGACGCTGATCGTCCCGCAGCGCTTCTACGTCCACGGCCAGCCGAAACACGGCGACCGCCACGTCTTGGCCAGCCGCACCCGCTTCCTCCCGGCGCCGCTCCTGAAGCATTTCGACCGCCGGACCTGGCCGCTGGCGGCGAGCGAGCCGGCGCCGCGCCTCGGCGACGGGCCGAAGGTGGATATGGCGGCGCGCATGCGCGCGATGTGGCGGTAGGGCGCGCGCCCTACAGTGGGCAGCATTGATATCGAACGGATTCGACCGTCATTGCTTCGCGGTCGCTCGCAATGACGGCTGAGCTGGTTCAACTTAAATGCGCCCCGCTCTAAACTGAGGCGGCAGGCGCCGGCCGCTCGCTTTCGCGCGCCGCCGTCTCCCACGCGGCGACCGACCGTGTCGCCATCAGCGCCTGAACGAAGGCCCATGCCGCCTCGAGCCGCTCGGCCCCCTCGGCCGACAGCCCTTCGCCGAGTTCGAAGCTCTCCCCGCGCACCAGCAAGGCGAAGGCCGGCGGCGGCGGGCGGCCTTTGATCTGGGCGTAGACGTCGAGCACCGCCTCCGGCGCCAGCGCGTGGGTCGTATGCGTCATGTCGCGGCGCGGCGCGAGGGCGCGAAACGAGAACGGCGCCGGCGTATTTTTCCCCGCGTCGACGAAGAGGGCGCAATCGCAATCCTCGAGATCGAGCGCGTGCTCGATCTGCAGCTGATAGTCTTCGATCGTCGCCACGTCGGACCAGCCGGCCGCCTCGACGCGGGCGAGGAGAAGCGGCCCCAGGCCATCGTCGCCGCGCGACTCGTTGCCCCAGCCGAAGACGGCGAGGCGCACCTCAGAAGCCCTTGCGGGCCCGGCTGATCAGCGCGCCCTCGGCGTCGACGAGTTCGACCTCGAGCGGCATCTGTCCCAGCGCGTGCGTCGCGCAGGACAGGCACGGGTCATAGGCGCGGATCGCCACCTCGATATGATTGAGCAGGCCTTCCGTCACCTCGCGCCCGTTGAGGAAGCGCGCCGCCACCGAACGGATCGCCTCGTTCATCGCCTGGTTGTTGTTGGTGGTCGAGACGATGAGGTTGCAATAGGTCACCAGATCGTCGGGCCCGACGCGGTAATGGTGGAACAAGGTGCCGCGCGGCGCCTCGATGACGCCGATGCCCTCGCCGCGCGGCGGGCCCTTGTCGGCCATCAGATCCTTGCCGACGATGTCGGGGTCGTTGAGCATTTCGCGCGCCAGTTCGGCCGCGTGCAGCATTTCGATCATGCGCGCCCAATGGAAGAGCAGCGCCCCGTGCATCGGCGCGCCGTCGCCGAGCGCGACGAACTTGCGCCGCTCCTCGTCGGCCTGCGGCGTGGAGAGGAAATCGCAGACCTGCACGCGCGCCAGCGGCCCGACGCGATACCAGCCCTTTTCCGCGCCGAGCGCCTCGATGTGGGGAAATTTCATGTAGCTCCAGGGCTTCACCTCCTCGCGCAGGACCTCCTGGTAGGTGGTGTAGTCGACCTGATCGAAGATGGGGCCCCCGTCGGGATCGCGGGCGCGCAAGCCGCCGTGATAGAAATCGAGCGCGCCCCGCGCGTCGACGAGGCCCATCATGTTGGCGCGCGATTCGCCGAAGCGGTTGTAGAATTCGGGGTGGGTTTCGTGCAGCCGCTCGACCAGCCCGACCGACTCGCGCGCCCAAACGACGATCTCGTCGATATCGTGGCGCAGCGTGTCGCGCTCCTCGACGCCGAGCGCCTTGTTCATGCCGCCGGGCAGCGCCCCGGTGCCGTGAATGCGCTTGCCGATAATGTGGCGGATGACTTCCTGGCCGAATTTCCGCGTCAGCACGCCGCGCTTGGCCAGATCGGGGAACGCCTCGGCGACGCCGACGATGTTGCGGCGCGCGACGTCGCTCTCGAAGCCGAGCAGAAGATCGGGCGAGGCGAGGTGGAAGAAATGCAGCGCGTGCGACTGCACCATCTGGCCGTAGTGCAACAGCCGGCGCAGCTTTTCCGCCGTCGGGGTCAGCGGCCCGTAGCCGGCGGCGATGTCCATCGCCTTGGCGCCGGCGAGAAGATGGCTGACCGGGCAGATGCCGCACAGACGCTGCACCGTGACCGGAATTTCCCAATAGGGGCGCCCTTCGATGAAGGCCTCAAAGCCGCGAAACTCGACGATGTGCAAGCGGACCTGATGAACCCGGTTGTCCTCGTCGAGCAGGATGGTCACCTTGCCGTGGCCTTCGACGCGCGTCAGCGGTTCGATGGCGATCCGGCGCAGCTTGTGCGGGGCTTCCGCGGTTTCGAGATTGAACATGAGGCGGTTCCCGTCAGTCGTAGTGGAGAAGCTGATTGTCCAGGCGCGGCATGCGGCCGAGGATCAGATCGGTGAGGAATTTCCAGATCGCGTCGCCCGAGGGCGGACAGCCCGGGATGAAATAGTCGACGCGCACGATTTCGTTGATCGGGTAGACCTTGTCGAGCAGCAGCGGCAACTCGGGATCGTTGGGAACCTTCGCCGCCCCGCCCCTTTCGCAGTAGATCTTCTCGAGCAGCTCGCCGACGTCGAGCTGATTGCGCATCGCCGGCAGGCCGCCGTTGATCGCGCACGCGCCGACGCCGACCAGGATCTTGGCGTTGGCGCGCAATTCGCGCAGCACGTGCACGTTCTCGCCGTTGCACACCCCGCCCTCGATGAGGGCCATGTCGCAGGGCCCGCAATGCTTGATGTCGGTGAGCGGCGAGCGGTCGAATTCGACGAGCCGCACCAGCTCGAACAGCCGCTCGTCGATGTCGAGCAGCGACATGTGGCAGCCGAAGCAGCCGGCCAGCGACGTCGTGGCGAGCTTGATCTTCAGCGGCGCGTGAACCTCGGCGGGAATGTCCATCTCAAGGCTCCTCAATCGCGCATCGTTCGGCCTCGGCGCTGATCGGCTCGCGATCGTATTGACGCGTGCCGATCGGTTCGGCGAAGCCGACGCGCTTGATCAAGATGGCGCCGACCGGACAGACGTGCGCCGCCTTGTCGGAGACCGAGAAATTCGTGTCGCCCAGCTTGCCGGACGGCGAATTGACGATGAGATGCGCGTTGAGGCCGCGCCCGGCGAGGGCGAAAACGCCCTTCTTGTCGACGTCGCGGCTGGCCCGCACGCACAGCTCGCACTGAATGCAGCGGCTGAAGTCGATCATCACGTCGGGATGCGACGCATCGACCCCGAGATGGGGGAAGAAGTGGACGAAATGCGGCGTCAGCATTTCGAATTCGTAGCCGAGCGCCTGCAACTGGCAATTGCCGCTCTTCTCGCAGGTCGGGCAGAAGTGGTTGCCCTCGACGAACAGCATCTGCAGCAGGCTGCGCCGGTAGTTGTGCAACTCGGGGGTGTCGACGTCGATCTCCTGCCCCGCCACCGCCTTGACCGAGCAAGCCGTGTTGCTGCGGCCGTTGACCGTGATCGAGCACAGTTTGCAGCTGCCGTGCGGCGAGAACTCGGGATGATGGCAGAGGTGCGGGATGTAGATGCCCGCTTCGAGGGCCGCCTGCAGGATGGTCTGCCCAGGCTTGAACGGCACCGGCTGCTCGTCGATGGTGATGGTCGGATCGGTGTCGCTCATGCCTCAACTCCCAGGTGCGCGTCGGCGTCGTCTCGTCCGGTGACCCGCCGCGAGACGGCCAAGGCGGCTTCAAGGTCGATCGTCGAGGTGAAATCGTGGCTCTGCAGGCGCCGCTCGTAGGCGGGACGAAACTTCTGCCACGTGTCGTGAACCGCGTTGACGGCGGTCTCGCCGAGCCCGCAATGGCTGGTGCGGCGCAACAGCTCGTACATGCGATTGAGTTCGTTGATCTCGTAGCGCGTGCCGCGGCCGGCGGCGATCTTGTCCATGACGTCGCGCACGACCGCGGTGCCGACCCGGCAGGGGGTGCAGAACCCGCAGCTCTCGTGGGCGAAGAAATGCGCGAAATTGCGCGCCACCTCGAAAAGATCGCGATGGGCGCCGAACACCATGATGGCGCCGGCGCTCGGCACGTCCTCGAAGGCGATGCGGCGCTCGAATTCGTCAGGCGTCACGCAGACCCCGGAGGGGCCGCCGACCTGCACCGCCGCCACGTCGCGGGCGCCGCAGTCCTTGAGCACCTGTTGAATGCGCACGCCGAAGGGATATTCATAGAGGCCAGGCCGCTCGCAATCGCCCGACACCGAGAGAATCTTCGTGCCGGTCGAGCGCTTGGTGCCTTGGCCGGCGAAGGCCCTGCCGCCGCGCAGCGCCACTTCGGTGGCTTCGCACAAGGTCTCGACGTTGTTGACCACCGTCGGCTTGCGGAGATAGCCGACCAGCACCGAGGACGGCGGGCGAATGCGCGGATGGCCGGGCTTGCCTTCCAGCGACTCGAGCAGCGCCGAACTCTCCCCGCAGATATAGGCGCCGGCGCCGAGGTGGATCTCGATGTCGAAATCGAAGCCTGGCGCGCCGCAGATGCCCGGGCCGAGCAGGCGCGCGCGCCGCATCTGCTCGAGCTTGGCCTCCAGCGGCGCGAGCAGATAGCGATATTCGCCGCGCATATAAAGGAATCCCTTGACGGCGCCGACCACGAAGCCGGCGATCGCCATGCCCTCGAACACGCGCGCGGCGTAGGTTTGCAGCAGCACGCGGTCCTTGAACGTGCCGGGCTCGCCCTCGTCGGCGTTGCAAACGACGTAATGTTCGGCGCCCGGCGCGTTGCGACAGCTTTCCCACTTCACGCCGGCAGGGAAACCGGCGCCGCCGCGGCCGCGCAAATTGGACCGCTTCATTTCGTCGAGCATGCCCTGGCGCCCGTGCTCGATCGCCGCGCGCAACGCCTTGCCGGGCTCGAAGGAGCCGCCGAGCAGGGCGTCGGCGCGTCGGATGTTGTCATCGACGCGGAAGAAATCGCTCGGCCATTCGTTGAGGGGAATGCGGTCGCGCACCAGATCGCTGATTTCATCGACGCGCCGCGCGGTGAGGCGGGTGATGGTGCGGTTGTTGACCAGCAGCGCCGGCCCCTGGTCGCACATGCCGATGCACGACGACAGATCGACGCTCGCCAAGCCGTCGGGCGAGACCTCGCCGCGGCGCAGCTTCAGGCGCGACAGCATGTGCTCGAACAGGCCCAGGCTGCCGAGCATGCGGTCGGTGATGTTGTCGGAAAACAGCAGGCGATACTTTCCGCGCGGCCGATCGTACAACAGCGAATAGAATTGCAGCGCGCTTTGCACCTGGGTGATCGGGATTTTCAATTGCGTCGCGATCGCCTCGACGGTCTCGGGCGCGATCCAGTCGAGCGCCTCCTGCACTTCGCGCAGGATCTGCACGAGATGGGTCGGGTTTCCGCCGCGCTTGGCGACGACGGCGGCGACGATCGGGTCCGCGGCGGTCATGCTCGACTTCTCCTAAACGGTTTGACGCGGGGACGCTTAACCCGTTGCGCGCTTGCCGAAACTGATGCGTATCAAAACGGCGACCGGCTTCTTGTGCCTTAGGCCGACTATGCTTTAGGCCGATTAAGCTTTAGGCCGGAAGGCGACGCAGGCCTCCGGGTTCGTCTCCAGCCGATCGCCGCCGATCAGATCGAGGCAATAAGGCACGCCCGGGAAGACGGCGTCGAGGCAGGTGCGAATCGCCGACGGTTTGCCCGGCAGATTGACGATAAGGCTGCGCCCGCGCAAGCCCGCGATCTGGCGCGACAGGATCGCGGTCGGGACTTCGAGGAGGCTGCGGGCCCGCATCGCCTCGCCAAATCCCGGCATCAGTCGGTCGCAAACCGCCTCGGTCGCCTCCGGCGTCACGTCGCGCGGGCTGGGGCCGGTGCCCCCGGTCGTCAAGATCAGCGCGCAACGCTCGACGTCGGCGAGATCGCGCAGGGCCGCCTCGATGCGCGCGCGCTCGTCCGGCACCAGCCGGCGCACCGGGCGCCACGGCGTCGCCAGGATCGCCGCCAGCGCCTTTTCGATCCCCGGCCCCCCCTTGTCTTCGTATAGGCCAGCCGAGGCGCGGTCGGAGATGGTGACGACGCCGATCGGAACTTCGTTCACTTCAAATCCTCTTGCGGCGCGATGGCCTGGCGAACGTCCAACGCCGCGATCGTCGTGCGCGCTCCCAGCCGACGCCTCGCGCCGAGCCAAGCGAGGCCGAACGGGTCATCGACGCCAACCGTGACGCTATTATGACGCGGCGCGGTCACGCCGGACGCACCGGCGTCAGCGCGCTCACCGCCTCCTCGACGCTGTGAAAGAGGTGGTCGCGGCCGACCAGCGCCTCCAGCCCCTGGCGGGCGAAGCTTTCCTGGGCGCGCACCGACTCCAGTCGCGCGAAGGCGACGTCGACGCCGACCCCGCGCAAGCGCTCGACGACGTCGCCAAGAACTTCGGCGCCGGTGTAATCGATTTCGACAATCGCGTTGGCCTCGACGACGACGAGCCGTATGCCCGGTTCGGCGAGCGCCTGGATCGCCTGCTGGAACGCATAGGCGTTGAGGAACGACAGCGGCGCCTGCAGCCCGACCACGCGCACGCCCGGCACGGTCTCGCCGCGCTGCCCGGCGTTCACCGGCCACCAGATCGAGGTGCCGGGGATGCGTTCGAACGCCACGGTGCGCGCGCGCGTCGTCGTCCACACGCCGTGCATCAACGACAGAATGATGCCGACGCCGACGCCCTGCTGGATCGGCAGGACGAGGATCGCCAGCATCGTGGCGACGATCAGGCTGAATTCGGCGCGGGTGCGCCGCCACACGTCGAGAATCGTCGACGTCCGGACGATGTGCTGGGCGACGAACAGCAGCACCCCGGCGAGCGCGGCGTGCGGCACATGGGCAATCAGGCCGGAGCCGAAGGCCGACAACGCCAGCGCCAGGGCGGCGCACACGAGCGCGCCGAACTGCGAGACGCCGCCGGTCTCCATAACGACCGCGGTGCGCGGCGGGCTGGCGTTGACGGGAAACGCGCCGATGAGGCCGGCGAGCAGATTGGCCGCGCCGAGGCCGACGAAATCGCGGTTGACGTCGGGGCCGCTGGCCGGATCGGAGACGAAGCTGCGCGTCGTCGCCGCGGTCTGCACCATCACCACGATGGCGACGATCAGCGCCAGCGGCGCGATCTCAGGCAGATCGTCGAACGAAACCCCGGCCATGGCGAGGCTCGGCGTCGCGGCCGACAAGGCGCCGAGCGTCGAGACGCCGCGCGACTCCAGCCCCAGCGCGACGACCATCGCCGTCGCGAGCCCGAGCCCGATCAAGGCGCCGGGCAAGCGCGGGTTGACGCGTTCGCTCGCCAGCATGATCGCCAGCACGCCGAGGCCGATGCCGAGCGCGGCGAAATTCGTCGCGCCGAGCTGAGCCCCGAGCGCGCCCACCTGCGCGATCAACGACCCCTGCGGCGCGGCGAGGCCGAGGGCCGCCGGCGCCTGGCTGACCACGATGTGGCCGGCGATCCCGGCCAGGAACCCGGTCATGACCGGAATGGAAAGCAGGTCGGCGACGAAGCCGAGGCGAAAGGCACCCGCGAGCGCAAGAATCGCCCCGACGCCGAGCGCCAACGCCGCCGCGTCGGCGCCGTAGTGCGTCGAGCCGGTCGTCGCCAGCAAGGCCAGCGCGCCGGCGAAAATCGGCGCGATGGTGGAATCCGCGCCGACCGACAACAGCCGGCTGGCGCCGAAGACGGCGAAGCCGATCGCCCCGGCGAAGAGGGCGAGAAAGCCGATCTGGGGCTCGAACCCGGCCAGACGCGCCGTCGCCATTTGCTCGGGTATGGCGATTGCGGCGAGCGTCACGCCGGCGATCGCGTCAGCGCCGAGATCGGCCATGCGCCAATGCGCGAAGGACCGAAAGAGCGGCCAGGGACGTCCCGGCGCGGCGGCGGATCTTCTCGCTCATCGATGCCCATTCCCCTCGACGAATCGCATTCACGCCGTTTCGCGCCGTCGCGTCAATCCGGCGCATGACTTTTGCGGGGGCGCGCGATAGCGTGCGCGCGGCTCAGCGGAGCTTGGCGATGATGACGCGACGACTGGCTCTGGCGATCGGCCTGCTCTGCGGCCTGATCGGCGCCCAATGGCCGGAATTCTCGCAACAATACCGCCAGCGGCTCGGCGGCGCGCTCGACGAGCTCAGGCGCGTCGTCGCCGCCTTCGAGGCGGAGGCGGCGAGCCATGCCCTGACGCCCGCGGAAGCCGTCGGCCGGTTGAAGACCAACCCCGACCCGTTGGCGCGCGAGCGCGGCGCCGACATCGAAGGCGATATCGCCCGCCAGGCGCGGCTGGAGCAGGAGTTGGCCGAGTTGCAGGGCGCCGGCCCGCTGCGTCGCCTGATCGTGATGGCGGGCAATTTCGATTCGTCGACCGCCGACCAGACGCTGCGGGACTTCGAGCCGGCGATTCCCGTCACCTCGGAGGCGCTGATCGTGGGCGCCCTGGCGCTGGTCGGCGGATGGGCCGCGACGCATCTTTGCGCCTGGCCGATCCGGCGTCGATGGCGCGCGCGGCGGGCGGCGCGCCGGGCCGACGCGGCGTGAGGCGGAGAGCCTGGCTCGAGCGAAGCGTTAACTATCTTTTAAGCATCTCCGGGCTAGGGTTTTCGGACAAACGGTCGATGGTCTCATTCGCCGATCGACTTAACCCTGGGGCAATGTCGGGCGCGGCAATGTGCGCGTCGGGACTGGCGCGGCGCAGGGGCGTCTGGAGCTACGCATGATGAAGATCATCGGTCGGTTCGCCAGATCGCAGTCCGGCGCGACCGCGGTCGAATACGCCATCCTGGCGATGTGCATCGTGCTGGCGATCATCGTCGCGGTCGGCAATCTCGGCACCCGTTTGAACAACACCTACGTCGAGATATCGAGCGCGTTCAACTAGCGCCGCAGTCGCCTTTTGCAGCGCCGTCCGTGGGGGCTGACGGCTGCCGCCGCGCGATGGCGCCGTCGCCGGCGCGGCCAGGCGATGATGAAGGGCTTTCGCGCCGGGGGGACGTGACGAGGCGAGCGGACGCGGCGTTGATGTTTCCGCGCTGACCGCGACCCTCGCCGCGAAGCGACTAACATGGCGCCCTCCCTAAGCGATCGAAGGCAGCCGGAAAGTCGCGCAATCTGAAAACTATGGCGCTAGAAGGCGAGGCGCCCGCCGACCAGCGCCAGCGTGCCGGCGAGCACCGGGCGCAGCACGCGGTCGGGAACGCGCGAGGCGAGGGCGCTGCCGATGGCGATGCCGGGAACGGAGCCGATCAACAGCGAGGCGAGCAGCGCCCAGTCGATCGAACCGATCCACCAATGGCCGGCGCCGGCGATCAGCGTCAGGGGCACGGCGTGGGCGATGTCGGAGCCGACGATGCGCACCGTCGGCAGCTTGGGATAGAGCATCAGCAGCGCGGTGACGCCGATGGCGCCGGCGCCGACCGAGGAGATCGAAACCAGCACGCCGAGCACGGCGCCGAGCAGCACGGTCAGCGCCGCGATCTGCCGGTCGTCGAGCCGATCGAGCGTTTCGGCGACCTTGCGCAATAGCCAGGCGCGAAAGAGAAGGGTGACCGCCGTCAGGATCAGCGCCATGCCGAGGACGGTGGTGATCACTTCGCCGACCGATTTCGAATCCCTGCCGAAATGCGACAGCGCGATGAGGGTCAAGGCCGCCGCCGGCACGCTGCCGGAGGCGAGCCGGCGGGTGATCCGCCAGTCGACCGCGCCGTTCAAGCTGTGGACCGCCGACCCGCTGATCTTGGTGAGCCCGGCATAGAGCAAATCGGTGCCGACGGCGGTCGCCGGGTGAATGCCGAACAGCAGCACCAAGAGCGGCGTCATCAGCGACCCGCCGCCGACGCCGGTGAACCCCACCAGGGCGCCCACGGCGAGGCCGGACAGGGAATAGAGAGGGTTCACCTGATGAAGCAAGGCGAGCATGACGCGTTCCAATCCATGTCGGGTCGATAACGATCCCGCGCAGGCGGCGGACCGTCGGTCCGGCGCGCGCCGCTAAGCCGCATACGTCTGCAACGCCACGTCCTTCGCGCGCGGCGGTCGATCGGCGGCGAGGCCGAAGTCGTCGCGCCGCGCCGGCGACGGCGCCTTCGAGCGCGGCTCAGCCGCCCAGCCGGCGGGGCGCCGCAAGGGTGACTTCGAACCGAATCTGTCGCGCATCGGGATCCCCAGGCTTTGGGCTTCGCGTGGCTTCGCGACATTCATTATACAAAGATCATCGATTTAGTCAAATCTGCGAGGAGCCCGAGCGCCGGGGGCGCGCGCGAGCCGAGACGAACGGCTCTGAAGCCGCCGCCCGGCGCCGCGAGCCGCCGCCCCCTGTTTTCGCGCCGCCGGCGCTCTATTTCGGCTGCGCGACGACCCGTAGATAAGGCTTCGGCGACTTCCACCCTTGCGGGAAGCGCGTTTTCGCCTCTTCGTCGCTCACCGACCCGGCGATGATCACCTCGTCGCCGTTCCGCCAATTGGCGGGCGTGGCGACCTTATGGCGGGCCGTCAGCTGCAGCGAGTCGATGACCCGCAGGATCTCGTCGAAATTGCGCCCGGTCGTCATGGGGTAGGCGAGCTGCAGTCTGACCGTCTTGTCGGGCGCGATGACGAAAACCGTGCGCACCGTCTGATTGTCGGCGGGCGTGCGGCCTTCGGACGAGCCGGGCGCGGCGGCCGGCAACATCCCGTAGGCCTTGGCGACGGCGAGATCGGTGTCGCCGATCATGGGATAGTTGACCGCCGCGCCCTGAGTCTCCTCGATGTCCTTGGCCCATTTCGCGTGGCTGGCGACGGGATCGACGGAAAGACCGATGATCTTGACGCCGCGCTTGTCGAACTCGCCCTTGAGCTTGGCCATCGCGCCGAGCTCGGTCGTGCAGACCGGGGTGAAGTCCTTGGGGTGGGAGAAGAGCACCGCCCAGGAATTGCCGATCCACTCGTGAAAGCGAATCGGCCCTTCCGTCGTCTCCGCCGTGAAGTCCGGCGCCACCTGTCCGATTTGGATCATCGTCTTTACCTCCGCATCGCGCAGTCGAACGACTGCCTCCGTCGTATTTTATCAGAAAATCGTGTCAAATCAACTGAATATCATTTGCACCATGTTATATACGCTCCGCCGGTTCCTCGAGCCCCGATCCGCGTCGGCGCGCTTGCGCGGGCGGGCGACATGAGGATAGCTCGCGCCGGGGACAACCAGGCGAGGAACGCATGGGCGGAGCCGTCATCGGCGTCGATGTGGGGACGCGAAGCGCCCGGGCGGGCGTCTTCGACGACGAGGGCCGATTGCTCGCCAGCGCCAAACGTCCGATCGCGATGTGGCGCGAAGCCGGCGAGATCGTGGAGCATTCCTCCGCCGACATTTGGGGCGCGACCTCGGCTGCGGTGCGCGAGGCGGTCACAAAATCGGGCCTCGCGCCTGAGGCGATCGTCGGCCTCGGCTTCGACGCGACCTGTTCGCTCGTCGTGCTCGATCGCGCCGGCGCAGCGCTTCCCGTCGGCCCGAGCGGCGATCCCCAACGCAACGTCATCGCCTGGATGGACCATCGCGCCATCGAGGAGGCCGCCGACATCGACCGCGGCGGCCACGACGTCCTTCGCTACGTCGGCGGCGCGATCTCGCCGGAAATGCAGGCGCCGAAGCTGCTCTGGCTGGCCAGACGCGCGCCGCGAACCTTCGCCGACGCCGCCCATTTCCTCGACTTGAGCGATTTTCTCACCTTTCGGGCCACCGGCGCGCTGACGCGCTCGGCCTGCACGGTGACATGCAAGTGGAACTATCTCGCCCATGCGCGAGGGTGGCCGCAGGATTTTTTCGACAGCGTCGGGCTCGGCGCCTTGGGCGGCGCCGGGTTCGAGCGGATCGGCGCCGAGGTGGCGGCGCCGGGAACCGCGCTCGGGCGGGGGCTCGGCGCGGAGGCCGCGCAGGCCTTCGGACTGCCGCCAGGCGTTCCGGTCGGGGCCGGGCTGATCGACGCCCATGCCGGCGCCGTCGCGACGATGGGCGCCTCGCTTGCCGCCACAGGCGACGATCCCAATAAGCGTCTGGCGCTCATCCTCGGCACCTCCTCCTGCTGCATGGCGCTCGCCCCCGAGGCGCGCTTCATCGCCGGGGTTTGGGGCCCCAGTTATTCGGCGCTGACGCCGGGGCAATGGCTGACCGAGGGCGGCCAATCGGCTTTCGGCGGGGCGATCGACCATTTGATGCGCATGAGCCCGGCCTTCGCCGATTGCGCCTGGCGGTCCGGCGGCTTCGCGGCCTTGGAGCGCGAGATCGTGGCGCGCGCCGGGGGGCTCTCCGAGGCGGCGTGGCTGGCGCGCGACCTGCACGTCTCGCCCGACTTTCTCGGCAATCGCTCGCCGTTCGCCGATCCCTCGGCAAGGGGCGCGATCGTCGGGCTCGACTTGCGCGACGACGTGGACGGCGCGCTTGCCCTTTACGTCGCCGGTCTTTGCGGCCTCGCGCAGGGGCTGGGCCAGGTCATCGGCTCGCTCGAGTCCGGCGGCTATCGTTTCGACACGCTGGTGGCCAGCGGCGGCGCCAGCGGCAGCGCGCTGGTGCGACAGATCATCGCCGACGCGACGGGCAAGCGGGTCGCCGCGCCCGAGACCAGCGAGCCGGTGCTGCTCGGCGCGGCGATGATCGGCGCGGTCGCCGCCGGTCGTCGCACGATCGGCGGGGCGATGGCGGCGATGTCGCGGCTGAAGAGCTTCCATGACCCCGCCGGCGGCGAAATCGCGGCGCTGCACGCCCGGAAGCGTCGCGCCTTCGAGACGCTGCAGGACGCCGAGCGGCGCATGCGCCAGACGATGCGCGCCGGCGCGGGCGCGCCTGGCGCGGCGACCTCGCGCGTCGCCAGCGCCAAGCCGTCGTCGGGATGGCCGGAGGTCGTCATCTTCGATTGCGACGGCGTGCTGGTCGACAGCGAACCGATCGCCATGGCGCGCACGCGCCAGGCGCTCGGGCGCCTCGGCCTGACGCTGACCGACGACGAAGCGCGCGATCGCTTCCTCGGCGTCAGCGCCCAGTCGATGCAGGGCATCGCCGAACGCGACCTTGGCGCGTCGCTGCCGCCGGACTTCCAGCGCGAACTGGCGCGTGAGATCCTCGCCGATTTCGAGCGCGAGCTCAAAGGCGTCGACGGCATTCGCGAAGCGCTGGCCGAACTCGGCGCGCGGGTCTGCGTCGCCTCGTCGGGTTCGATCGAACGCATCCGCGCCTCGCTGCGCATCGTCGGCTACACCCGACTGTTCGAACCCAACGTGTTCTCGGCCGCCGAGGTGGCGCGGGGCAAGCCCGAGCCCGATCTTCTGCTGCACGCGGCCGCCCGCATGGACGCCGAGCCGGGCGATTGTCTGGTGATCGAAGACAGCGTGCCCGGCGTCACGGCGGCGATCCGCGCCGGCATGACGGTTTTCGGCTTCACCGGGGCGGCGCACGCCACGGGCGGGGCTTACGGCGAGCGCCTTGGGGCGGCCGGCGCGGCGACCGTGTTCGACGACATGCGCGAGTTGCCGCGCCTCATCGGCGAGGAACGCGCCCGACGCCGCGCCGACGCGCCGGTCGCGGGGGCAACGAAAGGGAGCGCCGATGGCGAGAAGCAGTGACGGCGACAGCGCGCGCCTCGACGAGGCCGCCCGCGCCGGCTGGCTTTACTATGTCGCGGGCAACACGCAGGACGAAATCGCCAAGAAGCTCGGCGTTTCCCGTCAGACGGCGCAGCGGCTGGTCTCGCTGGCGATGAGCGAGCGTTTGGTCAAGGTGCGGCTCGACCACCCCATCGCGCGATGCATGGAGCTCTCCTCGGCGCTGCGTCAGCGCTACGATCTCCATTATTGCGAAATCGCCCCGAGCGATCCGGCCTCGACGTCGACGACGCTCGGGATCGCGCAAATCGCCGCGGCCGAAATGGAGCGCTGGCTGCGCCGCTCCGATCCGGTGGTCATCGGCATCGGCACGGGGCGCACGATGCGCGCCGTCGCCGACCAGCTGCCGCCGATGGAATGTCCGCGCCACCGCCTCGTCGCCTTGGTCGGCACGACCAAGGTCGACGGCTCGGCTTCGTTCTACGACGTCATCATCCGCGCCTCCGACACGGTGCGCGCCCCCCATTACCCCATGCCGCTGCCCGTCATCACGCGATCGGCGGAGGAGCGCGAACTCCTGGCGAGCCTGCCCTCGGTCCGCAACATCCTGGCCCTGGTCGAGCAGGCCGACGCGACCTTCGTCGGCGTCGGCGTGGTGGGGGAAAACTCGCCGCTGCTGCAGGACGGCTTCATCACCCCCGAGGAGAACGAGTCGCTGCGCCGCGCCGGCGCGGTCGGCGAGATCACCGGCTGGGCGTTCGACGCGAGGGGGCGTTTGGTGGCCAGTCCGCTCAGCGATCGCGTCGCCAGCGCGCCGCTGCGCCAGCCGACCAAACGGCTGGTGATCGGCGTCGCCATGGGCGCCTCGCGTCGCGCCCCGCTGCGCGGCGCCTTGCTCGGCAAGCTGATCTCCGGCCTCATTACCGACGAAAGCACGGCCGAGCACCTGCTGCGCCGCTGACGCCGGTCCGCCATCCCTTTGAATCGACGGAAGTTGCGCATTTTTGCTGCGCCGCAGCAACGATTTGGAATTGACAGATTGTCGCTTAACGTCGAGTATTTGCCCGCACGGAAGGCAAATGCTCACGCTGGAGCGCCGCCCCCGTAGATGGAGGAAACACGCATGTCGACTCTCGTCAGGAGTCTCCTCGGGGCTTGCGCCCTGACCACCCTTTCCCTTTCCGCCTACGCCGATACGACGTTGACGATCGCCACCGTCAACAACGGCGACATGATCCGAATGCAGAAGCTGACGGACGATTTCACCGCGGCCAATCCGAGCATCAAGCTCAACTGGGTCACGCTCGAGGAAAACGTCCTGCGTCAGAAGGTGACGACCGACATCGCCACCAAGGGCGGCCAGTTCGACGTGCTGACGATCGGCACCTACGAAGTGCCGATCTGGGGCAAGAAGGGCTGGCTCGTGCCGCTCGACAATCTCGGCGCCGACTACGACGTCAACGATCTCCTGCCCGCAATCCGCGCCGGCCTCACCATCGATGGCAAGCTTTACGCCGCGCCGTTCTACGGCGAGAGCTCGATGGTCATGTATCGCAAGGATCTGATGGACAAGGCTGGCCTGAAGATGCCCGACGCGCCGACCTGGACGTTCATCAAGGAGGCCGCCGACAAGATGACCGACAAGGCCGCCGGGGTTTACGGCGTCTGTCTGCGCGGCAAGGCCGGTTGGGGCGAAAACATGGCGTTCCTCACCGCCACCTCCAATTCCTTCGGCGCGCGCTGGTTCGACGAGAAGTGGAACGCGCAGTTCAACACGCCGGAATGGAAGGCGACGCTGGACTATTATCTCGCCTTGATGAAGGCCGACGGTCCTCCGGGCGCTTCGTCGAACGGCTTCAACGAGAACCTGGCGCTGTTCAATGCGGGCAAGTGCGGCATGTGGATCGACGCCACGGTCGCGGCCTCCTTCGTCACCGGCAAGGACTCGACCGTCGCCGACAAGGTCGGGTTCGCGCTGGCGCCGGACAACGGCCTCGGCAAGCGCGGCAACTGGTTGTGGGCGTGGTCGCTGGCCGTTCCCGCCGGCTCGGCCAAGACGGCCGACGCCGAGAAGTTCATTTCCTGGGCGACGAGCAAGCATTACACCGAGCTCGTGGCGTCGAAGGAAGGATGGGCCAACGTTCCCCCGGGAACCCGCACCTCGCTCTACACCAATCCGGAATATTTGAAGGCTGCGCCTTTCGCGGCGATGACGTTGGCGTCGATCAACTCGGCCGACCCGTTGCATCCGACCGTCAAGCCGGTGCCCTATACGGGCATCCAATTCGTGGCCATTCCGGAGTTCCAGGGGATCGCGACGGATGTCGGCCAGGACTTCTCGGCGGCGTTGGCGGGAACGATGTCGGCTGACGAGGCGCTCGCCAAGGCGCAAGCCAGCACCGAATCGGCGATGAAGAAGGCCGGCTACATCAAGTAAGGGCGCATCGCGCGGCCTCGCGTTCGAGGTCGCGCGCCGTCGCGACGGAGCGGGGCGTTCCTCCCCGCCCAGGCTCCGCCCCCCTCCCCGCTCGCGGGGAGGGGGAGCGAGGCGAGAGGTGCGCGGGGGCGAGCCTTCCGATACGATGTCGGCGGCATTCCTTCGAGCTTCGAGCCGCGCCAGTCCCGGGCGGCCGAAGCGGGCGCGGCCGTCGGCCGCCGGTCCCTCCACGGGAGTTCGAACGATGGCGACCCAACAAACCAAAATCGCGGGACGCCTTTTGTTGGCGCCCTCCGTCATCCTGCTCTTGGTCTGGATGATCGTGCC
>CAVWKL010000091.1:0-11014 GCA_963755075.1 uncultured Alphaproteobacteria bacterium
ATTTAGTAACCAAGACGTGGTTGAAAATCGTTTCAGGATGCGGCGGGTTCCGCGCTGGGCTAATGATCATGGCGTTTCGGGTTACGATGGTGGGCGCTTTGGCGGCCATGGCGCTGGCTTGCGCGAGCGCGGTCGCCCAGGAAGCCCCTGCGCCCGCGCTCTCTCCCATCGCGTCGCCGAGCGCTCCGGCGACCCCAGCCCCGGCGCCGGCGTTCGGCGGCGCGCCGCCGGCCGCCTCGGCCGCGCCTATTCCGGTCGACGCGGCCGCCGGAGCGCCGGCGAAACCCAAGAAGACGCCCGCTCGGCCTGCGCCGCCGCTTGAAACCGCGCTTTCCGACGATCCGGCGCCGACCCTCCAGCCCGACACCTTCTTCACCACCGCCAAGGCCGCCGAACGTTATGCGGCGATCGTCGCGGCCGGGGGGTGGCCGATCGACGTCGCGCCGCTCCGGCCGGGCGCCAAGGGGCCGGCGGTCGCCGAACTGCGCCAGCGGCTCGCCATCGAAGGCGACCTCGAGGCGACCGAGGGATCGGGCGGCGAGACGTGGGACGCGGGGTTGACGGCGGCGGTGAAGCGCTTTCAGGCGCGCATGGGATTGCGTCAAACCGGGCTGGTCGCCGGCGCGACGCTGAAGGCGATCAACGTTCCCGCCGAAGCGCGGCTCACGCAGCTCAAAGCCAGCGCACAGCGGCTATCGAGCATCGACTTTTCTTTCGGCGAGCGCTACGTCGTCGTCAATCTGCCGGCGGCCTCGGTCGAGGCGGTCGAGAACGGGCGCGTCGTTCACCGCTACGTCGCGATCGTCGGCGACGTCGAGCATCCCTCGCCCGAGATCGCCGCCCACATCTCGGTCATCAACCTCAATCCGACCTGGACGGTGCCGACCTCGATCATCAAGAAGGAAATCATCCCTAGGATGCAGAAGGATCCGGGCTATCTCGCGCGCGAGAAGATCCGCATCCTCGACGGATCGGGCGCCGAGGTCGACCCCAAGACCATCGATTGGGCGAGCGAACGGGCGGCCAATTACATCTTGCGTCAGGATTCGGGCGCCGGCAATTCGCTCGGCGCCATCCGCATCGGCATGCCCAACAAGCTCGCCGTCTATATGCACGACACGCCGTCGAAGCGCTTGTTCGGCGCCGATTATCGCTTTCTCAGCCATGGCTGCGTGCGCGTCCAGGGCGTCTATGACTACGCGGAATGGCTGTTGCAGGGGACCGACGGCGGCCCGTCCGGCGTCTGGGATAAAGCGGCGCTGCTGGCGGAGGTCAAGGCCGGGGCGCGCGAGGACATCAAGCTCGCGCAGCCGGTCCCGGTGATCTGGGTCTATTTGACGGGATGGTCGAATCGGGACGGAGCGGCGAACTTCCGCGACGACGTCTATGGCGTCGACGCCGGCGACGAGGCGACGGCGAGCGCGCAGAACGCCGCGCCGCCCGCGGCGCCGAGCTTTTTGACCTTGCCGATTCCCCTCCTCAAACAATGAGCGCCGCGCGCCCGCTGCAAAATCGCGTCGACCCGTATGGCGAGCTTGTCGCGACCTCGGCGCGCGGCGCGCTGATGGGCAACCGCGGCGGGCGATTTCATCGCTCGGACCAGACGCTGGGCCGTCGCCGCTGGGCCTCCAAACAATGGATCGCCTGCCTCTGCGCCTTCAGGGGCCGGCGGCGGGCGGTATGGGGGGAAAGCTACACCGAACTGTTCTTTCTCGATGAAGTGACCGCGCTCGCCGCCGGGCATCGCCCCTGTTTCGAATGCCGGCGCGCCGAGGCGGAAGCGTTCCGCCGCGCGTTCGCGATCGGCGCGCCGCCAACCGCCCCGAGCATGGACGCTGTCCTCCATCGCGAGCGGCTCGACCAGGGCGCCAAGCGGCTTTGGGATTTGCCGGTCGCGGCCCTCCCGGACGGGGCAATGATCGCGCGCGACGGGCGCGCCTTCGCGGTGCGCGGCGACGCGATCGCGCCGTGGAGTTTTGCTTGCTACGGCGCGCCGCAGCCTCGCCCGCGGGCCGGCCTGGCGCGGGTTCTGACGCCGCCTTCGATCGTGCGCGCGCTCGCCGCCGGCTATGCTCCGCGCTGGGCGGTCGGCGCCGACGCATGAATCGAGGACGATCGTCATGAGGGTGAAACCCGCCGCCGCGCTTTTCGTGGCGTTCGCGCTCGCCGGTTGCGGCGAAGACGCGCCGCGCACCGGGCCGGTCGATGCGCAGGCGTTGCGTTCGATCGCTGCCGTCCATGTCGATCCGGCCGCCGCGACCGCGACGCTCAACGCCTATCGCGCCAGCCGCGGCCTCGGCCCGGTGCGGCTCGATCCGACGCTGACGGCGATGGCGCAACGCCAGGCCGACGCGATGGTCGCCGCCGACGCGCTGTCTCACGACGTCGCCGGCGGCTTCCTTTCGCGACTCGCCGTCGCCGGCGTCGATGCGACCGAGGCGGGCGAGAACCTTGGCGGCGGTTATGATTCGACCGAAGCGGCGATGGCCGGCTGGCGCGGGTCTCCCGAGCACGACGCCAACCTTCTCATTCCCCGCGCGACCCGCTTCGGCATCGCCCTCGCCAAGGACGCGCGCACCCGCTACCGGGTCTATTGGGCGATGGAAATTGCGGTCGATCCGCAACGGCCGGCGCTGCTGACCTCGACATCGGGCGAACCGATCGCGACGCGCCCCTGATCGGCGCGGGATCGCAGGGCGCCGCCTTGACCCAGCGCGGCTCTTGCGGTCACAATCCGAGGCGCCTCTTGCGATCCGACGCGCGCGAATTGCGAGAGGCGTCATGCATTGTCGGGCGCATTGGCCTTAACGCGCGCCCGCCGACGCGCTCCGAGAGCGAGCGCGCGAGGGGCGCGATTTTGGGGAGGAAATCTTGCTTCGTCGATCTCTACTGGCATTTGCCGCTCTGGCGGCCTCATTGCATGGCGTGCGGGCGGCCGACATTCTCGGCGAATGGGCGCGCGACGATGGCAAGGGGAAGGTTCGCTTCGCCCCCTGCGGCCCCGCGGTGTGCGGTCGCGTCACCTGGGTGCGGGATGCGACCGACCCCGCCAAGGTCGGCCAGCAGGTGTTCTTTGACATGAAGCCGAGCGGCGAGAACGCCTGGGCGGGAACGGCGTTCAATCCTGAAGACGGCCAGAATTACACGGGAAAGATGACGATGTCGGGCAACAGCTTGATCACCGCGGGCTGCGTGTTCGGCGGATTGATCTGCAAATCGGTCGCCTGGACGAAGGCGCGCTGAAACGCGCGCCTCGACGGCCCTCACGCGCTGCGCGCCAGCGGCTCGCGTTTCACCGTCCCGGCTTTCACGCCGATTTTCACCAGCAGCGCGTCGAGCGCCGGCGGGAAATGAATGTGATTGCGCCCGGAGGCCTTCGCCGCGTAGAGCGCGCGATCGGCCTCCGAATAGAGTTCGTCGAAGTCGCCGCCATGCTCGCGCAGCGCGACGCCGGCCGAGATCGTCACCTTGAGGACGAGGCCGTTGACGAGGACCGGCGTCGATCGCACCCTGTCGCAGAAGGCGATCAGATGGGTCGCCAGCGTTTCGGGCGGGAGGCCCGAGGACAACAGCGCGAATTCTTCGCCGCCGACCCGCGCCACACAGCCGAACGGACCGAGTTCGGCCGCCATCATCTGGCCGACCGAGCGTAGAACGGCGTCGCCCGCGAGATGGCCATAGGCGTCGTTGATCCCTTTGAATCGGTCGATGTCGAAGATCACCAACGCCAACAATTCGGGCGCCGCGGCGGCGGCGGCTTCCAGGAGGGCGCGCCGATTGGGAAGGCCGGTGAGCGGATCGGTGAGGCTCAACGCGTCGGCGTGCAGCTTGGCGCGGTAGAGTTCGAGATGCGCCTTGCCGATCGCGCGCGAGATCGGGCGCGAGCGCGAGCACGAGCGCGAACGTCGTAATGGCCCACGAGCGCAGGCAGGTCGTCCAGTCGACGAAGAACGTCAACTGGTTGGCCACGTCGCGGCCAGCGCCAAAGCGACGCAAAGGGCCGGCGACCGTGGCCGACGTAGCCGACGAGTTCGCGTTCGTCTGCGAATGCGAGGGATGGAACGCGCGCGCCAAGAAATTCAACCGCATCGCTCGCCGCCGGCCGAGAACGCGAGATGGGGAGGAATACGCATAGCCGCGAAGAAGCTAACGTCGGCTTAAGGCCGCTGGCGCCGGGTGTCCGACCCGGCGCCCTTACTGCGCCGCTTTGACGCTGGGAAACGCGACTTCGACCAACGTTCCCTGCTCCTTGCGGCTCTTGATGGAAAAGTCGGCGTGGTTGGCCTCGGCCAGGGCTTTGGTCAGGGGTAGGCCGAGGCCGGCGCCGCCGGCGCTGCGGGCCCCCCCGACTTGCCGGAAGGGCTCGAGCGCGGCGGTGATTTCGCTCTCGTTCATGCCGATGCCGGTGTCGCGCACGCGGATGACGGCGTGGCCGGCTTCGTCGACCGCGGTCGAGACGATGACTTGGCCGCCGGGCTCGTTGAACTTCACGGCGTTCGACATCAGGTTGAGGAGAATCTGGCGCAACGATCGTTCGTCCGCCATGACGTTGGGCAGCTTGTCGAACAGCGACAAGCGCATGATGATGCGTTCCTGCGCCGCCTGCGGCTGCATCAGCGAGACGCATTCGCGGATGATGCGGTTGGCGTCGACCGGCGCGAACTCGAACTCCAGCTTGCCCGCCTCGATCTTGGCGAGATCCAAGAGGTCGTTGGCGAGACTCATCACGTGCTTGGCGGACGCGTGAATGTCCTTGATATAGTCCTTGTAGCGATCATTGCCGATCGGCCCGAAACGCTCCTCCATCATCACTTCGGCGAAACCGAGAATGGCGTGCAACGGCGTCCGCACTTCGTGGCTGATGCGGCCGAGGAACTCGGTCTTGCGCGCGCTGGCTTTTTCGGCGTCGCCGCGCGCCGCCTCCAACGCCCGCTCGGTCGCCTTCCAGCGCGACAGGTCGCGCACCAAGGCGCAATATCGCGGTTCCGACCCCGGTCCGGGGAGGCGCGCCAGGGTCAGCAGCAGCGGGATCGACTGTCCGCGCCGATCGCGACCGACCAGCTCGGCCCCCGCGCCGGCGTTTTCTCCGTCCTGCTTGATCTGTTCGAATCGCGACGCGGCTTCGCTCTGGCTCTGCGGCGCGATCAACGTCAGGAAGCTTTCGCCCGAGGCTTCCTTCTGGTCGTAGCCGAAAAGCGCTGCGGCTTGGCGGCTCATCGAGACGATGCGGCCTGCCGGGTCGAGCCCGATCATGCCGCCCGCCGCCGCGTCGACGACCGCCGCCAGATCGCGCGCCATCGCTTCGTGCGCGCGCGCCTCGCGCTCGAGCGCCCCCAACTCGGCCTGATGCTCGGCGTCCCGCGACCGGCGCAACGCGATGAGCGTCGCCGGAGCGTCCTCCCAGGACGTGGCTTGAACTTGCGCGTCGACGGCGATCAATTCGCCGCCGGCGGTGACGAGCGGGATCGCCCCGCCTTCGCTTGCCTCGGCCAGGGTTTGGACGTCGCGGCCCCTGAACATGTGGGCCAGTCCGTCGGCGGCGCGAAGCTCCGCAAGGTCGCGATAACCGACGAGATCGAGCAACGTTTGATTGAGATAAAGCGGCTCCCCGGCGCGCAGAACCAGCGCGCCGATCGGCAATCGATCGAGCAGCGCGCCCGCGTCGCCGCGCGCAGTCTCGGCGACCCGCGCGATCGGAGCCGCGCCCCCGGCGGCCGCCTCGGCCGCTTGGGCTTGCGGGGGCGGGGACGGCGAACCCGCGACGTCGATCAAATCGCGCGCCGCCGGGGCAGGGGCAGGCTCCGCGCCGGTCTCGCTCGGCCCGCCGCCGAGGCTTTCCTCGCGCCCTGCCGGCAGTCTCGCGCCAAGCGCGCGAGCAATCTCACGAAAGGCGTCGCGCTCGGTTGTCGTCAGCTCCACGCTTTCGCGCTCGTCGCCGCCGCGGCGCGGCTCTTCGGGCAAGAACGAAAGCGCGCTCAATGCGCCGGGGCGAATCGGCACGACGTTGGGGCCGCCGGTCTGCGGCCCGAGGCCGGGCTGCCGAAGAACAACGATTTCAGCCCCACGATCGCCGGGCGGGGGCGGCGAAGCGGGCTTGGCGGGGCCGGCGACCTCGTCCTCGCGCCCATCGGCGCCGACGACCGGCGCGGCCGGGTTCGGCTCGTCGACCGGCACGACCGCGGCCGGCCCCCCGGCGGCGGCGGCCGGCGAGGCCTCTTCTTGGGCCCGCTCCACGAACTCCCAACCGATCGTTTCCCCGCTAAACAGACCGAACCCCCGGAATCCGGCGAAGCGGCGGTCCTTGTCGAACGCCGGCGCGCCCGACATCAGCGCGATCCGCGCCTGCGGCCGACCGGCTTCGGGCCAGGCGAGCCGTAGCGCCGAAAAGGTCCGCTGCGCCGCGATCGCCGCGGCGAAATCGCCGGTTGGATCGAGGCCGACCCGAGCGCGGAGCGCAGCAAGCGATTCGCCGAGCCCGGGCGCATGAAGGCCGACCGCCTCCGCAAGGACGCGATCGGCTTGGCCGAAACGGCCCTCCGCGTCGAGGCTCCACAGGAAGCGGCGGGCCGACGCGATCTCGGCCTGCGGCGCCTCCTTCACCGGCGGTTCGGCGACAGCCGGCGCGGGGGATTCCGCTTCGCTCGGATCGGTCGGCGCCGCCATGACGAGGACGTCGCGGTCTTCCGAGGGGGCGATTCGCGCGCACATGAGCCCGACCGCCAGCGGCAGGCGGCCGGCGTAGAATCGCAGCGATTCCATGCGCGGGGGCACGCCTCGGGCGAGCGTCTCGGCGAGATGGCGCAATCGCCGGGCGCCGGGGCTTTGCCCGCCGAGGGCGACGGCGTTGAGCGCGCCGAGCGTCGCAACGCCGAACAGCGCCAACGCCGCCGACGTGGCGAATTCGATGCGCGCCGGGCGCCCGGTCGCCACCATCAGCGAGGCGCCGCGCTCTAGCCGTTCGGCGAACGGCGAGCCCGCCACGAGTGTGGCGACGTCGTCGGAATTCATGGCGGCTCGGTCGACGGCGTCCATAAGCGGCGGCGCATTCTCGTTTAAGGAAATCAATCTCTCGAAGAGAGAATCTGCGCGAGAGGGGATCCCAATTCGATTCTTACCAAAATATTAACGCGTTCGCTTCCATTTCGTCCATGCCGCGGGATCGGCTGCGTCGCGCTAGGGTTAAGTTTCGTGTTGCGACGCAAAATTATGTTGCACCGCAGCAATGATTCTGCTATATGAACGGCAGATAATTCATCGCCGATTCCAGGCGTGAGAGGTGAGGATCGTCATGGCCAATGCCCCGTTCGAGATTCCAAGTGAATTGCGTGATTTCGCCGAGCGTAGCGTCGATCAGGCGCGCAAGGCGTTTGAAGGCTTCGTCTCGGTCGCCCAGCAAGCCGTGGGAAGCGTCGACGGCGCCGCCGCGACGACGGAAAACAGCGTCAAGTCGGCGAGCTCCAAGGTTCTCGGCTTCGCCGAGCAGAACGTGAATGCCGCGTTCGATCTCGCGCACAAGTTGGTGCAGGCCAAGGATCCGCAGGAAGCCTTTGCGCTGCAAAGCGAATTCCTCAAGACTCAGCTGAACGCTCTTCAGGCCCAAGCGAAGGAATTCGGCGCCTTGATCCAGAAGAGCGCGACGCCCGGCGCGAAATGATCGCCGTATCGGCGCGTGAAATCTGCAAGAACGACGTAGAGTGAGGGAAATCCGATCATGGCAACCGCCCCCAAGAAAACCACCGCCGTCAACGCCGCCCCGGCGGCCTTCGACGCCCCGGCGCCCGCTGCGACCGAAACGCCGGCTACGGCTGTTTCCACATCGCTGACCGCGGTCGCCAAGACCTTCGAAGCGCCCGTCGCTTCGCTGACCGAGTTGCAGGGCAATTTGCGGTCCGTCGTCGAAAAGGGTCTTTCAGAGACGCACGAGGCCTACGCCAAGGCCAAGAGCGCGGCGGACGAAGCCGCCAGCGCGGTTGAAAGCAGCTTCGCCGCCGTGAGAGCCGGCGCGATCGCGATGAACGCCAAGGCGCTCGAGGCCCTGCGCGTCAATGTCGACGCCAACTTCGACTTCGTCAAATCGGCGCTTGCGGTCAAGAATGTCGCCGACTACGTGGCGTTGCACGGCGAATTCGCCCGCAAGCAGATCGACGCGATCACCGATCAGACCAAGGAAATCGGGGCGCTGGCGCAGAAGCTCGCCGCCGAGACGGTCGTGCCGATCAAGGAACAGGTCGCCAAGACCTTCAAGATCGTCAGCTGACGCCAACGCCCCGCGGCGCCAACTCCTCGCGGCGGGGCAAGCCCGGCCAAGAGGGCGGTCGGCGCTTCGCCGACGCCGCCCACGAATATCAGCGCGAGGCGGCGCGCCTTCCCCTCGCGCCGCCGTCCCGTTGCGGGACGGCGCTTTTTTTGCTGGTCGCGCCGCCTCCGACGATTCGCGGACGAGGGCCTGTTGCGGGCCTTGCAACGGCCGGATTTTGACACTAGTTTCCCCGCCGTCGCCGTCCGGGCCGCCATAGCTCAGTTGGTTAGAGCGCTAGATTGTGGATCTAGAGGTCCCCCGTTCGAGCCGGGGTGGCGGTACCATCGGGCGGGCGGCTTTCAGCTTCGAGGGAACAAAAGCCGCTCGCCGAATCCGCCCTGCGCCGGCGGGCCGCGCTCGCCGAAGGCGCGATCGGGCGAGACGGGCCGCTCCCTACGAGGTCTTGCCCTCGAATTCGCACAGATCCGCGATCACGCAGGCGGCGCAGGCCGGATTGCGCGCCTTGCAGACGTATCGGCCATGCAGGATCAACCAATGGTGGGCGTGCCTCATGAAGCGTTCGGGGATGATCGCCAGGAGCCCGTCCTCGACTTCGCGCGGCGTCCTGCCGCGCGCCAGGGGGATGCGGTTGGAAACGCGAAACACATGCGTGTCGACGGCGAGGGTCGGCGCGCCGAAGGCGACGTTGAGCACGACATTGGCCGTCTTGCGGCCCACTCCCGGCAACGCCTCGAGCGCGTCGCGGTTGTTGGGCGTCTCGCCGCCGTGATCGCGCAGCAGCGCCTGCGACAGCGCGATGACGTTCTTGGCTTTGTTTCGGTAAAGGCCGATCGTCTTGATCCGTTCGGCGAGCGCGGGCTCGCCCAACGCCGCCATCTTGGCCGGGGTGTCGGCGAGGGCGAAGAGTTCGCGCGTCGCCTTGTTGACGCCGGCGTCGGTCGCTTGAGCCGAGAGGACGACGGCGACCAGCAGCGTGAACGGGTTGCGGAATTCGAGCTCGCTCTTCGGCTCGGGACAGGCCGCGGCGAGGCGCTCGAAGATCGCCGCGACGCGCTCGCGCGAAGGGGAGGAGGCGGACTTGCGCGCCGCAGCGGACTTACGACCCACAGCGGACTTGCGCCCCACAGCAGACTTGCGCCCCGCAGCGGACTTGGCCGCCGGCGGGCGGGACGAAGCGGGGAAAGACGATTTGCCTTGCGCCATGTCTTTGCCCCCCGCTAGGCTGATCTTATAGTCGGGCCCCGCGGCGCCGCCAAGCCCGATGGCCGGCCCGAGGCGGGGCATGAAGGAGCCGCCCTTGGCCGACGAAGCGCCGATTCTCGCGGTGCGATTGACGCCGCACCGATCGTTCGATCCCGCCGCCGTTCGCCTCCTCATGGCGGCGACCTTCGTCGTCAGCGCGCTCTTCAGCCTGCCGTTCTACCTCATGGGCGCGTGGCCGATCGTCGGCTTCATGGGGCTCGACGTCGCTTTGCTTTATTTCGCTTTCCGCGCCAATTTCCGCGCCGCGCGCGCCTATGAGGATTTCCATCTCACCTATTTCGAATTGTTGTTTGCGCGCGTCAGCGCGCGCGGCGCGCGGCGAGAATGGCGATTCAATCCGGCCTGGGTGCGCATCGAGCGCATCGATCACCAGGAATTCGGCCCGCAGCGGCTGTCGCTGCTCAGCCGCGGCCGGCGCTGGGAGGTGGCCAGGTTCCTCGGCCCGGACCAAAAGGCGGAATTCGCGACGACGCTTGCCTCGGCCCTCGCCGAGGCCCGGCGCGGCCCGCGCTTTTCGCATTGAGGAGGCGCGAGTCAAACCCGCGCGCGGCGCCAAAGCCGACCTCGGCAATTGCCGGCGTGTCGGTCGTCGATCGGCTTGGGCGTTGGCGTTGCGATGGGAAGGCCGTAGGATGGCCGCGGTCGGCCATTGAGGGAAGCTGCAATGATACGCCTTGTCGGAATCGCGCTCTTGGCGTCCTCGCTATGTTGCGGCGGCGACGCGTCGGCGGGATCGTGGAAGCATCGACACGGCCCGGAACGCTCATGTCCCCGCGACGGCGTTTTCTACTCGCCGGGCGACTATTGCGTTTCCCGCCACGGCATCGTCGAGGTCTGCATGGGCGACGGCTCATGGATGTCGCTCGGCGCGTGCTTAGGGATGGAATGTCGCGCGGCGTGCTGAGGCCCGGGCGTCGGGTCGCTTTGCCGAAGCCGCTCGACGGAGGTTCGGCGCGCGGAGCCCATGCGGGGCTCGCGCGTTGGGGATTGGAGCATCGCGTAAGGTTCGCGGTCGAGCCGCCGTCGCAGTCCCGCCGTCAGAAGGTCGCCTGGCGGCGCACGAGCTGATTGACGCGCGCGTTTTCCTCCGGCGTCAGATTGGCCGTCGCGGCGTCGAGTTCGGCGTCCTCGATGCCGGCGGCCTCGGCGTAGCGATTCCAAACCGCCGCTTCGACCAGGTCGCGGGGCACGCCGCGTCCGCTGGCGTAAAGATGGGCGAGGCGGTTTTGCGCGATCGGGTTGTTGCGCGCCGCCGCAATGAGGAAAAGCTTCGCCGCCGCGGCTTCGTCCTTTTCGACGCCGATGCCGTTGAAGAGCATGATGGCGTATTCGACTTGGCCGGCGATGATGCCGCCGTCGGCGGCGCGTTTGAGCCAATGCGCGCTTGCGCCGATATCGAGCGGAACGCCGCGCCCCTCGCGCAACAGAACCCCGTAGGAGTAGGCGCCGTTGTCGTCGCCGGCGTCGGCCGCGCGACGAAAATAATCCGCG
>CAVWKL010000092.1:0-59279 GCA_963755075.1 uncultured Alphaproteobacteria bacterium
TCGACTCCAAAGATCACGCTATCTCATTCTATGCGCAAAACGTTGCGTCTAAATTAGCTGATTACTGCGATGTAGTTCAGGGAGTCGGCACTACCGATCTACCGAAATATACTAGATCGTTTTGGGAACAGAATGTAATTGACGCCAATTGGCAATTCTACCAACTATCGCCGCTAAGCGAAGTTGGTTACGCCGGATGTACTGACATTTTGTTTTGGCAAAGTGGGGAAGGAGAATTGGGGCGTATCCAGACAGCCCATAAGGGATTGAATGCATTGGGGCGCAGAGGATTTGGAATTGCTGTTAACAACAATCTTCGTGCCACGATATTCAATGGTGACCGCTTCGATTGTACGATTGCGGTGATTATACCCAAGAACACGGAGCACATTGTTTCGATATGTGCTTATCTTTTCAGTGATCAATTCAAAGACGAAGTGAGAAAAATTGACCAAGCCCTGAGTGTGACTGAGGCGTCGTTCTTGAAGGTGCCGTTCGATCTGAGTTTCTGGGAGAGAACGGCGGTCGAGAGATTTCCAAATGGTCTTCCGAGGCCGTACTCGAACGATCCTACCCAGTGGCTCTTCGATGGCCACCTTCGCGGGGGTGCCGACCCGAACGCATCGGTTGACGCAGCGGCGGACCTGGGCGTCGCCACTCCACGCGGCATCTGCCTCGGCCTAGCTGAGCGCCCCCTCCAAGTCGCCGTGGCGCGTCTCCTCGGATACCGCTGGCCACGTCAGACCGGCTCATCCTTCATGGATTGCCCGGCAGTGGTCGGACTCGACGAGGTGGATCGTTCTGGCCTCATCAACGCCGACGGAGTCGTGCCGTTACCGGCGCTCGCCGGCGAAGCCGATGCGACGACGCGACTTCGCGAGCTGATCCGCGCCGTGTGGGGATCGGACTATGGCGACGGCACGATCCGCGAATTGCTTGCAGCCGAAGGGACCAATGCAACCGACCTCGCCGCCTGGCTCGCCGACGAATTCTTCGACGGCCATTGCCGTTTGTTCCATCAGACGCCCTTCATTTGGCACGTGTGGGACGGCGTGCGCGGCGGCTTCTCGGCGTTCGTCAATTATCATCGCCTCTGCGAACCGGACGGCGGCGGCCGTCGCCTGCTCGAAAAGCTGCGCGACACCTATCTTGGCGAATGGATCGCTGTTCAGCGCCGCGCGCTCGCGGCGGGCGAAGCTGGTGCCGAAGCGTGCCTGATCGCCGCCGAGCATCTGCACGGCGAACTGTCCAAGATCATCGAAGGCGAGCCTCCCTACGACATCTTTGTCCGCTGGAAACCGCTGCATCGCCAGCCGATTGGTTGGGAGCCGGACATCGATGACGGCGTCCGCCTCAACATTCGTCCGTTCCTCACCGCGAAGCCGAAGAACTCTGGCCGCAGGGATGGCTGCATCCTGCGCGTCAGGCCGAACGTGAAGAAGCACGCCGGCGCCGATCGCGGCGGCGAGCCGCATCGCGACAAGGACAACTTTCCCTGGTTTTGGGCCGAGGACGATGACGTCGCGAAGATCGATTTTGCAGGCGGAGACGTCTTCAAGGGCCGCCGCTACAACGACTTTCATTACTCCCGCGGTTTCAAGCAGCACGCCCGCGACGAGGAGGCCCGTCCCAACAAGGATCGAGCGTCGTGACCGATCGCACGCTCATTGACGGTCTCGCGCGCGCCTTGCGCGACGCCGCCGGGACATTCGAGGCCGGCCATGAATGGCCGGCCGCCGTGTTGTGGCCGGATCCCGAGCGCCAATGGTTTTCGGCCTTCGCCGATCTGCGCCGCCGGCTTGGCGCGCGCGCGATTGCGTTGTTCGCGAATGGCGATTACGCGCCGGAGGACGGCGTCGGCCCGGCGATCTGGCTGCGCTGCGTTGTCGAAGCGCCGCGCGACGCGATGTTCGCGCAGGGCCCGCTTAAGGGGTTGCCAGACGCAGACGCCTTGCCGGTGATCCTGTTGCCCGGCGTCTCTTGGCGCGGACTGCGAGAACCCATGACGCTCGATCGCGGTGTCCAAATGCTGGTTGAGATGCAATACCGCGGCGACGTCTTTCGCCAACGTCGACAGGCGCGCGACTGGACTATCGCGACCTTCCTGCGCGACCCTGATCAGGGCCTCGGACTCGAAGTCGCGACCGACTCGCGCACGGACGATGCCGCGCGCCGCGCGCTGGCCGGCATGCTCGACCTCACCCTGGACGCCTGGCGTAGCCGCTCGCTCGGCGCCGACGACTTCAACAAGCTGATGGTCGCCGACGACGTCCGCGACCTGTTGCTCTGGATTTCCGATCCCGACTCGGCCCGCGCCGGCAAGAGTCCAAGCGCGTGGGCTGCGTTCCACGACATCGTGAAGCGCGAGTATGGCGTCGACGTCGACGAATCAGGCGCGCTGCAAAAGGCCGTCGATCGCCTCATTAAGCGCAAGTCCGCATGGACCAAGGTCTGGAACCGCCTCGCCGAGTCGCCGCAACATTTCCGCCAAGCCTGCGAGCGTGTTCGCAACGCATCGAGCAAGGGCGACCTATTGCAAGGGCTGGCAGAAGGCGACCCGGCGACCAACCCGCACGACAACGCCATCGCCGAACGCATGCTTGAGGAAGATCTTGCCGGCCTTTCGCAGCTCTCCGCGAGCGAGGCAACGACAAAGGTTGTGGCTCTGGAAGAGCGCCATCGCTGCCGGCGCGACACGATGTGGGCCCGATTGGGCGAAGCTCCGCTGGCGTGCGCAGTCGAGCCTCTGGCCAGGCTGGCGGCGGCGACCGAGTCCGCGCTGCCAGGCGAACTCGTTGGCGGCGCTCTCATCGGCCTATGCCGCGGATGGTTGGCGCGTCGATGCTGCGCTGATCGAAACGATCGCAGCAGCGGGAACCCGCGAAGAGCTGGTCGCCCGAGCGGCGGGCGCCATTTACCGACCGTGGGCTGACGGCCTCGCTCGCCGATTCCGCAGCGCGCTCGAAGCGGCAGGGTCGACTGGCAGGCCGTCGCCGCTCGTCGTCGAGCCCGGAACGCTGGTTCTCTTCGTCGACGGGCTGCGCATGGATGTCGGGCAGGCCGTCGCCGAGCGAATCCGCGAACTCGGCGCGCCCGTAAACTTGGCGTGGCGGTTGGCTCCGGTGCCGACTGTGACGGCGACGGCCAAGCCGCTCGTTACGCCCGTCGCCGATGCGATCCACGGCGTGGGCAAAGTGAAAGACTTTCTCCCGCTCGACGCATCGTCTGGAAAGCCTGCGACGTCGGAAGTCCTGCGCAAAGCGATGCTCGCGCGCGGAATTCAAGTGCTGGACAAGGGCATTACGATCCCGCCAGAAAAACCTATATCTATTGGGTACACGGAATGCGGGAACCTCGACCACGACGGCCATTCGCTGCAATTGCGTTTGGCCGGGCAGGTTGGCTCGGAAGTCGATCGGGTCGTCGAGCGCGCGATGCAACTGAAGGCGGCAGGTTGGCGAACGGTTCGTGTGGTCACGGATCACGGCTGGTTGTTGATGCCCGGCGGCTTTGCGCTGGTGAGCCTGCCGGCGTCAGTGACGGAGACGCATTGGTCTCGGGCGGCGGTGCTCAGCCCGGGCGCGGCCGCGGAATTGCCGTGGCTGCCGTGGCATTGGGATGCGTCGGTTCGCATCGCGGTTCCGCCGGGGGCGGAGGCGTTCCGGGCCGGCGATGTCTATTCTCACGGCGGATTGTCGCCGCAGGAGTGCGTGACGCCGGACATCACCATAGGCGGCGCCGGCGAGACGACCTCGGCTGGCGCGCGGATCGTCTCGGTCGTCTGGCGGCGATTGCGGCTCGCGGTCGAGTTGGCCGGCAAGCTGGAGGGCTGTTCGGTCGAGGTGAGGCGCGTCGCCCACGACGGAGCCACGCGCTTGGGTGGGCCGGCCGCCATTGAAGGGACGACGGCCAAATACGTGATGTCGGATGAAGTCGACGAGGGAGAACTGGTGCACGTGGTTCTGCTCGATCGTCATGGCGGCGTCGTCGCCAGCAGCGCGACCGCCGTGGGAGAACGCGCATGAGTCTCGAACTGGACCGGTTGGATCACGTGGGAGCGCAGGCCTTCGAAGGTTTCGTCGTGCGCAAAGATCTCGTGCGCCGTTACGCCAAGTCTTACCCAGTTCCCGGCTACGTGGTCGAATTCCTGCTCGGCCGCTATTGCGCCTCGACTAACGCGGAGGAGATCAAGGAAGGTCTCGACATCGTCGAGAAGCAACTGAAGGACCGCTGCGTCCGGACCGGCCAGGAGGAGGTATTCAAGAACGAGGCCTATCGCAAAGGCTCGGTGCGGCTGATCGACTCGGTGCGCGCGCGGCTCGACGCCAAGAACGCCTGTTACATCGCCGAACTGCCGAGCCTTGCGCTGCGCGATGTGCGCATTCCCAATTCGATCGTAGAGGAGAATCCCCGCATTCTCATAGACGGCTTTTATGCCGAGATCACGCTCGCGTTCGATAGCGTCATCGCTGAAGAGAAGAATGGTCGACCGTTCGGTATCATGGCGCTGCGACCGATCCAGATGTCGCGGGCGGACGTGCTCGATACGCTTTACGCGGGGCGCTCGCGCTTTGAAGCCACAGCCGACTGGATCGACTTCCTCCTTCGTTCGGTGGGATTCGAACCCGCCGCCTTTGACGAGCGCGCCAAACGAGTCGCGTTGCTTCGCATGGCGCCCTTCGTGGAGAGAAACTACAACCTCGTCGAACTCGGCCCGCGCGGTACGGGCAAAAGCCATCTCTTCCAACAGGTCTCGCCCTACGCCCATCTCATTTCCGGCGGCAAGGCGACGGTCGCGCGGATGTTCGTCAATATGGCGACCGGTCAGCGCGGCCTTGTCTGTCAGTACGACGTCGTCTGCTTCGACGAGATCGCCGGCGTGTCCTTCGATTCGAAGGACGGCGTCAACATTATGAAGGGCTACATGGCCGCCGGCGAATTCAGCCGCGGCAAGGACTCGATCCGCGCGGATGGCGGGATCGTCATGGTCGGCAATCTCGACATGGATCTCGAACAGGCCCAGCGCGTCGGCCACCTGCTTTCGCCGCTGCCTCCGGAGATGCGGGATGACACTGCGTTCATGGATCGATTGCACGCCTACGCGCCGGGGTGGGACTTCCCCAAACTCGATCCTCGCAGGCACCTTACGGATCACTTTGGCCTAGTCTCGGATTTCCTGTCCGAGTCGCTGACGCGTCTTCGCGCTTCCTCAAGAGCGAACGTGCTCGATGGCCGCGTCCACTTTGGCGGCGCGCTCTCCGGCCGCGACATCGAAGCTGTGCGAAAGACGGTCAGCGCACTGGTCAAGCTCTTGTACCCGAACCCGCAGTTGCCGGTGCCCGATGATGACCTGGAGTGGATCGTCAAGCTGGCTCTCGAAAGTCGCCGCCGCGTCAAGGAGCAACAGAAGCGCGTGTTCAAGAGCGAGTTTCGGAACTCACACTTCAGCTACGCGCTCGGCCCTGAAGGCATAGAAGTCTTCGTGGCGACGCCCGAGCTTCAGTCGGGCGAGGCGATCGAGAGCGATCCTTTGCCGCCAGGGCAGGTGTGGGCGATCAGTCCCGGCGTCGGCGAGGCCGGTCCGGGTCTCTATCGAATCGAGGTTGCTCATCAGTCGGGCTCCGGCGTCCGCGTTCTCAACCATCCGACGCCGCCCCCCTTCCGCGAGAGCGTGCGCGTCGGCGAGCAAATCCTGTACGCGCAGGCGAGGGCCCTCGTGGGAGACAGGGATCCTCGATCTCAAGAATTCACCGTGCAGCTTCGAGCGATGGATGCGGACAAATCCGGCGGCGGCCTCGGCGTTCCGGTGCTCGCTGCGCTCTGCGGTTCGATCCTCGGCCGCAACAGCCGCGGCGGAACGATCGTCGTTGGTTCGGCGACGCTCGGCGGCTCAATCGAATTACTGCCGCAGGCGGTCCGAGTCGCCGAACTCGCCGTCGAGAAGGGCGCAGTGTCGATCTTGATGCCGGTTGCGGCGCGGCGACAGCTAACAGAGCTGCCGGACGAAATGTGGACGAAGGTGAGCATCGAATTCTACCGCGACGCCGCCGATGCTGTATTCAAGGCGCTGGTAGACTGATGCGAGTCGATGGGGGTTGGTGGACGAGCGCGGCGATCGCGGGTGTCGGCCTCACCCCTGGATCGATCTTCCATCCACCAGCACGCCGCGCGTAGTGTTGCGCCGCCGTACGCGGGCTCGCGTGGCCGAGTAGGGCGGCGACCTCGATTGGCGCCATAAAGCGTTTGGCGGTGGCGGCGGCTTGGTGCCTCAGCGAATACAGACTAATCGGCTGAATGCCGATCTGATGGCAGGCTCGAGTTCAAAGCCTTCGCCAAGCGCTCGTGAAAAATTTGCCAGGCGGCACATTTCGCGGCCTCGATTTGAAGTCGCGCAAGGAACCTATCGAGGCCGCGACGCTGCTCACCGCTCAGTGCAGTGAGGTCGATCTCTCGTTCGCTCGCAACTCCGCGACCATTTGTGTGTTTGGCGCACGTCACGATGAGGATATCGCCAGAGATTCGAGCAGTGACCCACTCATGGGGCCGCAGGCCGAGGATCGGCCCGTATCCGATCAGACCCACCAGCAGGCGGCAGGTCACCGTCGGACGTCCGGCAAGATAGAAGACAAGCCCCTCTCTCTCGCTTTCGGAGATCGTTAGCCGCTTGCGCGCGCTGGTTCGTGGCGGCGCCGATTTCGTCCGGGGCACCGGGTGGGCGTCGTCGAGAGCGCGCTGGAGGATGGCGATATGTGCTTCATCGGCGTCGACGCCAGAGCAGAATCCAATCGTCGATCGCGGCCTGGATTGTCGCTCGATATTTTCGAATCGTGCTCGGCGCCCACTCGGCATCCTGACCAGCGAACCACGAGACGAGATATAGGAGCCTGGAGTGGTCATCTGCGTCAATCGGGGCGGTGGATCTTAGCAGGAGGCCGCGGTAATCGCGACGATAGGCGGCGAGCGTTGCGGGGGTGCGCGTTGGCATCACGCCACAGGTGTCTCGGCGGCCCAGCTCGCGGTCGCCTGTTGATGCGATGGAGGTCACTTTTGTGCTCGGATTGCTCGTTAGTCGGACATGACTATTCGGGCTGAGCACGAAAGTATCAATTGGTGCGGCGCCTAAATCGGCAAATCTATTGTGCTGCGCGCTTGCAGCGAGATTTCCAATTTGGCCGCCGAATAGATGTGATACTCAAAGCGATCCTGAGGGGGCGTGAGGCCGCCCAAGGGTGCCGCCGATAAATCACTCATCGGAGAGAAAAAGACGCATCTGCGGGCCATCCTTGCGAGCCGCTTTATCCGAATATCACGCACTCTGTTCGGTTAATTGCCGCAGGTGGCTCGTATTCGATGCGGTAGCATGACTCTGACGGGACAGAAGCTGGCTATTAGCGATCCGGGTGCCGCCAACCTTCGACAACGAAGTCTCTCTCGATGGCCGAATTCGCAATTCGCGCATGAGGCGCGAGGGGTAACATTACTCGCAACCGTCCCGAACCTGGTGGCGCCGGCTCACTCCGGTATTGACCAATCGTCTTTGAAATGAGCCGTCAACGGGTCCAGCGCGCTGGGCCGAATTCCGTCGAAAGTCACGCCGACGTAAGTGGAGGCGCGGGTCGCGCCGACATAGAGGTATTTGGCGTAGAGGTCTGGAAGCCGATCGATTGTCGCGTCGAGGCCGACGAAGAACGCAGCCTCGAATTCCAACCCCTTGATGTGCTTGATGTCGAAGACACGGACAGATCGATCGTTCCCGAGAAATTGTCCGTCTCGGCAGGCCTCCGCCGTGAGGTTGATATCCTCCAGGCGGCGGTTGAGTGCTTTGGCCAAAGGTTCGACGCGCGCCTCGCAGTCCACCATTACCGCAATGGTGGGGGCGAGGCCGATCATCCGCTCAATCTCGGCGATACGCTCTGTTAGCCATGCCGCGGCATGCTCGTTATCGCCCAGATTTTCGCGCCACACAGGGGCGACGCCCTCGTTGCGGTGCCCCTTTGGCAAAGCGATTTCGTCCGGCGTCGATCCGTCGAGCGTCGCAATCGCGCGCGCTAGATCGACCAGCAGTCGGCTCTGGCGGTACGAAATCGAAATGGTCCGCCGCGTGATGCCGGGGCAGACCCAATCCATCGCGGCCGAGTCGCGGATGCCGGTAACGGTTAGGCGTTGATTGAGATCGCCGCAAAGGAAGAAGGACTTTAATGCCGGATGGCAAAGGGCGTACATGCACGCCAGCTCCACAGCCGAGAAGTCGGTCGCCTCGTCGACGAGAATCTGGGCGTAGCGGAGCCGACGGATCGCCCCGACAATCTCGCCCGTGGGGGCATCCAATTCCGGGTAACGGCCAAACGCCGCCATGATATCGTCGGCCGCCTTGAACATTGCGAGGATGAGCAGATCGAGTTCGCGCGGCGTAACGCTGTCGACCTTTTCCGGCGAGGACGCGTACCAGATCTTCGCGTCCGCCATCTCTTTCCGGAAGCGTTTGTAGCTGGCGGGAATGCCGCGCAGGAAGAGGCGTTCAAGGTCGGCGAAACGCCTTAGCCAGATCCGCTCCTGAGTGAGCCTGCCGAGCGAGGCAAGTTCGCTTTCTGTCGGCTTCGTCGTCGGTGCGAGCCAATCGACCAAGCGGCCCGCGGCGGATGTTTGCGGGAGGTTACGCCCGCGCGCTTTCGCCCGCCCCATCGCTCGAAGCGCCTGATGATAGATCCGTTGAGCCGCTCTCCTACTAATGGCGAGCGACGCAGATTCCTCGATGTCGTCGTCGTCCTCATCTTCCAGGTCGGAATCGTCGACGTCCTGCTGTTCCACCTTCGCTCGGGCGGTGCGGATCTCGCTGATCTTACGAACCAGCTCATCGGGGAAATCCCGATCGTTGTGGAGCGCCCGGTTTTCGACGGTCGCGATGATGGCTCCAACTTCGTCGTCTTTGCGCTTTGCGAGCGCGGAGACTTCGCTTGTCAGAGGGATCAGGTCCGCGATCGTGTTCACGGACTGCTGGTCATCTGACGCGTACACGATATTGAAAATGCGATTGCCCAGTGTTGCAATTTCTCGGTCACCGCTATCCGCCATCTGTTCTGCGAACGAGACCATGGACTCGTGAATTGACTTGAGTAGGTATGTGCGGAAAGCCTCGAACCAACGGACGCTGTCGATGGCGCTGTCGGCCAGGGTCAAGCTCGCCTCGCGCAAAGTGAATGACCCGCGACGCTCGCCTGTCCGCAGCAGGCGCAGCGTGTCCCGGGCCATCTCTCGCCGGTAATCAGCCCAGAGTCGGATGTGCTTGTCGGTTGCCGGATGACCTTCGCGAGCAAAAGCTTCTTTGACATAGTGGCGCAGGAGATCGCTCGGCGAAAACAGCACCCAGTTCGTCGCGTGTTGCTCTTCGGTTTCGCGCTCGACGATCTGAAGCTTTCGGAATTCGTCGGGGGAGTCGCGCAGGATCACAGAGTTCTGTCTTCTGCCCGAGGCGGTGGATCAGCGTCGTTGTCTTGCCTGAGCCCGGCGGCCCAGAAAGGAAGAGTCGGCTATCAAGAGGTTGACGGAACACTTCATCTTGCTGTGCATCGAGAACGGCCTGATCGCGCAAGCTCATATGAGTTCGGATCGCGTGGCGAATGCCCTCCTCGTAGCCTTTGTCCGCCGCTGAGCGTTCCTCCTCCCACGCGTTGGACAAATCGACCGGTGTCTGCGGCTCGCGAACCGTCGTGAAGAATCGCAGGCTGCTGACCGTGTAGATGCCCACACTTTCGACATCGATGACGGAGTGAACAGAATCCCAAAGCGCCCGGTCTTGTTTGACCGGCGCGAGCTTCGTACTCGACGTGATGTGGACCTCCACGTCGCGGCTTCCGAGGCGTAGATTGATCGTGTCGCCAGGCCGGGCCGACGCCAGTTTTCCGATTGGGGAGCGGTAGCTGGCGACTTTGAAAGGAGTGGTCGTGGATGGCGTCTTCGTGCGCGTGATGTATACGATCTGTTGCTGATCGTCTTCGTCGATGTACGTCACGCGCGCGACGATGGGCTCCTTCGTTAACGCGTCCAATGCGTAAAGTGTCTCGGTCTGAGCATTGGCAAAGGCGTTGACTAAATTGCCGCCGGTGAAATTGTTGAAGCTGGCGAGCGACCGTCGGATATCGATGGGCATTGAGTCGAGATCGCTCGCCGCCGTTGCGGCGACCTTCTCCATACAGTCCAATGAGCTGCGACTGATTTCGCTGATCGTGCTGTCAATGTCGTCCATAATGGCTTTCGTTTGCACGGAGGCGAAGCGCTGCAAGGACTGCCGCGCCGCCTTCAACCTGATTTGCACTACACGGCAGTCAAGGCGGCCTGAATCCGATCGGAAGCCCAGACGCGCTCGGCGAGCGCGCTGATCGCCTTTTCCCGGATTTCAAGCTCCGTGCGCCCGAAACGTTCGAACGATTGGAAGGGAACGGCGTCCTCCGATCGAACGCGTCCGAGCCCAGGGTTACTTGAGTACGCTTCCTCCCTCAGAGTCTGCGCCAGGGAGTTTTGGCTCAGGTAATGGGGCGATTTCTCCTCATATGGCTTGCCTCCGTAACTCCGGTTGAATCCCTTCGGCAGGAGCAGCAGCGCGCCGATGCGATTCCGCTGCTCGATGAAATCCGGCTCTGACGGAAATTCCATGCGATATTCTTCGTACTTGTCTGGCATTATGTGTTCGATGTCGTAGCCCTGTGGTCCTGCGGTTATCAAATACGCGGGCAAGTTGTTGCCGTGACCGAAACGGCGATCAAGCCAAGTCGTCAGTCGGGCTAGGAACCGTCGGATTGTCTTCTTGTTGGCCGTTTGCAGGCCAAAGCGCATGTTGTTAGCGAAGGGCATCGGCTCGGCGTCGAGTTTCGCTTTGAGTATCTCGGCGACCTCGTCGGCTGGTTTGTTACGGATGTCCTTCAAGACGAGGAACATCGCGTATTGCATCGTGTTGTAGTCGGTGCTGCTGCCGCTCCAAACGCGGCGCGAAATTAGAACGTCGACATAGGTCGCGACGGTGACCGCCTTGCGCCAAGCCTCCAGTTCGCTGTCGCCTGGCACGATCGGCGCCAGCATCGCGGTATATTGCAGTGTGAAGTTCGCCTGCGCGTTGCAGTAGATTGCCTCTGTCTCCAGCTTATAGGTGGAGGCCGCTTCACGTAGCTTCAGATACCAGCGAGAGTAGAACTCGAAATCACGTTCGACGAAACGCTTAAAGTTGGGAGCGATGCTAACGCCGGCTCGAGAAAGGCCGAGGCGATCGCCGTTATCGCGGACCCACCGATGGAACTCCGTGCCGATTAGGTCGAAGTCCTCCGACTTTGCGCCGCTTTGGCGGGCCCGTATCGAGTCCGCGTAATGCGAACGAAGCCACGCCTTGATCGCGTCGGCCTCTTCATCCTTTCCCAAAGCCAAGAGTTCATCGATCCGGTGCTTCCAAAGCTCGTTGAGGTGTTTCTTGACCGCGTCGTCCCCCGAGTTGGCAAGCAAATGACTCTTCAGCATGTCGGTGGGTGAAAGGGGGAGCCCTCGGTCGTTCATCGTTTCAAAAATCGCGTAGCCGTCGTCGTCGGACGGCGCGCTGATCTCGACGAGGTGAACCTTCTCAATCAGCCAATCTGCAAACATGGCGAGTGTGGTTCCGGCGATCTCCGCGGGAACCTGGCTCGCGATGTCGTCGTAGCGATCGAGTATGTTGCGGACGCTTTCGGGAGCGTCGTCCCGATTATAGGCTTCTTGGCGGTAAAGCGCGTCCATTGCCTTCGTGCGCTCGGGTACTTCGAGATTGTATGCGTTCGCGCCGAATTGTCGCGTGAAAATCAGATCGGCGATCTGCTTGCGATCGTCATCGTCCGTCAGACCATGGTGGACCCAGATCAGGAGGACGGAGAGCGAGGTAAGCCGCTGTTGGCCGTCGATCACGCTGGTCTTCGATCCATCCTTGGAGATGATGATCGAGCCGAGAAAATAGGGGGGGTACTTGGCGACGTCGGCACGGGCGTGACCTGGCCGATAAGCGGAAAGGAAGCGACTCGACAGGTCCGTGACGAGTTCGGAGATCTGCTTCTCCTGCCAGCGGTATTCGCGCTGGAAGTAGTCGATCGTGTATTTCTTTCCACCGAGGAGTTCACGAACGTTGCGAGCTTTCGCTTCGATATCGGTCATTTCGACACCAAATTTCGGAACACGACCGACTCAATGTGTAGCGCTCGGAGGCCGACGATGCCAAGCGGTGGTTCTGGCGCCTGGCCGCGGTGTACGGCTTTCCGACTCGCTTGCAGCAGTGCGAATACTACCGTCCACATGCCGGTGTGCACGTCCTTCGAACTGCTGCTGCACCCGGTGAGCGGTCCAAGCGCATCGGACCGCGCCGCAGATAGCACTGTTGTCGATGCCATCCTCTCGCGATGCATGAGGCAAATCGGGGGATCGCGTCGGCTTGAGCTTTGATCGCCGCCGCGGCGGACGCCGCCTTGCGGCTTAGGCGACAAGTCGCCACTCTTCTCAAAATGAGCAGCCCAGCGGATAGCGCTCGAAACGCCGATCTGAATGTGCGCCGCCGCCCCGCGTCGCGACAATTTGCCCTTTATCGCCCCGACTAAGCGCTGGCATGGATCCATCGATAGCGGTTAAGCCATGCCAACCGGATTCCTTCGCGCCCCGTCGACTCAATCGAATCTTGCGAAGCCAATCTAAACAAATTGGTGGTCCAAACGTGGTCCAAACGGTAATCGGCTAGACCAGTCGCGGCCGCAAGACGCTAAGTTATTGAAATAAATGGAGCGGGTGAAGGGAATCGAACCCTCGTATTCAGCTTGGAAGGCTGCTGCTCTACCATTGAGCTACACCCGCGTTCTCTCGAACCGCGTCGTTGCCGCGAACATCGCGTCCCCGCGCCTCGCACTGCGCCTCTACGATTCCGGCGGCTCGGCTGACTCCGCGTGCGGCGACTCATCGCAATCCGGCGGCGCGAAGTCAATCCGCGCCGATCAATCCAGGGGCTCAACCCGGGTCGAGGCCGTCGGCGGGCCTTTCCGCTCGTTCGCCCGCGGTGACATCGCGGCGCGCGACGGCTAGAAGGCGGCGACCCGAGATCTCGCGAGCCCCGTCCCTTGTCCGCTCTCCCCGCCGCCATCGAAGCGCGCCAACTTGCCAAACGCTTCGGCGCGACGAAGGCCGTCGACGCGATTTCCTTCGCCATCGCGATGGGTTCGGTCACTGGCCTGCTCGGCGGCAACGGCGCCGGCAAGACTACGACGATCGGCATGATCATGGGACTCATCACGCCGACTTCGGGCGCGGTCAGCGTGCTCGGCGTCGACATGGCGCGCGATCGCTACCGCGTGCTCGGGCGCATGAATTTCGAGAGCCCCTATGTCGACATGCCCCACCGCCTCACCGTGCGCCAGAACCTCAGCGTGTTCGGTCGTCTCTACGGCGTCGAAAGCTTGCGGGAGCGTATCAAGGCGCTCGCCGAAAGCCTCGCGCTTACCGCCTTTCTCGACCGGCCGACCGGCAGCCTCTCCGCCGGTCAAAAGACGCGGGTCGCGCTCGCCAAGGCGCTGATCAACGAGCCCGAGGTCCTGCTGCTCGACGAACCGACCGCCTCGCTCGATCCCGACACCGCCGATTGGGTTCGCTCGCGCCTCGAGGACTTTCGCCGCGCGCGCGGCGCGACGATCCTGCTCGCCTCGCACAACATGGGCGAGGTCGAGCGGCTGTGCGAGCGCGTCATCATGCTCAAGGAGGGCCGCATCGTCGACGACGGCTCGCCCAAGGCGCTGATCGCGCGCTACGGCCGCGACAATCTCGAACAGGTGTTCCTCGACGTCGCGCGCGGCGCCGATCGGGGGGAGCGGTCGGCATGAGCAAGACGGGCGCCGAGTTCTCCGCCGCGCGGGTCGGCGCGATGGTCGCGCGCTATCTCTATCTTTTGCGCTCGTCCTGGCCGCGCCAAGCCGAACTCCTCTATTGGCCGGCGGTCCAGATGATGACCTGGGGGTTTCTGCAGACCTATATCCGCACGCAGGCGGGAGCCTCCGGCATGAGCGGGGCGATGGCGGTCGCCGGGGGAACGCTGATCGGCGCCTTGCTGCTCTGGGACACGATGTTTCGCGCCCAGATCGGCTTCTCCATGTCGTTTCTCGAGGAGATGTACTCGCGCAACATGCCCAATCTGCTGATGAGCCCGCTGCGGCCGCTCGAATTCGTCGCGGCGCTGACGACGATGAGCCTCATTCGCCTTGTCATCGGCCTCATCCCGGTGACGATTCTCGCCCAATGGTTCTTCGGCTTCAACTTGTGGGGATTGGGCTTCGCCCTCGTCGCCTTCTTCGTCAATCTCGTCCTGACGAGTTGGGCGATCGGGCTGACCATCGCCGGGCTGGTGCTGCGCAACGGCATGGGGGCGGAAGGACTGGCGTGGTCGGTGCTGTTTTTCCTGCTGCCTTTCGCTTGCGTCTACTATCCCGTTTCGACTTTGCCGCCGTGGCTGCAAGCTCTCGCCTGGTGCCTGCCGCCGACCTATGTCTTCGAGGGCCTCAGGGCCGCGATCGTCGCCCACGTATTTCGCGCCGACCTGATGGCCGAGGCCTTCGCGATCAATGTCGGCCTGCTGGCGGCGGGGGGCGCGAGCTTTCTCCTGCTGCTCGACAGCGCCAGAAATACCGGTTCGTTGCTGCAAATGGGGGAATGAGCGGTTCCAATCAGCGATTTGCCTCTTTGAAAACACTAGTCATTCCTCGCGTTAAAAAAGCAGACTTATCCCTTTTGCGACATTGATTCATTCCAATGCAATTACTAAGTTAGTTGGAATCGATAAGATGTCAGCGAGCGCCGCAGGCGCCGGGCGAGGGGACGAAGATGCTTAGGAGCTACTCCTACCAGCTCTATGAGATGGCTCACGCGGCGCTCGCGCCGGCCCGCGCCGTTTCCGACGCGACCCATTTTGTTTTTCGAAATCCTTTCAATCCGTTATCGACAACGCCGTTCGGCAGGAACGTCGCCGCCGGAGCCGAATTGTTCGAGCGGATGACGCGTCGCTACGGCAAGCCGATCTTCGGCCTGGACAGCATCAATGTCGGCGGGATTGAGCACGACGTTCTCGAGGAAATCATCTGGACTCGGCCGTTCTGCAATTTGCTTCATTTCGTCCGCCCGACCCTCGCCGGCCATGAAGCGCAGCCGAAACTGCTGATCGTCGCGCCGATGTCGGGCCATTACGCCACGCTGCTGCGCGGCACGGTCGAGGCGTTCTTGCCCACCCATCGCGTCTACATCACCGATTGGAACGACGCGCGCTTGGCGCCGCTGGCGGTGGGCCGCTTCGATCTCGACGACTACATCGACTATCTCAGGGAGATCTTGGAGCTCCTGGGCCCCGGGGTGCACACGCTGGGGGTTTGTCAGCCTGCCGTGCCGCTGATCGCCGCCGTCGCGCTGATGGAGGCCGCCGGTCACCCTTGCGCGCCGACCTCAATGACCTTGATGGGCGGGCCGATCGATACGCGGCGCAGCCCGACGGTCGTCAATGTGATGGCGGAAAAGCGCGGCGTCGAATGGTTCCGCGCCAATTGCCTGCAGACCGTGCCGTTCCCCTATCCCGGCTACGGGCGCAGCGTCTATCCCGGCTATCTCCAGCTCTCCGGGTTCTTGGGCATGAACCTGAATCGGCATGTCAACGCGCATCTCGCAATGTTCAACCATCTCGTCTCCGGCGACGGCGACTCGGCGGTGAAGCATCGCGAATTCTACGACGAGTATATGGCCGTGATGGACCTAGCGGCGGAATATTACATGCAGACGATCGAGACCGTCTTCGTGCGCCATAGCCTGCCGAAAGGCGAAATGACCCATCGGGGCGAGGCGATCGACCTCGGGGCGATCCGACGGTGCGGCCTGATGACCGTGGAAGGCGAAAAGGACGACATTTCCGGCGTCGGCCAGACCGAAGCGGCGCAGGATCTGTGCGTGAACATCCCCGCGGCGATGAAGACGCATTATCTGCAACTGGGCGTTGGTCATTACGGCGTCTTCAACGGCTCGCGCTTCCGGACGCAGATCGCGCCGCGCATTGGCGAATTTCACGCCCATATCGCCGCGCTGGCGAAGTCGAACGGCGCGACGAAGCGCCGGACCGCAAGCGCGCCGCCGCCGCCGCGCCTCGTCAGCGGCGCGCTCGCGGAATTGAGGTCGGTTGCGGGCGGCGTCAAAGCCTCACGCCCGACGCCGCGGCCACAATTGCCGCGCGTCGGAAGCAAGACGGGCTAGCTCGACGCCGTCGCCCTTTTCCTCAGCGCGTCGTCGAGCAGCGATTTGGCGGTGAACTCGTCGGTAATGAGGACGGTCGGCCGAAACAATTTGAAGCCGCCGATCATCGCCTCGATCTTATCGGCTCCTCCGGAGACAAATATCCGGACGGGAGCCGCCGAGATCGTTTCCACCGGAATCGACATCGTTCTTTCATTGAGCGCGTGATCGACGATCTTGCCGTCGATGTCGAAAAACCTGAAGAGCATATCCCCGACCGCGCCCGCCGCTTGCAATCTCGCGCTTTCAGCTTGGGATATGACGCCAAGAGATTCCGCGGTGGAATTCGCGCCGAAGCTCCCGACGCTGACCACCACCGCATCAAGCGATTTGGAGAAGTCATAGACCTCGGACAATCCGCATTGCTCGATGAGCGTTTCCCTCGTTTTTGCACTGTCCACGATCGCCGGCGCGGCGAGCAGATAACAATCGGCGAGAAATAGACGCGCGAACTGCGCGATAAACTCGGCCGGATTGGCTTGCCGCGCGCGTGTAATCCCGCCGAGCAACGACACGACGGAGAGGCGCGGCACCTGTCGTTCCGGGAGGAACGTCAACGAGCTGAGCAAGGTTTGGCCCCAACCAAGACCAATCTTCATGTTCGGCCGCAACATATCGGAAATGTAATTGCCGGTCGCCGCGCCAATGGCCAGGCGAGGATCGGCGCGCGCCGACGACAATGGGACGACGATCGCTTCGGGGATGGCGAATCTCTTCTGCAGCCCTACTTCGGCCTCGGCAAGTTCAGCCAGGTGGCGAGTGAGCGATATCCGCACTTCATGCGCCGCGCGCGCCTCCGACAGCATCCGACCCGCCGAGATGCGCCCGATGCCGAGCCTGTCGGCAATCGCGCATTGGGTCATTTCCTCGACGTAATATAGCCAAGCGACGCGATGGCGCTGGCGCGACGACTTTCTGCCAAAAGCCGCCGCCATGCCAATCTCACGATCGTTTCTCTTATCGTCGAGCGGCATTTCCGTCGCGCCCAATCCTCATGATTCCTATGAAATGGCGAAGTCAGCGCTTGCACCCCCGTCCGTGTCGCCGTCGCCGCCGATCAGTGCGGGCGCTCCTCGATGACGCGCGAAGGCGACGCGTCGCGCCGCCTTCAATCTCGGCGCAGTTGAGCGGCCGCTCGCGGCCGGAAAAAGCCTGACGTCGCTCGGGCGCGAAACGACGCTAAGGCGGAATGGTCGCCTTCGCCTCTCCCTGATCCGGTCGCATGCGGACGCCGGCCCGCCCGCCGTCCTTTCCAATGGCCAGAACGTGTCCCCCTCAAATCCGTGTCCGCGCGTCAGATCCCGGGCTCGATCATGATCTTCATCGAATCGGGGCGCGGATTGGAGGCGATGTCGATCGCTTCCACGGCCTGCTCCAGGCTGAACCGATGCGACACCAACCGCGTCAGATCATAACCGGAGCCGTACCCGTCAAATACGATGTCGGTCGCTTCCTGCTGAAAGTCGATCGAGACGCTGTATGAACCGAGCAGAGTTTTCTCGTCCAGGCATACGGCTCCGGGATCGATCACGGCTTCCCCGTGTTGCGTTTGGGCGAAGAGCATAACCTTGCCGCCCGGGCGCGCCGCATCCATGGCGGTCCGAATCAAGGGATCGGCGCCGACCGCGAGGATTACGGCGTCCGCGCCACGTCCCTCGCTCTCCGCCTTGACGCGGGCCACGACGTCTTCGTTCCTCGCGTCGATGGGGTGGACCAAACCAAGGGCTTTCGCAACCGCATGCCGCTCGGCGTAGACGTCGGAGGTCAACACCTTCGCTCCGGAACGCTTTGCCAAAGACGCCAACAATATGCCGATCGGCCCCTGGCCGATCACCAGCACGATTTCGTCGGGCTGCAAATCCAGCAGTTTGACGCCCTTGAGGCAGGTGCTCACCGGTTCGACGAACGCCGCCTGCTCAAACGGCGCCGCATCGGGGATACGCACCACGCCGCCTCGAGCGACGATCCAATCCATGACGCGAATGTACTGGGCGAACCCCCCGCCGGACGGCTCAAATCCTGCTGTTACGCCAACCCGCTTGTACGTTTCGCACTGAGCGTAAGTCTTCTTCCGGCAATAGTAACATTGCCCGCAAGGAATGTGATGAAGGACCATCACTCTGTCGCCGACGGAGAACGCCGCGGCCCCTTGCCCGACGGCAACAATCGTTCCCGCCATCTCATGTCCGAATATACGAGGCGCGGAGTGAGAGCCCGTATGGATCTTCTTCAAGTCCGTCCCGCAGATGCCGCATGCGGCGACACGGACAAGAATTTCTCCCGTACCGATCTTGGGGACGGGCACCGCTTCCACCCGGACGTCATTCGGCCCACGATACACGGCCGCGCGCATCATGGCCGGAATACTGGGATCGAAGGCGCCCGCGGTCCCGCGGGAAGGCGCTGTGGTGGCTTTCATGCTCTGCCTCCTTCGAAATCTGTCCGAGTCGTCACAGACAGATTGTGCGGACCCTTGGAAAGGATCGGCTTCGCCGCCGAGTTGGCGCTCGCCGGCGCGCCTTGGCCGTCAACTTCGACCGCGCTCTCGAGCGCCTTGGCAGGGCAAACCCGCCACAAGGCCGGACGAACCGCACCCCGATCGCCGGAACCGGTTCAAGAGGCGCCGCCCTCCCTTTCGGGCCTGCGGGGTCCCACCGACTGGAAAGCGGCGCGCTTCCCCTTCCCTTGCCGGCGTTGGGGGTAAGAACGTTACCCCAAACACTTGCAAGAGCTTCCCAACGCACGCATCTTCGCATTTCACATCAAAGACTTACCGACCGGCGCGGAGAATTTTGAGGGCGCGCATTCTGCGGCCCGTCAAAAGACGGCGTTGCCCTCCGATCGGCGCTCTCGCTATTCACCCGGCGCCATCCGCAATGGCGAATGAGCCAGAGCGGCGCCCGTGAATCCCCAGCCGCACGGAGAAGGCAGGGGGGCGCACTTTCCATTGGGGCGCCCCAGCGCCTTGCAGCGGAACTTCCCCCCTTTGTGATTCCGCCGGACTTCCGGCGGAAGCTCAACTCTGCAGACTCTTCGCAATTTTCTCGATGACTTCCGCCTTCCCGACGCCGGTCAGGAACGCCAGCGTCACGATGACCGGCTTGGGCAGATTCGGAGGAACGGGCGTCGTCGAGACCACGAGGTCGAAGTCCTTGACGAGACTCGGGATTTCCGTGGCCTTGCACTGACGGGTCTCGACCTTGATGCCGCGAGCCTTCATCGCCTCTTCGATTGCGACGGCAACCACCGTGGACGTGGCGATTGCGGTGCCGCAGGCGACCAAAATCTTCTTCGTTACAGCCATGGGTTACCCTCCCTCTGCGGCCGCTACGCAATCGAAAGCTCCAACGATCTCGGATGCGGACGTGGCGTCCGCGATCCGGCGGATGGTGGGAGCGTCCTGCAGCAGCTCCATAACTGCTTGCAACATTTCAATCTGTTCGTTCTTGTTCGTGATCGCAAGGGCAAAGACGACCCTGACCGGCAGTTGCTGATCCGGATCCTCCATGCTTCGAAAGGCAACCGGCTGCGCCAGCGTGGCGAGCGCGAAGCCAGGCCGCAAAACGTGCTCGCGATCGGTGTGGGGCACGGCGACCGCGAAATCGTCCGCGAGCGGCAGACCGGTCGGTATTTCCGCCTCTCGGCTGATGACCGCCGACCGGTAGCTTGGCTTGACGGCGCCGATCTCCTCGAGCTTCGTCGCCAACTGCCCGATGACCTCTTCGGCCGTCCGCGCCGAGATCCGCAGGCATAGCGCCTGCGGATCGAAGTATCGATTCAAGATCGAGGCCATTGTCACTCGCCGGCCATCTTGATCGTGCTGGTCGCGACGACTTGCTCTGGCGTCGTGTCTTCGCTGCCAGCCAGACGCTCCCACGCGGCTTCATTGCGCTTGAAGAGCCAAATGGCGGCGAGGGTGGCAAGCAACAGCACCAGAATGCCGACGTAGCCCGCAGAGTTCGCGAGGGCGACCGTAAGGGACGGCGGCCACAGGAACCCGTCGGCGATGCTGGTGATCTGGGTGGCGTTTTCCGGCAGCTTGAACCCGGAAGCCACGGCCGCGGAGGTGAAGAGCGGCGCAAGGTACATGGCCAGGTAGAAGCCGACGATGAGCGTCACTGTTCCGACGATCACCATTCGCAGCACGTTTCCATTCAACAGTGGGGCCGTCAAGGCGACGATGAATGGGATGACTGCGAGATCGGCGAACAGGATGACGCGGTTGCCGGGCAGGATCACCGACAGCAGGATCGCAATCGGGACAAGAATGAGAGCGCTGGAAATCGCCGCCGGGTGCCCGATCAGAATCGCCGAGTCGAGCCCGATGTTGATCCCCTGGTCCTCGGTCGCCTGCCCGCCGCTGTGCTTCTGGACGAACTCGCGCGCCGCTTCCGCCACCGGAATGAGGCCTTCCATCAAGATCTTCACCATCCGGGGCAAAAGCACCATGACGGCCGCCAGACTGATGGCGGTCTTCAGCACCTTGGTGACCATCTCCGTGGGGGCCAAGTTCCAGTAACCCAGTACGCCGAGCACCAGACCGATGACCAGACCCATCACCACCGGCTCGCCCACGACGCCGAGGCGCCGCTGGATCGTGTCCGTGTCGAGGTGGATGTCGCGCAGCCCGGGAATGAGCTCGATGACCCAGTTGACCACGATGGCGATCAGCAGGACCGGCGAGGACGCGAGCGTCGTGATCGAGACGCCCGGAATCCCGTAAAACCGCTGGACGCCTTTGGCGGTCCAATCCGCGAAGAACAGGGCGATAACCGCCATGACGGCCGCCGCGAAAATCCCCATGGGGAGCGAATTGGTCGCCGCCACGACGAGCGAGCCGACGAACGCGAAGTGCCAGAAGTTCCAGACGTCGACATTGAGCGTCCGGGTCATCTTAGCGAAGAGAAGTACGATGTTGACGGCTATGGCGACCGGGATGACCCACAGTCCGACCGAAGAGCCAAACGCGATGGCGGCGGCCGAGGGCCAACCGACGTCCACGATATCCCGCTTAATGCCGGTGTTGACCACCATGGCGTGCGACACATCGCTCAGGCTGGTCCACATCAGGCCGATGACAAGATTGATGCCGATGAACGCGACGCCAATCATCACGCCGGCGCGAAACGCCCGTCCCGGCTTCGCGCCCAGAATGAGCGCGATCACAAAGATCACGATCGGCAGAAGGACGGTCGCTCCGAGACCGTCGACTACCGCCTTTAGACCAACGAGAAAACTGTCCATCCGGCCCTCCCAAGCCCATTAGCGATCGCGAGCAACAGTCGCGAACACTAGGCAGACGACGAGGACATATGTTCATCGCGAACGCATTGATCTAGATCATATGGTTGGCGGGCAATCGCCTTCGGCGGGCGATTTTGTCCGTATGGCGAGGTCGGCGCGGCGATCAATCCCTCGTCCGCCCGGAGGCGGACGTATCGACTTGGTTTACTTCGTTTTCCAGACTCAGCGGACCGCCAAGCGCCGCCGTAGTATTCTCCATCCGTCCGGTCGGCGCCCGAGCGCAAAGGCGGTGGAAGATGCGAGTGCGGAGAATCCTTTGTCGTGCGTTGCGCGTGAGCGCTTTGGTCCTTGCGCTCGCCGGCGGGGCGCGCGCCAGGGAGATGGTCGAGTTTTCCTCGCCCTACGCGGCCGGAACGATCGTCATCAGTCAGAGCGCGCGCAAATTGTATCTGATCGTCGATTCGCGCACCGCGATCGCCTATCCGGTCGCCGTCGCCAAGCACGGAAAGGAATGGAGCGGCTTCGCCCGGGTCGACGGCAAGTACGTCGAACCGGCTTGGTCGCCCCCTGTCGTGGTTCGCCGCGATCACCCGGAATTGCCCGACTTGATCCCCGGCGGCTCGCCGCACAATCCGATGGGGGCCCGCGCCATCACGCTCGACCGCGACGAGGTCGCCATCCATGGCACCACGGCGGCGATGCGCCCCTCTGTCGGCACCGCCGCGTCCTACGGCTGCATCCGCATGTACAACGAGGACGTCATCGATCTCTACGACCGCGTCAGCGTCGGCGCTCCGGTCGTGATGACGCGGTGAGGCGAAGCCGTCAGAAGTCGGAGGCGATGCCTTTGACCTCCCAATCGCCGTAGCGAACCGGATCGAGCCCGCCGCGTCCGTCGCTTTCGCGCGGATGAAGCGCCGCCTCGCGCGCGTGGCGCTCTTCGGCTTCCGCCAGGGCGCGCTTGGCCGCCTCGGGCAAATCCGCTTTTTCCGCCTTGGCCGCGTCCTCTTTCATGTCCACTTTGGCCGCCGGGCCGCGATTCATCGTCGCCATGGGCAAAGCTCCTTTTGCGACGGCGCTCAATCTACATCGACGAGGCGGGACGGAAAAGGCCGGCGTGCGCCCTCGGGGGCTCCGCAACGGCAAATCGCGCTATAGTGTCGCATGCAGGCGGCGCCTCACTGATTCGGCAAGGGCGGACATTGAAGCCAAACAGACCAAACGGCTTCGGCGGCCACGGATCGCGGCGGCCGCCGCCCGCGCCCGAACCCGCGCCGGGACTCGCGGCTCGATTGGCCGCCGCGCAGGCGGTCGCGGAAGTCTTGACGTTCGCCCGCCCGCTGGAGGAGCGCGCCGGCGAACTCGAAGGCCGGTTCGCGGGGAGCGACGTGCGCGACCCGGCGCTGGCGCGCTCGATCGCCACCGTTTCGTTTCGCCGGCTGGGCACGATTCGCAAGGCGCTCGGACGCTTTCTCGAAAAGGGTCTGCCCAAGCGCGCCGGCCCGTTGGAATGGATCCTGATCGTCGCCGCGGCGCAGCTGTTGTTTCTCGACGTCCCCGATCACGCCGCCGTCGATCTGGCGGTGCGCGCGACGCGGCTCGATCCCGGCGCGGCGGCCTTCGCCGCGCTGGTCAACGCGGTCCTGCGTAACCTCGCGCGCGCTCGGGAGGAGATTCTCGCCGGCTCCGATCCGCTCGACGACGATACGCCGCATTGGCTCGCCCAGCGTTGGCGCGCGACCTATGGCGAAGCGACAGCGCGAGCGATCGCGCGCGCCCATCGCGACGAGCCGACGCTCGACCTCAGCGTCAAGAGCGACGCCGAGGGATGGGCGCGGCGGCTCAACGGCGTCGTCCTTCCCACCGGATCGGTCCGCTTGGAGAGCCACGTCGCGATCGCCGACCTCGAGGGCTACGCGGACGGCCAATGGTGGGTGCAGGACGCCGCCGCCGCCTTGCCGGCGCGGCTGCTTCACGCCGGGCCCGGCATGCGCGCCGTCGATTTTTGCGCGGCGCCCGGCGGAAAAAGCGCGGAACTGGCGGTCACCGGGGCCAAAGTCACCGCGGTCGACCGCTCGGCGGAGCGGCTGAAGCGGCTCGCCGCCAATTTCGAGCGCTTGCGCCTCGAAGCGGAAATCGTGGTGGCGAACGCGCTCGTTTTCGAGGCGGCGCCGTTCGACGCGACGCTCATCGACGCGCCGTGCACGGCGACGGGGACGATCCGTCGCCACCCCGACGTCGCCTGGATCAAGCGACAGGGCGACCTGCCGACGCTCGTCGAGTTGCAGAGCCGCCTTCTCGACAAGGCGATCGCGCTGACCAAGCCCGGCGGCGCGATCGTCTATTGCACCTGCTCGCTCGAGCCGGAAGAGGGCGAGGGCCAGATCGCGGCGCTGCTGCGCCGCAATCCGGATGTCCGGCGCATTCCGATCGAGCCGGGAGAAATCGGCGGTCTCGACGAATGTCTGAACGCCGCCGGCGAATTGCGCACGCTTCCCTGCCATTTGCCGGGACCGACGCCGCGGCTGTCCGGTCTCGACGGCTTCTTCGCGGCGCGGCTGCAAAGGAGGCCGTGAAGGCGGGCGCCGGCGAAGCGAATGGCGAGTTTCGATTGCGGCCAAACCGTGATAAGGCGCGCCCGCGATTTCGCCTCCAACCTTGCGAGCCCCGTCAATGGCCATCGATTCTCTCGCGCTCGTCGGCCGCGCGCTGATTTCCGTCTCCGACAAGTCCGGACTGACGGAACTCGCTCTTGCGCTGGCGGCGCGCGGCGTCGAGATCGTCTCGACCGGCGGCACCGCCGCGGCGCTGGCGCAAGCCGGCGTCGCCGCTCTCGACGTGGCGCAGCTCACCGGATTCCCCGAGATGATGGACGGGCGGCTGAAGACGCTGCACCCAAGCGTCCACGGCGGCCTGCTCGCGGTGCGCGCCGATCCAGCCCATCAGGCCTCGATGATCGCCTACAACATCGCCACCATCGACCTCCTGGTGGTCAACCTCTACCCGTTCGAAGAGGCGCTGCAACGCGGCGCCCCGTTCGCGGAGATGGTGGAGACCATCGACATCGGCGGCCCCGCGATGATCCGCGCCGCGGCGAAAAACCACGCCGACGTCGTCGCGATCGTCGATGTCGAGGATTATCCGCGCCTCATCGAAGAACTCGCCGCCCACGACGGCGCGACGCGGCTGAGCTTCCGCCGGGAGATGGCCGAGAAGGCCTACGCCCGCACCGCCGCCTATGACGCGGCGATTTCCAACTGGCTGGCGCGCGAGACCCGGCAGAGCGCGCCCACGTGGCGCGCCTTCGGCGGCAAGCTGGCGCGCGAACTGCGCTACGGCGAGAACCCGCATCAGCGCGCCGCCTTCTACGTCGGACCCGAGCCGCGCCCCGGCGTCGCCGCCGCGCGCCAGGTCCAAGGCAAGGCGCTCTCCTACAACAACATCGCTGACGCCGATGCGGCCTACGAGCTGGTCGCCGAATTCGATCCGAAGGCGTCGGCCGCGGTGGCGATCATCAAGCACGCCAACCCCTGCGGCGTCGCGATGGGCGCGAGCCTCATGGAGGCTTACGAGAAAGCGCTGGCCTGCGATCCCGTCTCCGCCTACGGCGGCGTCATCGCGCTCAACCGGCGCCTCGACGCGGCGGCGGCGCGCAAGATCGTCGAGATCTTCACCGAGGCGATCGTCGCGCCGGGCGCCGACGAGGAGGCGCTGGCGATCGTGGCGAGGAAGACAAATCTGCGCCTCTTGCTCGCCGGCGCGCTGCCCGATCCGCGCGCCCCGACGCTCGCCGTGCGCTCGGTCGCCGGCGGCCTCCTGGTGCAGGACCGCGACGCCGGCGCGCTCGAGGAGGCGGCGCTGAAGGTCGTCACCCGTCGCGCGCCGACCGCAGCCGAGATGGCCGACCTCCGCTTCGCCTGGCTCGTGTGCAAGCACGTCAAGTCGAACGCGATCGTCTACGCCAAGGGGGCGCGACGGTCGGCATCGGCGCCGGTCAGATGTCGCGGGTCGATTTCGGCCCGCATCGCGGCGCGCAAGGCCGAGGACGCGGCCCGCGCCGCCGGGCTCGCCGAGCCGCTGACGCGAGGCTCGGTCGTCGCCTCCGACGCCTTCTTTCCCTTCGCCGACGGCCTCGCCGCCGCGGTCGAAGCGGGCGCGACCGCCGTCATCCAGCCCGGCGGCTCGGTGCGCGACGCCGAAGTGATCGCGGCGGCCGACGCGGCGGGAGTCGCGATGGTCCTCACGGGAATGCGGCACTTCCGCCACTGAGGCGCGCGCCGCGCCACGCCTGCGCCGTCAAGCGGCGCGGGGCGATCGAGGGCCTGGGGAAGGGGTAAGGGGTCTCGCCGGCGCGAGAAAAAAGGAAGGGCCGAGAACAGCAGAGGACGGGAACCTTTCGACCCCGGCCCTTCCATTGTCGTCCTGGACAGCTGTGGATTTGTCCCGACGGCGCGCGCAACCTATGCCCGACTTTTTCGGCCGTGAAGAGCGCAAGTTGTCGCAGGGGGAACGTTGGGGCGAGGCAGGACGAAAGGCGGGCGGGGCGGTCGCGAGGGCCTCGCCGCGGCCGGTCGCGAGGATTGACGCCGCGGTCCGTCCTGCCGCGCGATTTTTTCCGCGAATTGAGTGTTTTCAAGCCGTTGCGCGAGGGATAGTTTCCGCCCCGGTTTTCGCTGCGCGGGCGTCCTGCGCCGGCGTGGCGCGCCAGTCGGGGCTGCGCCCGGGCGCGCCGGACACGACGACGGCGGCCCAGAGGGCGCGAAAGCGACCTCGGGCCTTGTCTCGCCTCCGCGGCGTTCTCGTCAAATTCTGAATAACGGAATTACGCTAGCATGATTTCCGACGATCCGCAATACAATGCTGCAGCGATCTGATATCGTTGATAAATCTTCGGTGGATGAAATCGCTATCGACCCGCATCCCCTCGAGCCTTGGCGAAGTTGCGGACATGAAAGTTCCAGGCGACGCCGAGAACAATGCCGGCGAGGCGCCCTGAGACGATTCGCCGGGATCGCGAGCCGGCGCCCGCGAACCCACCCCTCGCCGCGAGCCAAGCGAACCCGCCCAGACCCCGGGTTTGCGAGACTAAGGGCCAGTCAGAAAACAACAGCTTCCATCGTCATCGCGAGCAAAGCGAAGCGATCCAGACTTGGGGTTCGCTGCGGCGCTCAGTCTGGATCGCTTCGCTGTCGCTCGCGATGACGACTGCTCGATTCCGCTAATTTCTGACAAGCTCTCCGTCCGGATGGCTTAGGCTTGCTCGCCATAGCCTTTGTGGGCGGGTCGCCGAGCGCAAAATTGAAGCGCCTATCCCAGAAGACATATTGCCCGCGCCGGCCGCGGCGCGATTTCCGCACGAGCTTTGTTTCCGCGTCAACGCGCCCAGCTCTATCCCGTCTTTCCCGCCGGCGGATCGTCGAAGCCGCATTTCAGAAACTCGGCGAAGTCTTTGGGTTGGAGGGGATCGGCGAACAGATGGAGAATATCTCCGACGCTCTGAGCGATCTTTTCGACCTGTCTGACGTGTTTGAGGTCCTCGTCGCCGGCCCTTGTTAAATCGGGACGGATCGATCGCCTTCGCAGTTCCGCCGCGCGATCGGCCCAATAATCGGCGACGTCGAGGCGATCGTCGACCGTCCAGACCTTGGCGTCGCGCAGCGCGAAGACGCGCGACCGGCGCTTGAACGCGTCCGCGTCCATGCGGCAATCGATCCACAGCCGCGTCAGCTCCGTCATGCAGAAATCGGACTTCAGGTATTTCGCGCTGAGGAAGACGAAGACGCGGTCGCCGCGGCCGATCGCGGCCATGAATTCCGAAATGCGGTCGCCGAGCTTCATCGCCGTCTTGTCGCGCAGGATCGGCGTTCCGCGTTTCTCAGCCTCCAGGCAAAGGCGATCGACCTCGCTTTCGCGATCGGGATTGGCGGCGTCCGCCCAGGCGTATGAGACGTAATAGCGCGGCTCGGCGTTCGGGTCGGCGGTGAAGGCGAGCGGGGGCCTGTCGCCCTCGGATTCCCTCATCGGCCTCGCGCTCGCTTCGACCTTTCCTTCGAGGCCGATGCGCTGTTGCGCCCGGTCCACGATCCCGCACAAACGTTCGAGCAAGTCCTCGGCGCGTCCGCCGCGCGTTTGGACGAGGATCTCGCCGCTCCAGCCCGCGCCGAGGCGTTGTTCGATCAGCGCGCGCGACTGGGTTTGCGCCTCGTAGACGCCGACGCCGTCGCGCCAGTAGACGCCGTCGACGCCAGCGATGTCGCCGATTTCGGCGATCACGGCGCGGATCAGGCCGTCGTGCAGGAAGGGAAATTTGGTGCGCCGCTCGCGGATCGGGTCGCTCGTGTTCCAGAGGCTGTCGACGAGAACCTTGACCGTGTCGCGCGCCGGCAGCATTTCCGGCGCGATATAGACCGGCTCCTCGTCCGTGTCGCGATTGCCTTCGCGAAGCTGAAAGCAGACGCCGCAGGCGCGCATCATGTCGAGAAACAGCGCGCGCTCGGCTTCGCTGCGGTCCTTCCAGGCGCCGATCGCCAGATCGCTCGGCCGGAAACGGCCGCGCTCGCTCTTGATCCTGCTATACGCGCGCCCGCGGTCGAACACGGCGTAGATCGCCTCGAGCGCCCAGCCCTGATCGAGCACGATGCGCTCCGCCATCAAATCCGGGCGATGGAACACGACGCCGGTGCGGTGGAGATACTGCAGCAGATGCTGCGGCTCGCTCTTGACCTCTTGGTCGCGACAGATCGCGGCGAATGCGTCCGTCGTCAACGTGCGATGGCGGCGCGCGCCGATCGGCCGCTTCTGGTCCGTCTCGCGCAGGCGTTCGAGCGCCGCCTTGACGCGGCGCCAGGCGGCGGGGATTTTCGGCGCGCCTTCGCGTTGCAGCGCGAATTCGGCGGCCTCGACCAGCGCCTCGCGCAAGACGGCTTCGCCGCGCGGCGCCGCGGCGCTGAAGTCGACGCGCGGCCACAGGCCGAAAGCCTCCGCCAGTTCGGCCTCGGACACGGGGCAGGGCGCCTTGTCCTGCGGTCTATCGCAGCGCGTCTGCACGACGACGGCGGCGCGGTCCTTGCCGGAGAGGCGCCAGACGTAATCGACCCAGTAGCGCAGCGGCCGACGGCCGAAGATTTCCCCGTCCCTTCCCTCGGCGTCGCGCGCCTCGAACCCCCTCGCCCAGACGAGCGCGAAGATCGCGTGATCCCTGAGAAAAAGCGCGTGCGTGCCGTGATAGATGTCCTGGCCGCCGAAGTCCCAGATGTGCAGCGGAATCGGCGGTCCGCCGCGCGGGCGCGGCAGGGACACGGCCTTGATCGTGACGCCGTGGGTCGATTCGCTGTCGGGCTCGAACGGCTCGCCGGTCAGGTTGCGGCAGAGCTGCGTTTTGCCGACGCGTCCATTGCCCAGCACCATCAGCTTGACGTCCTCGATGCGCGGATCGTCCGGCCCGGAATCGAGGAAATAGGCGCGCAGCGAAGGCAGGCAGTTTTCATCGTATGTCGAGGAAAGCAAGTCCGATGGGATGTCGGGGATTCGGGTTTCCAAGAGGGCGAGACGCGTAAGATGCGGCGCCTCGACGAAGGCTCGCGCCAGTGGCGGGAGCGTCAACCGATTGGCCTCCAGTTTCTTCAACGCCGCAAGGCCCGCGAGCGGCGCGAGGTCGGCGACTCGCGTGTTGGAGCAGTCGAGCGAGTGCAGCGCGGTCAGGCCTGCGAGCGGCGCGAGGTCGGCAACTTGCGTGAAGGGGCAAACGAGTTGACGCAGCGCGGTCAGGCGGGCGAGCGGTGCGAGGTCGGCGACTCGCGTACCGAAGCAATTGAGCGAGTGCAGCGCGGTCAGGCGGGCGAGCGGCGCGAGGTCGGCGACTTGCGTTCCAGAGCAAACGAGTGATTGCAGCGCGGTCAGGCGGGCGAGCGGCGCGAGGTCGGCGACTTGCGTGTTGGAGCAATTGAGCTGACGTAGCGCGGTCAGGCGCGCGAGCGGCGCGAGGTCGGCGACTCGCGTCTCTGAGCAAATGAGCGAATGTAGCGCGGTTAGGCGGGCGAGCGGCGCGAGGTCGGCGACTTGCGTTCTGGAGCAAACGAGCGAATGCAGCGCGGTCAGGCGGGCGAGCGGCGCGAGGTCGGCGACTTGCGTTCCGGAGCAAACGAGCGAATGCAGCGCGGTCAGGCGGGCGAGCGGCGCGAGGTCGGCGACACGCGTGTGGGAGCAATCGAGCGATTGCAGCGTTAGGCGCGCCAGCGGCGCGAGGTCGGCGACTTGCGTTCCGGAGCAAACGAGTGATTGCAGCGCGGTCAGGCGGGCGAGCGGCGCGAGGTCGGCGACACGCGTGTGGGAGCAAACGAGCGATTGCAGCGCGGTCAGGCGCGCCAGCGGCGCGAGGTCGGCGACTTGCGTGGTGGAGCAATTGAGCTGACGCAGCGCGGTCAGGCGCGCGAGCGGCGCAAGGTCGGCGACTCGCGTGCGGGAGCAATCGAGCGATTGCAGCGCGGTCAGGCGGGCGAGCGGTGCGAGGTCGGCGACTTGCGTACCGAGGCAATCGAGCGATTGTAGCGCGGTCAGGCGGGCGAGCGGCGCGACGTCGGCGACGTGCGTCTCGGAGCAAATGAGCGATTGCAGCGCGGTCAGGTGCGCGAGCGGTGTGAGGTCGCTCAATCCATTGCGTTCGGCGCGAAAGGATTGACCGCCCGCGTCGTCAACTTCGTAGATGAACCGCCCCCCAAATCCAGCTCGCGCAAATGCGTGAGCGTCGCGATCTCCTTCGGAATCTCGTCCAGCCCAAGTCCGGCCAAATCCAGCTTGCCGGTGCGCTCGCGCGCCTCCTTGGCGATGCGCTCACTGGCGATCGCCGCGCCGTCGAATTCGCTGGCCATGAAACCCCTCGGGGCGCGCCTCGGCTGGTCCCGCGCCCTTGATAACCCCCAGATGGACGGTGGGGAAGAGTTCGCCGCCGAGCGGCGGGGACCATCGGCGCTACGGTACGCACGCTTCTCGGCGAAGCGTGCGGCCAACCTCCCGGCCCCTCACCCAGCCTCTCCCCGCTTAGCGGGGAGAGGAGCGCGCCTGGCGCCCTTTCTCGGCCTCTCCCCGCTCGCGGAGAGATGAGCGCGCCCGGCGCCTTTTCTTCCCCTCTCCCCGCTTGCGGGGAGAGGCTGGGTGAGGGGCTGGGGGAGTGGCCGCGCTGGCGCCGAGATGTGTGCATACCCTAGCGCTTTCGCGGGCATGACACGTTGCCTTCGCCCGCTTGCCCCGGCCAAGCATTTGACACTTTCAGATAACTCTGCAACATGGAGTTCTCCAAAATGGACTCCACCCAATGTCCCTCGCCAACCTCTTGCAATTCCTGCTCTGGCCCCTCGCGCTCGTCGGCGTCGCCGCGCTGACGCTCGGCGCGATGCTGGCTTCGCCCTTGACCCAGCCGCCGCCGCTCGCCTCGATCCACGCCGGGGCAATGGCGATCGACGAAGCGGGGAAGCCGGAGCTCACGCGCTTTCAGGCGCGCGACGGCACGTGGCTCGCCTATCGGCTCTATCCCGCCGCCCATGGCGAGACGGATCGGCTGGCGATCCTGGCGCACGGCTCCTCGGCCTCGTCGGACGAAATGAACGCGGTCGGCAAGGACCTCGCCGCGGCGGGCGTGGCGGCGGTCGCCATCGACGCCCGCGGCCACGGCGCCTCGGGGACGCGCGGCGACATCGGCTATCTCGGCGAGCTCGACGACGATCTCGCCGATCTCCTCGCGCATCTCAGCGGCGCCTATCCCAAGGCGCGGCTGACCCTGATCGGCCATTCGGCCGGCGGCGGCTTCGCCTTGCGCGTCGCCGCCTCGCCGCTCGGCGCTTCGTTCGACCGCTTCGTGCTGCTCGCGCCCTATCTCGGCTATACCGCCCCGACCAACCGCCCTGCGGAGGGGACGGGGCTTTGGGCCTCGCCCGACATTCCGCGCATCATCGCGATCCTGGCGCTCGGCGGATCGGGGTCGACTGGCCGCAGTCGCTGCCGGTCATCGCCTTCGCCAACCTGCCGGAGGCCGCGCCGTTCGTGACCTTGCGCTATTCCTTCCGCCTGCTCGCCAATTACGGCCCGCCGCCGGACTGGAAGGGCGCCTTGCAGGGGGCGGCGGGCCGGATCGAACTGATCGCCGGCGAAAACGACGAACTGATGGACGCGCCCGCCTATCGAACCGCGATCGCGCCGCTCGGCGTGCGGGTGAGCCTGCTGCCCGGCGTCGACCACATGGGAATCGTCCACGCGCCTGCAGCGCTCGCCGCGATCCGCGAAGCGGCGACGCGATAGCGCGCAGACAGGGGAACGGAGCCAAGAGATGACCATCGGCCCCGACGAAGCCGGCGCGATGCTCGCCGACGTCGACGCCATCGTCGCCAAGGTCAAGCAGTCGCGGATCTACGCCCGCGCCGGCGCGATCGTGATCCTGTGGGGCGCAATCGTCGTCGCCGGCAATCTTTTCAGCATGGCCGCGCCGCGCTCTGCGGGCTGGGGATGGCTGGCGGCGGACGCGCTCGGCGCGGCGGCGACCTTCGCCATGCTGCGCGCGCGGCCGCCGCTCGCGACAATGTTCCCTCTGCGCTTTCTCGCCGCCTTCGCGCTGTTCGTCGTCTTCGGCTTCGTCTGGAGCGAGGCGATCGGCCGGTTCGGGCCGCGCCAGCTCGACGCGTTCTGGCCGACCCTCTTCCTGTTCGGCTATGCGCTCGCCGGCCTGTGGTTCGGCGCGGTCTTCGCCGCGCTCGGCCTGGCCTTGAGCGCGCTGATCGTCGCCGGATACTTCTGGGCGGGCGAATGGTTTCCTCTCTGGCTCGCGCTCGTCAACGGCGGCGGCTTCATTCTGTGTGGCCTGTGGATGCGGCGGGCCTGAGGCGATGAACGCGCCCGACGAGACGATCCACCAGCCCATCCGCCTGCGCATCATGGCGGCGCTGAGCGCGATCGCGCCGGACGAGGAGGGGCTCGATTTCGTCCGCCTGAAGGGCCTGACCGGGGCGACCGACGGCAACCTCGGCGCCCATATCGACCACCTCGCGCGCGCGGGTTACGTCGAGGTCGCCAAGGCCTTTGTCGCCCGCCGCCCGCGCACCACCGTCAAGGCGAGCCCGGCCGGGCGCGCCGCCTTCGCCCGGCACGTGGCGTTCCTGCGCGAGATCATCGCGCAGGCGTGACGCCGGCGCCGCGCGCCGGGGCGCCGACAGGCCGGGCGAATATGCTATGACGCGCGGCATGAACGACAAGCCGGCCCCCGAGATCGGACCTGTGGTGCAACGCCAGCGCGCCGCGCTGGGGCTGACGCTCGAGCAGCTCGCCGCGCTGTCGGGCGTGTCGAAATCGATGCTGTCGCAGATCGAGCGCGGCCAAGCCAACCCGACCTTCGCCGTGCTGTGGAGCCTGACGCGGGCGTTGAAGCTCGATTTCGCCGATCTCTTGCAGGGCGCGGCGGGGCCGAAGGAGGACGGCGCAATCGAAGTCGTCGCCGCGGCGAACACCCCGGAAATCCGCAGCGCCGACGGCCGTTGCCGGCTGCGAATCCTCGGGCCGCCGAGGCTCGCCGGCGCGACCGAGTGGTACGAGGTGGCGATGGGGCCGGGGGGCGAACTCGTGAGCGCGCCGCACGCGCGCGGCGCGTTCGAACATTTCACCGCGCTCGACGGAACCTTCGAGTATCCGCAGCGGCGACGCGACGCGCCGGCTCGAGGCGGGCGAAACGGCGCGTTATCCCGCCGACGTCGCCCATCGCATCGCCAATGTCGGGGCGATCGCGGCGCGCGGCCTCTTGATGGTGCTCTACGACTGATTTCCGCTGGACTCCGACATATTTTCCGTTATAATGGAATTTCCCTTATATGGGAATTGGGGGCCGAGACATGTCCGAGGCGTTTCTCCAGCACTTGCGCGGCGTCCTCGCCGAGATCGACGCCGCCGGCCTGGTCAAGCGCGAGCGGCTGATCGCCGGGCCGCAAGGCGGGCGCATCCGCGTCGCGGCTCCGCAGGGCGAACGCGAGATGGTCAATCTCTGCGCCAACAATTATCTCGGCCTCGCCAACCATCCCGAGATCGTCGCGGCGGCCAAGCGGGCGCTCGACGAATACGGTTTCGGCATGGCCTCGGTGCGTTTCATCTGCGGCGCGCAGACGCTGCATCGCGAACTCGAACAGGCCGTCGCCCGCTATCTCGGCAAGGACGACGCCATCCTCTTCGCCGCCTGTTTCGACGCCAACGGCGGCGTCTTCGAGGCGCTGCTCGGCGCGCAGGACGCCATCGTCTCCGACGGGCTCAACCACGCCTCGATCATCGACGGCGTGCGCCTGAGCAAGGCGCGCCGCTATCGTTACGCCAATTCTGACATGAACGAACTCGAGGACCGGCTGAAGGAGGCCGACGCGGCGGGCGCGCGCTTCAAGCTCATCGTCACCGACGGCGTCTTCTCGATGGACGGCATTGTCGCCAATCTCCCCGATATCTGCGCGCTCGCCGAGCGCTACGGGGCGCTGACGCTGGTCGACGACTGCCACGCCACCGGGCACCTCGGCGCAAGCGGGCGCGGCACGCCGGAACTGACCGGCGTCGGGTCGCGCGTCGACATCGTCACCGGCACCTTCGGCAAGACGCTCGGGGGCGCCATGGGCGGTTTCGTCGCCGCGGCGCAGCCGATCGTCGATCTCCTGCGCCAGCGCGCGCGCCCCTATCTCTTCTCCAACAGCCTCGCGCCGGCGGTGACCGGCGGTTCGCTGAAGGCGCTCGAAATCGCCGCCGCCGCCGACGACCGGCGCGCGCGGCTGGCGCGCCACGCCGCGCGCTTTCGCGACGGCTTGGGGAAGGCGGGGTTCTCGCTGCCGCCCGGACGCACCCCGATCATCCCGGTGATGCTGGGGGAAGCGCGCCGCGCCCAGGACATGGCGGCCGCGCTCGACGCCCGCGGCGTCTTCGTCGCCGGGTTCTTCTATCCCGTCGTGCCGCAGGGGGCGGCGCGCATCCGCACGCAAGTGTCCGCCGCGCTGAGCGAGGCCGACGTCGAGTTGGCGATTGCCGCGTTCGAAGAGGCCGGCCGCGCGACCGGCGTGATTTGAACATTCGGGAGACGTCGCGATGAAAGCCCTGGTCAAACAAAAGGCGGAGCCCGGCCTGTGGCTCATGGACCAACCGGCGCCGCAATTCGGGCCCGACGACGTGCTGGTCAAAGTGCGCAAGACCGGCATCTGCGGCACCGACGTCCATATCTACAATTGGGACGAATGGGCGCAGCGCACCGTCCCCGATGCCGATGATCGTCGGGCACGAATACGCCGGCGAAATCGCCGCGGTCGGGGCCAACGTGCGCAACCTCGCGGTCGGCCAGCGCGTCTCCGGCGAAGGTCACGTCATCGGCATGAAGAGCCGCGCCGCGCGCGGCGGGCGCTTTCACATCGACCCCGAAACGCGCGGCATCGGCGTCAACATTCCCGGCGCCTTCGCCGAATATCCTGCGCATGCCGGCGTTCAACATCGTGCCGCTGCCCGACGACATCGACGACGAGCTCGGCGCGATCCTCGATCCGCTCGGCAACGCCGTCCACACCGCGCTCGCTTTCGATCTCGTCGGCGAGGACGTGCTGATCGCCGGCGCCGGGCCGATCGGCGTCATGGCGGGCGCGGTCGCGCGCCACGTCGGGGCGCGCCATGTCGTCATCACCGACGTCAATCCGACGCCGCCTGGCGCTCGCGGCCGAGGTCGCCGACGTCATGCCCGTCGATGTGTCGAAGGAGGATCTCGCGCGACGTCATGGCGCGGCTCAGGCATGAAGGAGGGCTTCGACATCGGGCTCGAAATGAGCGGCGCGCCCGCCGCCTTCGATCAGATGGTCGACCATATCGTCATGGGCGGCCGTATCGCCATCCTCGGCATTCCCGCCAAGCCCGACCCTGGTCGATTGGAACAAGATCATCTTCAAGCTGCTGACCATCAAAGGCATCTACGGCCGCGAGATGTTCGAGACCTGGCACAAGATGATCGCGATGCTGCAAAGCGGCCTCGACGTGCGCAAGGTCATCACCCATCGCTTGCCCGCGAGCCAATTCGCCGAAGGCTTCGAGATCATGCGCTCCGGCCGCTCGGGCAAGATCGTGCTGGATTGGACGCAACTGGGCGGAACGCCATGACTTCGGCGCTTCGTTCGGCGAAGCGCGCCGACCGCCCCGTCGCGGGGGCCGGCTTTGCGATCCGCCCGTTGCGCCTCGAGGATGCGGAGGCGGCGGCGAACCTCATCCGCGAAGCTTTCGCCGCCCAGAGCCTCGCCACCGACCCGCCGCCCTCGGCGCTGCGCGAAACCGCGGCAAGCGTGGCGGCGCATCTCGCCGAGGGCGGCGGCGCGGCGCTCGAAGCCGGAGACGCTCTCATCGGCCTGGTGCTATGGGCGGAGCGCGAGTCGGGGCTCTATCTCGGTCGCCTCGCGGTGGCGCCGGCGTGGCGCGGACGCGGCGCGGCGCGCGCCCTGATCGCGGCGGGCGAGCGTGAGGCGCGCCGTCGCGCCCTGCCGCGCATGCATCTTCGCGTGCGGCTCGCGCTCGCCGAAAATCGCCGGCTGTTCTCGGCCTGCGGATTCGCGGCGATTCGCGAGGGCGCGCATCCCGGCTACGCCGCGCCGACGTTCGTGGCGATGGAGAAGGCGCTGGGGCAGGGGACCTGATCACACGCTGTCGCGTTCGGCGGCTCCCCCTTCAGGGCGCCGCGGGTTTTTTCCGCAAGGCCTCCATCGCAGCCTTGCCGCGTTCCGCATAGCTTTGCGCCTCGTCCGGCTGCTGGTTGAACTTGTATCCCAGGCCGACATAGGTCAGCGCCATGGCTTGCGCGAGCCGCCAGCGCGCCTCGCCGGGATTCTGCGCCACCAGCGCGTCGGCGAGCGCAAGCGCCTCGCGGAAATGGGCGAGGGCGGCGGGAAAATCCTTGCGCCCCAGTTCGACGACGGCGACGTGCTGGCGCACGTCGATGAGGTCCTCCCGCCATTGCGTCGCGCCGGGTTCCGCGGCGACCAGCGCCTCGGTCGTCTCGGCAGCCGCTTGCAACGCGGCCCATTGCGCTGCGGCGTCGCCCGCCAGCCCATCCACGCCGGCGATCCGAAGCAGGCTGACGACGCGCCGGCCCCGCCAGAGCGCTTCATTCGGTCGCGCCGCGGCCAAAGCTTCGCTGGCCGACCGGGCCTCGCCATAGGCGGCAAGCGCGCCCGGCAGGTCGCCGGTCTTGCGCAGCGCATCGCCCAGGCCTAGGCGCAATTCATAGATCTCGCCCTGCCAGGCCATGTTGTCGGGCTCCCGCGCGATGAGCCGCATGGCGGCGGCGATCGCCGCGCGATCATGCGGGACCGCCTCGGCGGGCTTTTCGGCGAGCCACAACGCCTGCCCGAGCTGAGCCTCGGCGGCGACCAAATTGTGCTGCGGCTCGACCGCGTCGGGCGCCGCAGCGACGCCGGCGGCAGCGATCGCCAGACTCGCCTCGAACTCGCTGACGGCGCCGTCGTTGTCGCCCGTCAACGTCAAGGCGTTTCCGGCCATGTCGTGCAGCCGCGCGGCGTCGCCGCGGCAGAGCTGGCTGTTGGCGCCCGCGCCCGTCAGGCTGCGCGCCTTCTCCACCGCCGGACGCAGCACGCCGAGCGTTGCCGCCAGGTCGCCCGATCGCGCCAGCGCCTGTCCGAGCCAGATGTCGGCGAAAACCAGGTCGCGCTGCCATTCGGCGTTGTCGGGATCATGCGCCAACACGGCGCCGGCCAACGTCGCCGCCTCTCGGGAGCGCGCCAAGGCGCCCGGCGCGTCGCCTCGCGCCGTCAGGATCCGCGCGCCCTGCTCGATATTGATCGACAGGGCGCGCTGCCATTCCAGGTTGGCCGGCTGCAGCGCCGTCAGCCGATGCAGGGTCTCGGCCTCCTGCGCCAAGGCCTCCTCGGCCGCCCCCAAGTCGTTCTGGCCGAGTCTGGCGAAGGCGATGCCGCGCAGATCGAGGGCGGCGAGGCCCAGCGCCGCCGGGTCGTCCGGATGCGCGCTCGCAAAGTCCCGCTGCCAGGCGAGATCGTCGCGCAGCAGCGCCTGCGCGCCCTCATAGTCGGCGATGTCCAACAGCGACGTCGCCGTGTCGCGACGCACCGAGCGCTGCACGTCGAGCCAGGCCGCCGCCGCCTCGCCTTGCGCCAGCGCCTCGGCCCGCCGATAGGCCGCCAAGGCGCCATTGGGGTCGCCGTCGCCGCGCAGGGCCCGACCTTGAGCGTCGAGCGCCAGCGCCAGGGCGCGCTTTCGCTCGTCGGTCGGGAATTGCGCGAAAACGCGTTCGGCCAGGGTCACGGCGTCGGCGGCTCGCGCCCTGGCGCCGACGCTGTCGCAGAGCGCCAGTTGGACGCTGGCGAAACTGGCCTGCAGGCGGCTTTGGGCGTCCAGCAGCGGCGGCGCGTCGGCGGCGGCGGCTTGCGCCAGTCCGCCCATCGTCGCGTTTGCGGTGTCGAGCAGCTCGCCGGCCACCCGCCTGGTCATTCCGCCGTCGCGCAGATGCGCGTCCACCGCTTCGATCAGGCTCGCCCCGGCGTCCAGCGCCGTTCGGAAATTCCGTTCCGCCTGGGCGGTCTGGCGCTCGGCCTCCTGGCGCTGGAAATTGGCGAAAACAGCCGCGGCCGCCGCCGCCAGCAACAGCGCCGAGACGAGCGCGGCCGCCAGCCGCGTGCGGCGCACCACCTTCGTGGCCGCATCGGCGCGGGCCTGCTGAGCCTCGGCCTCGAGTCGCAACTCGCGCTGGGCCTGCGCCGCCGCCGCCGCCGCGCGCGCCGCATCCGCCTGCTGCGAAGCCTTGATGAACGTCGCCGCGTCGTCATCGAGGCTTTCCGGCCGCAGCGCCAGCAATTCGGCCGCCTCGGCCAGCGGTCGGCCGGCGGGCAATAGAAAATCGGCGTCGCGGCCCTCTTGCAGCCAGCGCCGCGCGGCCGCCTCCGCCCGAAAACGGGCGCGCAGCATCTCTCGATCCGCCGCCAGCAGCGCCGCGGCGCGAGGCCAACCCGAGAGCAGCGCGTCGTGCGCCACGCGCAGGCTGGCCTGGGCGCCGCGCGTATCCGCCACGAGCAGCCGAGCGGCGACGAAAGCCGCCACGAGGCGTGCGGCCGGGGCGCCGGGGGCCACCACGGACGCCGGCGCGGCGCGGCTCGCAATGAGGCCCTCGCCAGTGACGTCGACCAGGGCGCGGAGCACGCCCGGAAGGGCCGCGGCGGCTTCGGCGTCCAGCGCCGAGAGGGTCGCCTCGGCCCGTCGCTCGACGACGCCCGATAGCCCGCCCAGCGCGTCATAGGCGGCGCAGGCGAGCGTGTTGGACGCCGGGTCGCGCGCTTCGAACAAGGCGTCCAGAACCAGTTGCAACAAGGGCAGCGCGCCCGGCTGGTCGGCGGCTTTCGTCAGCTCCTCGTCCAGGCCGACGCCATCGGGGCGCCTGCCAAACTTAAGCCCGGCCGCAGCGGCGGGGCCGGCGACAATCTCTGCGAGCTCGGCCTGTTCCGGCGGCAAGAGGTCCAATTGGGCGCCTCGATCCCGCAACGCCATCAGCGCGGCCGACGCCTGGAACGACGCGTAGAGGTCGCTGCGCAAGGTGGCGATGACCCACACCGCGCCGGTCGCCGTCAGCGCCGCCAGCGCGCGGGCGAACCCGTCCCGTTCCGTCGCGGGCGTTAGCGCTTCTTCGAATTGATCGACCACCAAAAGCAGCCGCGCTTCGACCGGTCGATCGAACCCCTCGCGCGCTCCAACCGAGGCGGCGGCGCGAACCAGCGCCAAGCGCACGGCGCGGGCGGCGGCGTCGGGCGCATTGTCCAGCAATGCAGCCATGTCCGACGGGGTCGGGTTGTCGCCTCGCGCGAGCTCCGGCACGGCGTCGGCGCCGTACAGCGCGCGGGCCAGGGCGTTGAGGGCGCCGTCGCCCTCGCTCGGGCGCATCACGCAACTGCGCCAAACGTCGACGCCCGGCACGGCGCCGGGTTGGGTCAGCCGCGGCGCGAGCCCGGCGCGCGCCAGCGAGGATTTGCCGGAGCCGCTGGTGCCCAGGATCAGCAGGAAGGGCATGCCGCGCTGCGCCGCGTCGGTCAGTCGCTCGCGGGCCCGCTCGATGGCGCGGCGCCGGCCGAAGAACACTTCGGCGTGCGCGGCGTCGAAAGGCCGAAGCCCGCGGAACGGCGAGCCCCGCAGCTCGATCCGCCAGGTCGCCTCGCTGGCGGCGACCTCATGGCGCGTCAGCCATTGGCGGATATGCGCCTCGACCTGCGTCTCGAACTGGTCGGTGCTGTCGAAGCTCTGGTAGGCGGCGGTGAAATGCCCGGTCTCGGAGTGGAACCAGCGGGCCCAGAAATGCTTCAGCGCCTCGAATTGCGCGCGCTCGATCTCGATCTGCTCGGCGTCCAGGAGCACTTGTGCGGACTTGCGATAGACCAGCACGTCGGGCGTCCCTTTGGCGCGCGCCGCCTGCATGGCGTCTTCGAATTCGTATTCCGTGCCGGTCGGCGTGGTGCCATCCGGGCGGCGGTAATCCGGCGGCAGCTCGAATCCGAGCCGCTTCCAAAATATGCAGACCACCAGATCGGTCTCGGAAGGCAGCGGGATCTGGTCCTGGAAGGTCTTGGCGGCCGTGTAGTAGGAGCGCTCCCAGCGTATCGCCTCGAGCAGTCCGCCCCGGAACTCGCCATTCAGCCGCGTGATCACCCGCTCCAGCCGCTCGCGTTCGGCGAGCACGTCGGAGGGCGAAGAAATAAAGACGCGAAAATGCCGGTCGGCCATGCGTTGGCGATCATCCCCTTACGGGAGGTCCACCGGCGACGTTAGAGCATGGATGGTCCCGCGGCTAGCGCGAGCGGCGTGCGCCTGGCGGCCGAGCCGACCTGGAGATTCCTAGTTCGCTTGCCGCCAGGTCAACTTGAGGCCGCCCGGCGGGCCAGGCGAATTCTGGCTCGCCATGGTCATTTCGTCGCCGTTGAAGGCGATGAAGCGTTTCTGATCGGGCCGGGCGCCGACGCCGTTGCTGGAGGCCTCGATATGCATCGTCACCGAGCTGTCGGCGTCGTCGACCGTGTAAGTGCCGAAATAGGAGATGTTCTTCGCCCGGCCCCCGGTGAAGACAATCACTGCGTAGTGACCTCCGGCGTCGAGGAACATCGCGCCTTGCGGATCGGCGCCGTAAGGGGTCGCGCCGTTGACGCTCACCGAGACGAGCCGCCAGTGGCCGACCAACTGGTCCTTGAGCGATTTCGCCGGCGTCTGCGCCAGCGCCCCCGGGGCGATCGACGCCGCCGCGAGGAATAGGAATAGGAGCGAAGCCAGAAAGGTCACGGCGCCGAGCGATTTGATCTTCATGATGGCAACCCTCTCGATTGGCGGCGCAACGACGCGCCGAAGCGCGGGAGCCAAGGGCCGTATCGCCGTTTCCGCACCGCCCCAGTCTAGAGAATTCTTGGCCAATCGAAAAGCGTCGATCGCGGCGCGGAGGGGACTTTTTCTGACGCCGGGCGGGGCGGGGAGCGCTCACGGTTCGACAGTTGGCCTACGCCGGCAAATTACGCTTTCTTCGAGGCCCGTCCCCCTGTTATCATGCATGCCCAAGGGAACCTTACGGGCGTCATGGGGGCGTTGTCGGCTTTGTCGGCGCCGGGTCAGAGGGGGCACACATGCGCATAGTCTACGCTGCTGTTGCGTGTATCGTGGTCGCTGCCGGCGGCAGCGGCCTCCGGGCGGAGGGCGTTGCGGCGGCCTCGGGCGGCGCCGACGCCTTCGCGACGAGCCCGACGCCGCTTCGGGACAGGGTTTCCGGCGCGGACGGCGTTCGCCCAACCCCGTATAGGGAACGGCCGTCGCTCGACCTGGCAAGCCCGTTTGGTCCGGCGAAAGCCGCCGGGACGGCGGTTCGCCTCGCCCAAATCGGCCCGCCCACCGCCCCCATCGAGGAAACCTCGGGAAATCCGGCCCAGGCGCCGTTCAAATGGATGGGCCTGCTGTCAGAACCGCACCCGACGAAAGACAAACCCGATCAGGGCTCGAGTTGCACCGCTCAATTCATTGCGCCGCGCGTGCTCCTGACGGCGGGGCACTGCATCAATGACCTTCCGCCCGACCCCTCCGACCCGCCGTCGGACCCGACGACATGGACGTTCTTCCTGCAATACCAGAATGGCGGCGGCATCAAATACAACGTCGTGTGCGCCAAGGCGAACCCGTTGTGGGCGCTGCCGCCGAACTTCGATTCGTTGACGAACGACCAGAAGAACGCCGCGATGGACGCCGCCTATCAGCATGACTACGGCATGATCCTGGTCGATCGCGACAGTTCGACGGGCGTGATGCCCTACGCGCTCGACTGGCGGGGCAAGGTGACATACGTCTCGAGGATCGGCTATCCCGAGAACATTCTCGACGCCCAGATCATTCAGTCGGTGCCCGGCATCCTGTTCTTCACCGATGTTCTCCCGATGAACGTTCCCCGCTACGGGCAACCCGCCATGTCGTCGCCGAACATCGTGGGACAGTGGGGGCCGATCACCGACGCCACTCAGGGCATGAGCGGCGGCGCCTGGGTGGTGAATTCCGATCCGAACGAAGGCGCCAACAACAACATTTTGGTCGCGGTGACCTCGTTCGGCCCCTTCAACCAATTCAAGCAGCCGTTTTATCCCGGCGGAACCTTCGCCGCCTATTTGACGGCGGCGGAATTCAATCCACTGTTCATATCGGTGAGCAACGGCTGCAAATAGGCGGCCGCCCGCCCTTGCGCCGTCGCGCCGCCCGTCGCAAGCGGGCAAATGGAAGAGATGACCTTGCGTTCTGCGGCCGTTTCTCGCAACATTGAGCCGAGGGAAACGGATGTTTGGGGGGCCGTCCATGCGTGCGAATTTGGCTTTGGCGACGTGCGTGAGCGCGCTTGTGGCGGCGAGCGGCGCTTGGGGCCAGCTTACGCCGACCGCCCCCCCGCCGCTCACCCCGGCCGCCCCGCCCGCCGCGCCGAGCGCGCCAACGCCGGCGCCGAGCGCCGCGCCGCTGACGCCGGCTGCGCCGCCGGTCGCGCCAAACCCGCCGCCGCCCCCGCCGCCGCCGGCCCCACCGCCGGCGCCGATCCCCGCGCCTCCGTCGACCGGCGGCAGCGGCGTCGTCACCAAGCTCATCACTTTCGCGGTCGGCAACTGGTCGGTCTCCGCTTTTTCGGCGCCGGGCTCGGTCAATTTCGACAATTGCGCCGCAACGGTGCCCTACGATAACGGCGTCACGCTCGGGTTCCGGATCACGCGCGACTTCGATTGGAGCATGGCCCTCTTCAACCCGGCGTGGAGCTTGACGCAGGGATCGTCCTATTCGCTCACCTACGCCATCGACTATTCGCCGCCGGCCGCGGCGACCGCGATCGCGCTTGGCCCGCATGGGGTCCGGGTCGTGCTGCCGCCCAGCGCCGACCTATTCCGACGATTCATGGCCGGCGCCCGGCTCAACGTCGTGTCGGCGTCGCAGACTTTCGGCTTCAATCTCACCGACACGTCGGTGGTGCTGCCCGATCTCTTGACTTGCGTGCAAAACTACGTCGGCCCGACGCCGACGGCAAATCCGTTCGCGCGGTAGGGCTGCGCGCAACGCCAAGTCGCGGGCGGCGCCCGGCCGACGATGCGACGGGCGCGTGAGGATCCTTCGCTCGGACCGCCGCAATTTCGCAAAGCCGCGCTCCGGCGCGCGCCGCGCCAAGGCTCCGCCCGGTCGGCGCGCCGCTATTGCGCCGACGGGGTCGTGCCGGGGTCGAGCGGGGCTTTCGGCTTGACCGGGGCGCGCAGGGCGGCCAGGCGCACATCGACGGAAGCCTGCGGCCCGGACCCGCCGAGCGCCGCGTTGCGCTTGGGCGGCAACGGCGCGTCGGTGGGGATCGGTTGCTCCGGCTCGAAAACGCGAATCGCCGGGCTGTCGCCGCCCATCCCGAAGAGCTTCTTGACCATCGACTGGCTGTTGTCGGCGACGCCGCCGACGAAGCCGAACGGCGAGGACGGGGCCGCGGCGGCCGGCATCGTCGTCGTCACCATGGCGGCGGAAGCCGGCGTCGGCGCGGGAGCGGGCGTCGTCGCTGCGGCGTTGGCGACCTTGACGACCGTGGGGATCGGCTTGCCGGAATTGTCGAGCGGGATCTCGGTCGGGCCGGCCGCCAGCGCGTCGGGGTCGCTGGGGTCGAGATCCACGGCGCGGCTGGCGAAAGCGGCGTTCTGCCCGCCGTCCTGGTAGACGATGCGCACCGGCTTGACGCCTTGGGCGACGAGCGCGGCGACGGCGGCCTCGTCGCTCGCCTCCTTGGCGGCGACGTCGGCCTCGACCTGCTCGTCGCGCTGCAGCGTCGGGCACGGCTGGCTCGCCTCGACGTCGCCGTCCGCGGCGGCGCCGAAGACGTAGTGCCTGCCGCAGACCAGCACCGACGGCTCGTTCTTCGTCACTTCGAAGTGATCGGCGCCGTTCTTCAACTCTTTCCAGAAGGCGATATTGGGATCGAGCCGATGCTTGGCGAGATTCTCGGCGGTCATGTGGAAGGGATAGGATTGCATCTGGATCTCGCGCTGCCCGCCGGCGAACGCCTCGCGCGCGATGGCGTAAATCTCGCCGATTTGCGCGTCGGTCATCGAGAAGCAGCCGGCCGACGAACACACGCCGTGCACCATGATGTCGCCGCCGGTGCGCCCCAGCGCGCGATCATAGGCGTTGGGATACCCGACGTTGAAGGACAGGTAGTAGTGCGAGTTGGGGTTCATCTGCCCTGGCGCGATGGTGTAGAAGCCCTCGGGCACTTGCCGGTCCCCCTCGCGGGTCTTGGGGCCGAGCTGGCCCGACCAGCGGCACATCGGATAGGTCTTGAGCAGCGCGTATTGACCCTCCGAATTCATTTTCCAGATTTCGAACTCGGCTTCCTGCTTGTAGGTGCGGATGAGCATCGGCTGGGAGGGCGTCGTCCCGATCTTGTCCATCAGCGCCAGCGTTTGGCTGGGGATGGGCGCCAAGGAACGGCCGGAGGTCGGCTCGAGCGCGTCCTCGCAGCCCGCCGCCAGCGCCCCCGCCGCGAGCGCCAGGCTCAGCGCGAATAGCCGTTTTCGCCAAGAATTCAACGTCGTCGCTTCCCCACTCGTCAGCCTCTGCTTAGCCGATCGTCGCCAAAAAGTCCATGCGGCCGATTAAGCGCGCTTAACCTTTCCAGGGCCTTACCCGGCTGCGCGCGGCCCTTTCCGGCGTCATGGCAAAGGTTTTGTTAAGGCGGATCGGCGGCTCACACCTTCCGCCCGATATTGAGGAACTTCAGCGCCCGCGATTCGCGCAGTTCGTCGCGCGACATGTTGCCGAGCGCATCGAGCGCTGCGCCGATGGCGCGGCCGGTCGCGGCGATCGCAGCGTCGGGATCGCGGTGCGCGCCGCCGGTGGGCTCGGGCACGATCGCGTCGATGATGCCGAATTTCAACAAGTCCTGCGCCGTGATCTTCATGCTCATCGCCGCGTCCTGGGCGCGCGAGGAATCGCGCCACAGGATCGAGGCGGCCGCCTCGGGCGAGGCGACGGTGTAAATGGAATGCTCGAGCATCAGCACCTTGTTGCAGGCCGCGATGGCGAGAGCGCCGCCGGAGCCCCCTTCGCCGACGACGACCGCCACATTGGGCACGCCGAGCGCCAGGCTGGCGTCGGTGGCGCGCGCGATGGCCTCCGCCTGGCCGCGCTCCTCGGCGTCGACGCCGGGCCAAGCGCCGGCGGTGTCCACCAAGGAGACCACCGGCAGCTCGAAACGGTCGGCGAGCTCCATCAAGCGCGCCGCCTTGCGATAGCCCTCGGGCCGCGCCATGCCGAAATTGTGGCGCAGGCGGCTCGCGGTGTCGTCGCCTTTCTCGTGGCCGATGAGGCAGATCGGGGCGCCGCGAAAGCGTCCGAGCCCGCCGACGATGGCGGCGTCCTCGGCGAACTTCCGGTCGCCGGCCAGCGGGGTGAAGTCTGCGATGAGGCCTTTGACGTAGTCGCAGAAGTGGGGTCGACCCTGGACGCGCGCCACTTGCGTCTTCTGCCACGGCGTCAGCGACGCATAGAGGTCGGCCAACATCTTGGCGGACCTCGCCTCGAGCTTGGCGACTTCCTCGTTGAGGGCAGGGGCCTCGCCTTTGGCCGCAAGCGCGCGCAATTCGTCGATGCGGGCGTCGATGTCGGCCACGGGCGTTTCGAAACTCAGATAGCTGCGCATATGACCTTACGAGGGACGCGCCCTGAGCGAGGGCGCGCGAAACTGGCGACAAGCGCCGGCGAAGTCAAGGCGCGCCTGCGGCGTCTTGGCGAGGGAGCGCCGCGCGTTTTGGCGGCGACGGGAGGTTGTTGGCGCGCCCGGAGAGGCTTGAACTCCCAACCCTCGGTTTCGAAGACCGATACTCTATCCAGTTGAGCTACGGGCGCGCTGACAATGTTCGCCATAGCATGGCTCGCCGCCCGCTTGAAGCCTCGTCCAGGCATTCGTTGATTTGCCATACGATTGGCCGCATAGTGTCGGCAAAGTCGCATGGCTCTTGCATGGAGCGGCGCATCGCGAGGACGACTAGTATGAATGTCAAGAGCGAGGCCTCGGGGCAGCGCGAGGACGGAACGCGGCGGCTGCGCTCGACGCAGTGGTTCGACAATCCCGACAATCCCGGCATGACCGCGCTCTATATCGAGCGCTATCTCAATTTCGGCCTGACGCCGGGGGAGCTGCGGTCGGGCAAGCCGATCATCGGCATCGCCCAGACCGGCTCCGACCTCGTCGCCCTGCAACCGCCATCATCTCGATCTGGCCAAGCGCGTGCGCGACGGCATCATCGCGGCGGGCGGCATTCCGTTCGAATTTCCCGGTTCATCCGCTCCAGGAGACGGGCAAGCGTCCGACCGCGGCGCTCGACCGCAACCTCGCCTATCTCGGCCTCGTCGAAATCCTGATGGGCTATTTCATCGACGGCGTCGTGCTGACGATCGGCTGCGACAAGACGACGCCCGCCTGCATCATGGCGGCGGCGACGGTCAACATTCCCGCCATCGTGCTTTCCGGCGGGCCGATGAACAACGGCTGGCTGCACGGCGAGCGCACCGGTTCGGGCACGATCGTCTGGCGCGCGCGCGCCGAACTCGCCGAAGGCAAGATCGACTACGAGCAGTTCATGGAGATCGTGACCTCCTCGGCGCCGTCGATCGGCCATTGCAACACCATGGGCACCGCCTCGACGATGAACGCGCTCGCCGAGGCGCTCGGCATGAGCCTGCCCGGCTGCGCCGCCATCCCCGCGCCGCATCGCGAGCGCGGCCAGATCGCCTACGAGACCGGCCGCCGCATCGTCGAGATGGTGTGGGAGGACTTGAAGCCTTCGGACATCCTCACCCGCGACGCCTTCGAGAACGCCATCGTCGTCAACAGCGCGATCGGCGGCTCGACCAACGCGCCGATCCACATCAACGCCATCGCGCGCCATATCGGCGTCAAGCTCGACATCGACGATTGGGAGAAGATCGGCCATCGCGTGCCGCTGCTGGTCAACATGCAGCCGGCCGGCAAATATCTCGGCGAGGAGTTCCATCGCGCCGGCGGGGTGCCCGCCGTCGTCAACGAACTGATGAAGGCGCAAGCTCGTCCACGAGAACGCGCTGACCGTCAACGGCAAGACCATCGGCGAGAATTGCCGGGGCCGGAAATCGGACGACGCGGACGTCATTTTCCCGATCGACGCGCCGCTGAAGCCGGACGCCGGCTTCATCGTGCTTCGCGGCAATCTCTTCGACGACGCGATCATGAAGACGAGCGTGATCGACGAGGCGTTTCGCCGGCGCTATCTCTCCAATCCCGAGCGATCCCGACGCCTTCGAGGGACGCGCGATCGTGTTCGACGGGCCGGAGGACTATCACGCCCGCATCGACGATCCGCAGCTCGAGATCGACGAGCGCTGCATCCTGTTCATCCGCGGCGCGGGGCCGATCGGCTATCCCGGCGGCGCGGAAGTGGTGAACATGCAGCCGCCGGCGGCGCTCATCAAGAAAGGCGTCGCGCGCGCTTCCCTGCATCGGCGACGGCCGGCAGTCCGGCACGTCGGGTTCGCCCTCGATCCTCAACGCTTCGCCCGAGGCGGCGGCGGGCGGCGGGCTGGCGCTGCTGCGCACCGGCGACCGCGTCCGCATCGACCTCAAGAAGCGCAGCGCCAACATCCTCATTTCCGACGAGGAGCTGGCGACGCGCCGCGCCGCGCTGGAGAAGCAGCGGCTACGCCTATCCCAAGAGCCAGACGCCGTGGCAGCAGATCCAGCGCGAAATGGTCGCCCAGTTCGACGAGGGCATGGTGCTGAAGCCGGCGGTGAAATATCAGCGCCTCGCGCAGACGATGGGCGTGCCGCGGGACAATCATTGAGGGGGAGGGCCTGCAGGAAGTCGCGACGATGGCGCGAACGAGCCGCGCCGGGTTCGAAGCCGGCGTTCGCCCAGTCATTTTCTTCGACACGGTTCATGGCGGCGCCCCGTGCGTATCTTTCCGCGCAAGGCGCGGAACGACGGATGGCGATAGCCACGCAGCAACAATTGAGGGGAGGGCGCGATCCGAACGCCCCCTCGGACGGCAAGCGGAGCCCGCGCTTCCTTCGCTCGGTTGACGGGAGAAACGTTTTGTTGTACATACGCGCAAGTCAAATCGTATATACAATAGGGCGGACATGCCTTTCAGCATTCGCGATCCCCGCGCGCGTGAACTGGCGAAGGAACTCGCCGTTCGTCGTGGCTCGACGATGACGCAGGCGATTATTGCAGCGCTGGAAGGCGAACTCGCTCGCCAGCGCGAAAAGCGCCCGCTGGCGGAGCGATTGGAGCAGCTCGCGGAGTTGCTAAAGGCGGAAGCCGGACCGAACCCACGGGAGGTCGCCAAAGACGAAATCGACGCGATGTGGGGACAATGATGTTCGTCGACACGTCGGCGATCGTCGCTATCCTTCTCGGCGAGAGCGACGCGCACCTTCTCGCCGCGAGGCTGGAGTCCGCGCGACGTCGTCTGACCTCGCCGGCCGTCCGGCTCGAAACGTGCATGGTGCTAGCGCGCCGGCGTGACGTTGCGCCGCTTCGCGCGCAGCACTACTTCGACCGCCTAGCATCCCAATTGTCATTGACGGAAACGCCAATCGACGAAGGTATCGGTCGACTGGCCGCCGAGTGTTATGAGCGATATGGCAAAGGCCGGCATCCCGCGCAGCTGAATTTCGGAGATTGCCTGTCCTATGCTTGCGCCAAGGCGCACCGAGCGTTGCTCCTGTTCAAAGGCGAGGATTTCCTCAAGACCGACATCAACGCGGCCTAACCCAACAGGAATGCCGGGGACGTTGATCCAATTCTGCGAGAAACCGATCATGACGCGTCCAAATGACCCCCAGCCCGTCGGCCCCCTCGTCGACGCCCGCCCCGCCAAGCGCCCCGAGCGCGTCACGTTGCGCGGGCGCGCGGTCACCTTGGTTCCGCTCGACGCGGAGCAGCACGCCGAGGCGCTGTTCCATGGCGCCAACGGCGGCGACAAGGATCGCGTTTGGACCTATCTGTTCGACGGGCCTTACGCCGACACCGCCGTTTTCAAGGCCAATATCGCCGCCAAGGCGCAATCGGCCGACCCGCTCTTCTTCGCCGTCCTCGACAACGCCTCGGGCCAGGCGGTCGGCTACCAGACCTTGATGCGCATCGAGGCGGCGCATCGCGTCATCGAAGTCGGCAATATTCTCTACACTCCGGCGATGCAGCGCACGTCCGGCGCGACCGAGGCGCAGTATCTCTTCGCCCGTTATGTCTTCGACGATCTCGGCTACCGCCGTTACGAGTGGAAGTGCAACGACCTCAACGCGCCCTCGAAACGCGCCGCCTCGCGCCTCGGCTTCACCTTCGAGGGCGTGTTTCGCCAGAGCATGATCGTCAAAGGGCGCAATCGCGACACCGCCTGGTTCTCGATGCTCGATTCGGAGTGGCCGCAGCGACGCGCCGCGTTCGAACGTTGGCTGGCGCCGGAGAATTTCGACGCGGCGGGGCGCCAAAAAATCGCGTTGACGAGCCTCAATCCGGGGCCGACGGCCTGACGCCAGGCCCCGAAGCGCCAGGTCTCGAGACGGCGCGCTGCGCTGCGCGGAATCGCCCGTTCCTTTCGCGCGTCACGATTTGTTAGGGTCAATAGTTAGGGTTAAGTCTGCATTAAGATGTTCATGGCATTTTTCCCTTCGTCGTAGGCATACGCGGGCCCGTTGGCGCGCGTCGAACGAAGGGATATTGTCATGGCCAAGTGGAAGGCCCTCATTCTCGCGGGCGGCGCGGTCCTCGCCCTCACACGTTTGGCCGCCGCCGCCGATCTCCTGCCCCCGCCGCCGGCGCTCGAGCCGCTGCCGCCCGCCGCGGCCGAATTCAACGGCTGGTACTTGCGCGGCGACGTCGGCGTCGGGATCACCTCCGGCGCGCCGAACCTCGCCAATTCGCCCGATCCGCTGGCGCCCGGCCTGCTCAGCGGTTTCTACACCGGCACGCCAACCGAGGCCTTCTACAATCCGACGATCTCCGCGGCGATGAATTTCGACCTCGGCGTCGGCTATCAATACAACAACTGGCTTCGCTTCGACGTGACCGGCGAGTATCGCGGCGGATCGCACTTCCAGTCGCTCTACGTGATCAATGACGCGACGAACATCAACACGGGCAATCCGACCCAAATCGCTGACTTCTATCGCGGGGACATCGCCTCGTGGGTCGGCTTGTTCAACGCCTACGCCGATTTGGGAACCTGGTACGGCGTCACGCCGTATGTCGGCGCCGGCGTCGGCTTTGCGAGAAATACTCTTTCCGGCATGACCGATCAGGGCGTCATCACCTACACGACGACCGGTCCGGTCGTCACCGCGGGCCCAAGCGGCGGCTATTTCAGCGACGGCGCCAAGACCAATTTCGCCTGGGCGCTGATGACCGGCCTCGACTTCGACGTCACGCAGAACCTGAAGCTCGAGCTCGGCTACCGCTATCTCGACGTCGGCAAGTTCACTTCGGGCGCCTCGCACTGCTTGGGCGCCTGCGGCGGCGGGGTCGCCAACTACGTTCTGTCGAAGAACGATCTCGCCTACAACGACTTCCGCATCGGCTTGCGTTGGATGATCGGCGAAGCGGCCTACGCTCCCGCCCCGGAACCGCTGGTGCGCAAGTACTGATCGATTTCGTCTTGGGCGAATACGATCGAGCGGCGTCGACTCCGTCGGCGCCGCTCTTTTCTTGCATCGCGCTGCGGCGCATTGCCTTCGCTCGCCCGCCGACGTAAGTGCGCGCCTCAAACCTTCGAGCGCCGCTCCGGCGCAGACGATGAGGGAACGCGCGAGGCGCAGTCGCGATGGCGAAGAATTCCGCGTGCCGGCGGGCGGGTCCATGGCGGGCCGCCTGGGGCAGTCCCGTCTTACTGCTGTCGCTCACCGCGCTCATCTGGGCCGGCCACGCGGTGGTCAGCCGCCTGGCGGTCGGCCAGATCGGGCCGATGACGCTGACCTGTGGGCGCTGGGCGCTGGCGCTCGGCCCGATCCTCGTCGCCGCGCGCGGCGCGCTGCGCCGCGATCTCGAAATCATGGCCGGGCGCTGGCCGTTCGTGGCCGCGATGGGCGCGCTCGGCTTCACCGGGTTCAACGCGCTCTACTACGTCGCCGCGCATCGCACCGGCGCCCTCAATTTGTCGATCATTCAGGGCGCCATTCCCGCCTTCGTGCTGATCGGGGCGCGGTTCGCGCTCGGCGCCAAGGTCAGCCCGCTGCAGGCGCTGGGCGCATTCGCCACCATGCTCGGGGTGGCGGCGATCGCCTCGCAAGGCGATTGGTCGAAGCTCGCCGGGCTCGCCTTCAACAGCGGCGATCTCATGGTGCTGATCGCCTGCGTCCTTTATGCCGGCTACACCATCGGACTGCGCGATCGGCCGCGCGTCTCCGGCCTCGGCCTGCTTGCCGGCATGGCGCTGGCCGCCTTTGTCACCTCGATCCCGCTGTTTGCGTGGGAGGTCGCCGCCGGCGATTTCGTCTGGCCGACCGGCAGGGGGCTGTTGCTGCTGCTCTACGCGGCGCTCGGCCCGGCTTTCGCGTCGCAAGTCTTGTACATGCGCGGCGTTGAACTGATCGGGCCGGGACGGGCCGGCGTATTCGTCAATCTGGTGCCGGTCTTCGGCGCGTTGATGGCGGTCGGTTTGCTCGGCGAACCGTTTGCCGCCTACCATGTCGCGGCGTTGGCGCTCGTCGTCGGCGGAATCGCCATCGCCCAGCGCGCCCCGGCGGCGCGATAGCGCGCCGCGCGAAAGGCGCGCGGCTTTCACCCCAGAGAAGGACCATCGAACATGGGTCATTGGATCAGATTGAAAGCCAGCGACGGCTTCGAATTCGGCGCCTGGCGGGCCGAGCCCCACGGCGCGCCGCGCGGCGGCGTCGTCGTCGTTCAGGAGATTTTCGGCGTCAACGCCCATATCCGCTCGGTCGCCGAGGGCTATGCCGCCGAAGGCTATCTGGCGATCGCGCCGGCCGTCTTCGATCGCGCCGAAAGGGACGTCGACCTCGCCGCCAACCCGGAGTCTTTCCAGAAGGGCGCGGGGCTGGCGGGAAAGATCCCGCGCGAGGCGATGCTGCTCGACGTCAGCGCGGCGATTGAAGCGGCCGGCAGCGCCGGCAAGGTCGGCGTCGTCGGCTATTGCCTGGGCGGCACCCTCGCTTGGCTGGCGGCGGCGCGGGCCCCGGGCCTCGGGGCGGCCGTCGGCTATTACGGCGGCGGGATCGTCGGCCTCAAGGATCTGAAGCCGCGCGTTCCGACGTTGCTGCATTTCGGCGAGAAGGACGACCATATTCCGGTGGCCGGGGTGCGCGAGGTCGCCGCGGCGCATCCCGACGTGCCGATCCACCTCTATCCCGCCGGCCACGCCTTCAACCGCGACGGCGGCCCGTCCTACGACGCGCCGAGCGCAGCGCTAGCCAAATCGCGCACGCTGGCGTTCTTCGCCGAGCATTTGGGGTAGCGGCGCCGGCGCGGCGAGTCTCCCCTCTCCCGCAAGGGAGAGGGAATGGGGGCGCGGGGCGGCGTCTTTACTTCACCAGTCGCGGACCCGCGGCGCCCGGCGTCTCGTTTTCCTGAACGACGCCCAGGCGGCGCGCGACCTCGGTGTAGGCCTCGATCATCCCGCCGAGGTCCTTGCGAAACCTGTCCTTGTCCATCTTTTCGTTGGATTTGACGTCCCACAGCCGACACGAATCGGGGCTGATCTCGTCGGCGACGACGATGCGCATGTTGTCGCCTTCCCACAGCCGGCCGCATTCAATCTTGAAGTCGACCAGGCGAATGCCGACGCCCAGGAACAGCCCGGTCAGGAAGTCGTTGACGCGAATGGCCAGCGCCATGATGTCGTCGATTTCCTGCGGCGAAGCCCAGCCGAAGGCGGTGATGTGCTCCTCCGAGACCATGGGGTCGGCGAGCGCGTCGTTCTTATAATAGAATTCGATGATCGAGCGCGGCAGTTGCGTGCCTTCCTCGATGCCCAGACGCGTGGCCAGCGAGCCCGCCGCAACGTTGCGCACGACGACCTCGAGCGGAATGATCTCGACTTCGCGAATCAGTTGTTCGCGCATGTTGATTCGGCGCATGAAGTGCGTGGGGACGCCGATCTCATTGAGCCGCTGGAACAAATATTCGGAGATGCGATTGTTAAGAACGCCTTTGCCTTCAATAATTTCATGCTTCTTGGCGTTGAAAGCGGTCGCGTCGTCCTTGAAATGTTGGATCAAGGTGCCGGGCTCCGGGCCCTCGTAGAGAACCTTGGCTTTGCCTTCATAGATGCGTCGGCGGCGGTTCATGCGGTGCAACCGTGGCTTGAGGAAATCCATGGAATCGGCCTTTTCTGACAGCTATCTCGCCGTTGGCGCGATCGGGCTGGGCGGGAATATGGGGCTTCCGGCCGTTTGAGCCAAGTGTGATACCCCTCATCTGGACCGGGGGCCAGCCCCCTCGGCAACTTATCCGATCGCCGCCCCCGGCACAAACGAGCGACCGGCGCGGGGGCGCGCCGCGATCGCGCGCCGCCGCGCTAGACGAAGGTCGTAGGGGCGCCCGGGTCGACGCAGCGATCAAATCCAAGCAATATGCGCCGGCAAACCAGTCGACGGGGCCGACGACAAGCCGTTGTGGGCGCAAGGGGGAAGGACGCGCCCAGTCGAGGTCGCCGCGACCTCGGGCGCATCGCCGCGCCGGCGCGGAGGCGTCCCTCAAACGGCTGAGACGAGGGAGGGCGGGGGCTTTTCGCGGGATGTTCGTCGTGACGAAGCGGACTTGAGACAAAAAACTGAACATTTGGAGGAAACAACATGGATGATGCCGGCATCAAGCGGATTCAAAGCGATCCCAATTACATAAAACTTGTGGCCGAACGTAAGACGTTCGGCTGGACGCTGTCGATCATCATGCTGGTGATCTATTACGGGTTCATCGCTCTCGTCGCCTTCGCTCCGAGCGCCATCGCGGTCAAGCTCTTCGGCTCGATCACCGTCGGCTTGGTGCTGGGCGTCGCCATAATCCTGGCGGCGATCGTCCTGACCGGCGTCTACGTCCTGCGCGCCAATGCGCAATACGACGACTTGACCAAGGCGATCGTCAACGCCAACGCGTTGGGAGGCCGAAAATGAACCGTCTCGTCAAATCAGGCGCCCTCGCGGCGACGTTGGCTCTGGTCGCGGGCGCGGCGCGCGCCGCCGACGCGGCCACGGCTCCGCCTCTCGACTGGAACGCGCTGATCATCTTCGGCGCCTTCGTCGTTCTGACGCTCGGCATCACCTACTGGGCGGCTCAGCGCACCCGTACGGCCAAGGATTTCTACGCCGCGGGCGGCGGCATCACCGGCCTTCAAAATGGCCTGGCGATCGCCGGCGACTACATGTCGGCGGCCTCGTTCCTGGGCATTTCGGCGCTGGTGTTCAGCTCTGGCTTCTACGGCCTGATCTATTCGATCGGCTTTCTCGTGGGATGGCCGATCATCATGTTCCTGATGGCCGAGCCGCTGCGCAATCTCGGCCGCTTCACTTTCGCCGACGTCGCCTCCTATCGCCTACAGGCGACGCCGATCCGCGCGATGGCCGCCACCGGCACCTTGGTGACGGTCGCCTTCTACCTGATCGCGCAAATGGTCGGCGCCGGCCAATTGATCGAGTTGCTGTTTGGCCTGCCTTACCTCTACGCGGTCATTTTCGTCGGCCTGATGATGGTGATCTATGTCACCTTCGGCGGCATGATCGCCACCACCTGGGTGCAGATCATCAAGGCCGGCCTGCTGCTGATCGGGGCGACGTTGATGTCGTTCCTGGTGCTGGCGCAGTTCGGCTTCGATTTCAATGCGCTGGTCGCCAAGGCGATCGAAGTCCACCCGAGCCACGACAAGATCATGCTGCCGGGCGCGGCGGTCGCCAACCCGATCTCGGCGATCTCTTTGGGCATGGCGCTGATGTTTGGCACCGCCGGCCTGCCCCACATCCTGATGCGCTTTTTCACCGTCGGCAACGCCAAGGAAGCGCGCAAGTCGGTGTTCTGGGCGACCACCTTCATCGGCTATTTCTACATCCTGACCTTCATCATCGGCTTCGGCGCGATCATTCTCGTGGGACCCAACGCGCTTTACCACGACGCCAAGGGGGCCCTGCTGGGCGGCGGCAACATGCCGGCGATCCATCTCGCGCACGCCGTCGGCGGCGATTTGATGAAGGGCTTCATCGCGGCGGTCGCCTTCGCGACGATCCTCGCGGTGGTCTCCGGCCTGACCCTGTCGGGCGCGAGCGCGGTCAGCCACGACCTCTACGCCAGCGTGTTCCGGCACGGCAAGGTCGATGAGGCCACGGAAGTCCGGGCGTCGCGAATCACCACGGTCGTGCTCGGCGTCATCGCCATCCTGCTCGGCATCGTCTTCGAGAAGGTCAATGTCGCCTTCATGGTCGGGCTCGCCTTCGCCGTCGCGGCGAGCGCGAACTTCCCGGTCCTGCTGCTGTCGATGCTGTGGAAGGGGCTGACGACCCGCGGCGCCTTCATCGGCGGCTTCGTCGGACTGATCGGCGCGGTGGCGCTGACGGTCCTCAGCCCCGGCATCTGGGAGGCGGTGTTCGGATTCCCGAAGGGAAGCGCGCTGTTCCAGTACACCTCGCCGGCGATCTTCACCATGCCGCTGGCGTTCCTTTGCGCCTGGGTCTTCTCGATCACCGACAACTCGGCGGCCGCCGCGAAGGAGCGGATCGCATTCGAGGGCCAGTACGTGCGCTCGCAGACCGGCATCGGGGCGGAGGGCGCGGCGGCGCACTGAGGCGCCAAGCAAAAGGCTCGACAAATGGGCGTCCAACCCCTTGGGGTTGGGCGCCCTTTTTTCTCCACGGCGCGACATTCTCGGCGCGCCGGCGCAAAACGCCGCTTGATCTCGGCGTTGGCGTCGTGAGAATTGGCTTCGAGCAATCGGGGCGGCGCGATCGTCGGCCGACCGCGCATCCGATCGTCGCCTGAGGCTGGAGTCGAATATGGAGGAACGCGGTCGATCGGCGGCCGATAGCGGTGCGCGGAGCGAGGCTGGGGGCGACGGCGTCGCGGGCGCGGGCGTCGGAACCTGGGATCTCGATCTTTCGAGGCGCGCGGTCGTCGGCTCGACGACGGCGTGGGCGCTGCTCGGCGTCTCGGATCCGCAGGCGGTCGGCTACGACGCGTTCGTCTCGCTCATCGATCCCGACGAGCGCGGCGCCGTGAGCCAAGCTTTGGAGCGATCCGTCGCCACCGGCGCCGCATTCGACGTCCAGTGCCGCGTTCGCCGCGACGGCGCCAGGCATTGGCTGCGCATGCGTGGCGGCGTCGCCGGCGACGGCGCGACCCGTCGCCTGAGCGGCGTCGTTTTCGACATTGACCAGCAGATGCGGGTCGAAGAGGCGTTGCGAACCCGCGAAGAGCATTTTCGCTCCATTCTCGACACCGTGCCCGACGCGATGATCGTCATCGACGAGATAGGGACCATCCAGTTCTTCAGTCGCGCCGCCGTGCGCATGTTCGGCTACGCCGAGCGCGACGCGATCGGGCGCAACGTCAGCACGCTGATGCCCGAACCGGATCGCTCGCGCCACGACGGCTACCTCGATCGCTATCGGACGACCGGCGAGCGCCGGATCATCGACATCGGGCGGATCGTCAGGGGAAAGCGCACCGACGGTTCGACCTTCCCGATGCACCTTTCCGTCGGCGAAATGAACTCGGGGGGGCAGCGCTATTTCACCGGCTTCTTGCGCGACCTCACCGAACAGCAGCTCACTCAGGCCAATTTGCAGCAGCTTCAATCCGAGCTCGTGCACGTCTCCCGTCTCAGCGCGATGGGCGAAATGGCCTCCGCGCTCGCCCATGAGCTCAACCAGCCGCTCGCTGCGATCAGCAACTACATGAAAGGGTGTCGCCGACTTCTCGCCTCGAGCCCCGACCCCAACGCGGCCAAGATCGAGGTCGCGCTCGACAAGGCTGCGGAGCAGGCGATCCGCGCCGGCCAGATCATCCGCCGCCTGCGCGACTTCGTCCTGCGCGGGGAGTCGGAGCGGCGCGCCGAAAGCGTCGCCAAGCTTGTGGAGGAGGCGGGCGCGCTCGGGCTGGTCGGGGCGCGCGAGCAAGGCGTCTTGTTGAGGTTCGATCTTGATCCGGCGAACGATCTGGTGGTGGCGGACCGCGTCCAGATCCAGCAGGTGCTGGTCAATCTGTTGCGCAACGCGATGGAGGCGATGGCCGCCTCCGAGCGACGCGAACTCGTCGTCAGCAACGCGCGCCTCGCCGACGGCATGATCCAGATCGCCGTGGCCGACACCGGGCCGGGCTTCGCCGGAAATGTCCAGTCCAATCTGTTCCAGCCGTTCTTCACGACCAAAGAAGCCGGCATGGGCGTCGGGCTATCGATCAGCCGGACGATCATCGAGGCGCACGGGGGCCAGATGCAGGCCGAGACCAACGAGGCGGGCGGCGCGACCTTCCGCTTCACCCTTCCCGCCGCATCGTAGAAGGAGGGCGTTCGTGGCGTCCGAAGGAAACGTTTGGGTCGTCGACGACGATGACGCGATGCGGGATTCGCTCGAGTTTCTGCTCGGCGCGGCCGGCTTCTCCGTCAAAGTCTTCGAATCCGCCTCGGCTCTTCTCGAGGCTCTCCCCAGCGGGCAAACCGGATGCGTCGTCACCGACGTCCGCATGCCGGGGATGGACGGGATCGCGTTGCTGAAGCGCTTGAAGACGGACAACGCCGCGCTCAGCGTGGTGGTGGTGACCGGACACGGCGACGTGCCGCTGGCCGTCGAGGCGATGAAGCTCGGCGCGGTCGATTTCATCGAGAAGCCGTTCGAGGACGAAAGGCTGATCGACACGATCCGCGCCGCGTTGGCGAGCGCGCCGGACGCGGGCAAGGCCGGCGCCGCGTCGGCCGAGGTCGCCTCTCGCGTCGCCTCGCTCAGTCCGCGGGAGCGCCAGGTCATGGACGGCCTCGTCGCCGGCCTGTCCAACAAGGCGATCGCGCGCGACTACGACATCAGCCCGCGCACCGTCGAAGTCTATCGCGCCAACTTGATGAACAAGATGCAGGCGGCGAACCTGTCCGAACTCGTCCGCTTGGCGATGCGCGCCGGCCTGCTGAAAGATTGAGTTGCATCAAGCTCGGCTCGATCGAAATGTGTCTGATAGCGATTGGATATTGATCCTTGTGTCTGCGTCGCTGCGGCGCGGGCGGCTGGTTGGCGGGCATGCCGTTGCGGGACAAAACGATTTTCGTCGTCGAAGACGATCCGGACGTGCTGAATTCCTTGCGCTTCCTCCTGGAGACGGAAGGCTTCAAGGTCCGCACCTTCGCCAGCGGCCCGGCGCTGTTGTCGACGAGCCTGCCGGCGCCGGACGATTGTCTGGTCATCGACTACAAGATGGCGGAGATGGATGGGTTCGATTTGATCGTCCATTTGCGCGATCGCCAGGTTTCTTCGCCGGTGGTGCTGGTGACGGCGTATCCGGGCCACACGGTCACCGCGCGGGCGCAGGCGTGCGGCGTTCGTCATATCGTGTTCAAGCCGCACATCGAGGAAAGCCTGATCGCCCATGTTCAGGCGGCGATGCGCGAGGCGAGCGCCGTCTGAAACGGGCTCCGTATGAGCCCTTAGGGGGTGGCCCCTAGGGCGAGCGCCGCGCAAGATCGCTTGGTGCCGCGGGACGTGCGTTCCGTGAGTTTCATCACGCTGGCGTTTGATTTAATGAAGGCCCCAAACCCTAACCGATAGTCGGGTTGAACATGTCCAACGAATCGCTTGATTTGCCGGAAGATTGTGCTCCCTCCGAATACCGCGCCAGCCTTGTTCCCGAGGCGGGCACCGATTTCGTGGTTACGCCCGCCGTGAGCAACATCACCGAGCGGGCGCTGCAATACCTGAAGATCGGCTATCCCGTTCACCTGGCGGGCCCGGCCGGGACGGGTAAGACGACCCTGGCCTTTCACATCGCGGCGCAGGCTCGGCCAGACCGTGGCCTTGATTCATGGCAACGATGATTTCAGTTCCGGCAACCTGGTGGGGAAAGATAATGGTTATCGCAAAACCACGATCGTGGACAACTACGTCCGCTCGGTCCGCAAAACCGACGAACGGTTTTGCGTGAACTGGAACGACAACCGCCTGACCAAGGCTTGCCAATTCGGGCACACGCTGATCTACG
>CAVWKL010000093.1:0-8009 GCA_963755075.1 uncultured Alphaproteobacteria bacterium
AGGCGACGTCGCAAGTGTCGGCGCTCGGATTGCCGGTCGATGAAATCGCCGCGCAGACCGACCGCTTCCTCAAGGCGCTGGCGCACGGGGCGCGAGATCGTGCGCGAGGGCGGTCACATCAAGGCCGCGACCCTGTCGTGGACGGACGGAAAAGCCGCCGTCGCCGAGACGATGGCCGCTGCTCGGCGAATACGTCGACTTGGTCAAGCAGAGTGATGGCCGAATCGGCCGCGCAGGCGGCGCAGGACGCCAACGAGGCCGAACTCATCCTGACCGCCACAATGATCGCGTCGCTGCTGATCGCGATCGGCGCGGCGTTTGGGTCTCGCTCGCCATCGGCCGCGGCCTGGGCCAGGCGGTGAGCCTGGCGGGCGCGGTGGCGGCCGGAGACCTCACGCAAACGATCGAGCTCAAAGGCGACGACGAGATCTGCGACGTCGTCAATGCGCTGCGCGACATGTGCGACAAGCTGCGCGCCATCATCACGGAGACGAACTGCGCCGTCCAGAACTTGTCCTCCGGCAGCCAGGAACTGTCGGCGAGCGCCGAGCAGCTGTCGCAGGGCGCGACCGAGCAGGCCGCGGCGGCCGAGGAGGCTTCGTCCTCGATGGAGGAAATGGCGTCCAACGTGAAGCAGAACGCCGACAACGCCAGCCAGACCGAGAAGATCGCGCGTCAGTCGCGCGCTCGACGCCGAGGCGAGCGGGGCCGCCGTGGCGCGCGCCGTCAAGGCGATGGAGACGATCGCGCGAGAAGATCACCATCGTCCAGGAAATCGCCCGCCAGACCGATCTGCTCGCGCTCAACGCGGCGGTCGAGGCGGCGCGCGCCGGCGAGCACGGCCGCGGCTTCGCGGTCGTCGCCTCGGAGGTTCGCAAGCTCGCCGAGCGCAGCCAGACCGCGGCGATCGAAATCGGCGATCTCTCCGGCGTCACGGTCAAAGCGGCGCAGGAGGCGGGAGCGATGCTGAGCCAAGCTCGTGCCGGGCATCAAGCGGGGCGCCGAACTCGTCGAAGAGATCACCGCCGCCTCGCGCGAGCAGGACGTCGGCGCCGCGCAGATCAATCAGGCGATCCAGCAGCTCGATACGGTGACGCAGCAGAACGCCGCCGCCTCGGAAGAGGTGTCGACGACCGCGGAGGAATTGACCTCCCAGGCCGAGCAACTGGCGGCGACGATCGCCTTTTTCAAGATCGACGACATTGGCGCGCCCGCGCAGACGATCGACGGCGCGCTCTCCAAGCTCAAGGCCAAGGCCGCAACGATGAGGGCCGCCGTCGCGCCTCCAACGGCAAAAGCGCGGCCGCGCAAATCGCGCGCCGCCGCGGGGGGCAAGGGCTTTGCGCTCGATCTGCACTCGAGCGACGACGAGACGGACGCGCAGTTCAAGCGCGGCTGACGGCGACGTGTCGGCATGCGAGCGGCAAGGGCGCCGTTCAAGGCGGCGGCGCGGCGTCCCAGCGAAGGGCGGCCTGTTCGGAGAACGGATAGGCGACCAATTCGCCATAGGGCGATCGCGGCTCGGCCGGCTGCGGCCGATCCACCGCGCGCGCGACGAAGGTCAGGGTCTCGATCGGCGCTCGGGGCGCCGACGGTTCCCCGAAGACGTCGGCGACCAATTCGCCGTAAGGCGATCGAGGTTCGGGCGCCGACGGGCGCTCGACGACGGCCCGGCGCTCGACGGAGACCGCGCGAGCGGTCAGCGACGCGGACTCGACGGTCGGCGCGCCGCGCGTTTGCAGGCTCGCGAGCAGCGCCGGTTCGTCGGAACCGGCCGGCGGCGCTTTGCCAATATAGTCGAGCCGGACCTTGGCGACGCCGCGACGGTTGAAATCGAGCAGCGTGGCGACGCGGGCCGACACATCCAGGATGCGCCCGCGAACGAAAGGGCCACGGTCGTTGACGCGCACGACGATCGAGCGGCCGTTGCCGAGATTGGTCACGCGCGCATAGCTCGGCAGCGGCATCGTCCGATGTGCGGCGGAAAGCGAACCCACGCCGAAGATTTCGCCGTCGGCGGTCGCGCGGCCGCGAAACTCACTGCCGTACCAGGAAGCCAAGCCGACCGCGCTGTAGCGCTCATGCGTCGGCGCATATTGGGAAAACGAAGGCATTTCCTGCGACGCCGCCTCCACGGCGCCGAAGAGCCCCATTCCCGCCAGTGCCACACGAGGCCAGAACAAACGTCGCCTCCCCCGTCAGGGGATTATCGCAGGCGCGCCGGGAAAAGCAATCCGTGCTCGCACGCGTCCCTCGCAAGCGTCACGCCCGCGTCACGCCGTCGCCCTCGGCGCGTTGACTTTGGCGGCCAGCGTCCCCATCTCTGGCGGGTCATCAAGGCGCAGAGCGCCGGCCTCCGCCGTGCGCGCCTTGTTCGAACGGCCCCTTCCCCCTAGATTGGCCCAAGCCTTCGGCGACGACCGCGCGAAGCTCTTCCGGCCATCCATTCAAGAAGTCACATTGTCACAAAGCATGAAACCCCGGCGCGTTGCCCGCGCCAAGCCAAATCGCGCCGCCGCCCCGACGGGGGCCCTGCCCTCGCGCGACGATCTGCTCGCCTTCATTTCCGGCGAGGCGGCGCCGAGCGGCGCAAAGCCGACCGGCCGCGTCACCAAGCGCGAGATCGCGCGCGCCTTCGGCGTCAAGGGCGAAGGCAGAAACGCGCTGAAACTGCTCATCAAGGATCTCGAAGCGGACGGGGCGGTCGCGCGCGGCCGCAAGACCCTTGTTCGGCAAGGCCGGCTGCCGGCGATGGTCGTCGCCGAAATCGTCGAGCGCGACCGCGACGGCGAGCTGATCGCGCGCCCCCTCGATTGGAGCGAGACCGGCCCGGCGCCGCGCATTCTGGTGCGCCGCGCCAAAATCAAACGCGAGGCCGCGCCCGCGCCGGGTCTCGGGGCGCGCGTGCTGATGCGCGTCGAACTCGACGCCGAAGCTGGCCCCAAGGAGCCCGCCTACGGCGGGCGCGTGGTGAAAATTCTCGACAAGGCGCGCACGCGCGCGCTCGGCGTCTATCGCGAGCTGGAGAACGGCGCCGGTCGGGCGTCGCCGATCGACAAGCGCGGCGCCGCGCGCGAGATCTTCATTCCGCAGGGCTTGAGCGCCGACGCCGCCGAAGGCGACCTCGTGGCGCTCGAAATGCTGCGCGAGGGCCGCTTCGGCCTGCCCTCGGCGCGTGTCGTCGAACGCCTCGGCTCGGTCCAATCCGAGCGCGCCATCAGCCTCATTGCGCTCGCTGCGCACAATATCCCGCACGTATTCTCGCAAGCCGCGCTGGCCGACGCCGAAGCGGCGCGGCCGGCCGACATGGCCCATCGGGAGGACTGGCGCGATCTACCGCTGGTGACCATCGACCCGCCCGACGCCAAGGATCACGACGACGCGGTCCATGCCGCGCTCGATCCCGATCCGGCCAATCCCGGCGGCTTCGTCGTCACCGTGGCGATCGCCGACGTCGCCCATTACGTGCGCGCCGGGTCGGCGCTCGACAAGGAGGCCCAGGAGCGCGGCAACTCGGTCTATTTCCCCGACCGCGTCGTGCCGATGCTGCCGGAGCGCATCTCCAACGACCTGTGCTCGCTGCGCCCGGGCGAGGACCGCCCCGCGCTTGCGGTGCGCCTGATCCTTGGCGCCGACGGACGCAAGCGGCGCCATGCGTTCCATCGCGTCATGATGCGCTCGGCCGCCAAGCTCTCTTACGAGCAGGCCCAGCGCGCCGTCGACGGCCGGCCGGACGAGACGACGGCGCCGCTGCTCGAGGGCGTGCTGGAGCCGCTCTATGGCGCCCATCGCGTCGTCAAGATCGAGCGCTTGCAGCGGGGTCCGCTCGATCTCGATCTGCCGGAGCGCAAGCTGATCCTCGACGCCGACGGCAAGCTGGCAGGCGTGCGCTGGCCGGAGCGGCTGGAGGCGCACAAATTGATCGAGGAGTTCATGATCCTCGCCAATGTCGCGGCCGCCGAGACGCTGGAGGCCGCGCATTCGCCGCTCATCTATCGCGCCCATGACGCGCCGAGCGCGGAGAAGGTCGGCGAACTCAGCGAGTTCCTTTCGACCCTCGGCGTCAAGCTCGCCAAGGGCGAGCGCATGCATCCGGCGCATTTCAACAGCGTCCTTTCGCGGGTTAGGGGCGAGCCCGCCGAAGCGCTGGTCAACGAGGTCGTCTTGCGCGCCCAGGCGCAGGCCGAATACACCCACGAGAATTATGGCCATTTCGGCCTCAACTTGCGCCGCTACGCGCATTTCACCTCGCCGATCCGCCGCTACGCCGACTTGATCGTGCATCGCGCGCTGATACGGGCGATGAATTTCGGCCCGGGCGGGCTCGAGGCGACCGGCGAACGCGACCTCGCCGACGTCGCCGAACGCATTTCCGGCGCCGAACGGCGCGCGATGGCGGCGGAGCGCGAAACCATGGATCGGCTGGTCGCCGCGCACATGGCGGCGCAGATCGGCGCCCATTTCGCGGCGCGCATCGCCGGCGTCACCCGCGCCGGCCTGTTCGTGCGCCTGAAGGAGACCGGCGCCGACGGGTTCATTCCCGCCGCCAGCCTCGGCGTCGACTATTTCCGCTTCGAGGAGGCAAATCGCTCGCTGGTGGGAACGCGCAGCGGCGAAACCTTCCGGCTCGGCGATATGGTCGAGGTCAAACTCGTCGAGGCGGCGCCCTTCGCTGGCGCGCTGCGCTTCGAGATGCTTTCCAAGGGCAGCGGGCGCGCCGCGCGCGCCAAGAAGGAGCGTCGACGATGACGACAACGGCGCCGGCGAGGGTGGACGACGCCGAGCGGCGCGACCTCGGCCAGGCGGTGAGGCGCGGGTTCCTTGGCCGCTGCCCACGGTGCGGGGCGGGGCGGATCTTCGGCGCCTATCTCAAAGTCGTCGACGCCTGTCCGGCGTGCGGCGAGGATTCTGTCGCCGCAGCGCGCCGACGACGCGCCGGCCTACATCACGATGCTGATCGTCGGCCATTTCATCGTCGCCGGCATCATCGCCACCGAGGAATTGTGGCCGGATTCGCCGCTGCTGCTCGGATCGATCGTTTGGACGCTGCTGGCGGGCGCGCTCAGCCTGATCGCGCTGCCGCGCGTCAAGGGCGCCCTCGTCGGCTATCAATGGGCCATACGCATGCACGGCTTCGGCGAAGCCGAAAAGGAATCGGCGTGAGCGCAGCCGCACACGACGCCGCAGCGGCGAAACGCGCCGCCCCACGGCCCCTCGACGCGGCGACGCTCATTCTCGTCGAACGCCTGGGCGGCAAGAGCCGCGTGCTGATGGGCAAGCGCAACCCAGGACACACGTTCATGCCGGGCAAATACGTCTTCCCCGGCGGCGCGGTCGAGGCGAGCGACCGACGCATGAGCGTCGCCGGCCTGCTCGATCCGATCGTCGAGGCCAAGCTCTTGGAGAAGACGCGCCGCGCCTCGCCCGATTTTGCGCGCGCGCTGGCGCTCGCCGCGTTGCGCGAGACCTTCGAGGAGACCGGGTTGGCGCTCGGCGTCGCCGATTGCGGCGTCCCGGAAAATCCGCCCGAAGGCGCCTGGACGCGCTTCGCCGCCACCGGCGTCTATCCCGCGCTCGACGGACTCGATTTCCTGGCGCGCGCGATCACGCCGCCGGGCCGCCCCAAGCGTTTCGACGCCCGCTTCTTCGTCGCTGACGCCTCGCTCGTGGCGCATCGGACGCCCGGCGCCGTTCACGCCGGCGCCGAACTCGTCGAACTCGTGTGGGCCCCGCTCGAGGAGGCGTTCGAACTCGACGTCCCCCTGATCACGCGCATGGTGCTCGGCGATCTCATAGCCGCGACGCAAACCGGCATGGAGCGGTTTCGCAAGCGCCCGTTCTATCGCGAAATGCGCGGCAAGGCTTGGCGCGGCGAACTCTGAAGCTCACGCCGCGCGGGCGGCGTCAAACGGCGGGCCAATTCGACCAACGCCAGACGATACCCTTTGGCGAGGCGCGCGCACCGCTGGAAACGCGCAGCGACGATCTCGTTCAACTCCATCAGGGTCCGGGCGTCCGCCTCGGCGACGAAGCCGACGGCGAGCCTGCGCCGTTCCAACATGGCGGCGAGCTCGCGCCGCAAAGCCTGGAAGCTCCCCATATCGCCCGCGATCAGCGCGCGCCAGGCCCGGCATTGCTGGTGCGCCAACGTCCCCACCAGAGCCTCTTCGGCGACATGGGCGCGATAGCAATCGCACAAGCAGTCAAAAATCACCGGCTCCGACCATTCGAGCATGTCCAAAAGGCCGTCGGCGGCGCTAAACCCTTGCAATGCTTTCGTCCTCAAAATCGAAGGAGCAAAGCCTCGACCTGGAAAAGGGGGGAACCAGAGCCTCTCAGCAGGCTGATAGTATGATAATTACTGACGACCTGATGTGCAAGTCCACTCGGGAAAATTAACCTTTCGACGCCTCGATCGAACCGAATCAGGCGTGCGCCGGGAACTCGGCCGGGCGCGACTCGCGCGCCAGGGCGTCGAGCACCGCGTTGATCATGCCGCTTTCCTCGCGGCCGAAAAACGCGCCGGCGACGTCGACATATTCGGCGATGACGACCCGCGCCGGCACGTCGGGCCGGCCCTTGAGCTCGTAGTAGGCGGCGCGCAGGATCGCGCGCATCAACGCTTCGACGCGCTTGAGCGGCCACCCGCGAGCCAGCGCGTCGTCGAGGCCGCGATCGATCGCCAGCTGATCGGCGAGCACTCCGGAGACGACGTCGCGAAAGAACGCCAGTTCAGCGGGATTGTATTGATCGCCCTCGACCTCGCGGCCAATCCAATGCGCCTCGAATTCGGCGAGGATGTCGGCGAGCCCTTTGTCGGCGACCTCCATCTCGTAGAGCGCCTGGGCGGCGGCGAGCCGAGCGGCGGCGCGACGTTCGGCCTTGCTCATCGCGGGCCGCCCCCGCGCTTGAGGGCGACGAGATTGAGCGCCGCGCGCGCCGCGTCGCCGCCCTTGTCGCCGCGTTTGGGATCGGCGCGCTCCTGCGCCTGGGCAAGCGTCTCAACGGTGAGAACGCCATTGCCCAGCGCGAGCCGGCGCTCGACCGACATGTCCATCAGCGCGCGCGCCGACTCGCCAGCGACAATCTCGAAATGATAGGTCTCGCCGCGGATGACGCAGCCGAGCGCGACCGCGCCGTCATAAGGCCGCCCCGCCGCGCTCGCTCCATCAAGGGCAATGGCGAGGCCAACGGGAATCTCCAGCGCGCCGGACACGCCGACGACGTCGCATGTCGCCCCGGCCGCCTCGATCGCGGCGCGGGCGCCGGCGAACAGCATGGCGCCAATCGCCTCATAAAAGCGCGCCTCGACGATGAGAATCCGCGCGCCCTCCAATCTAAGCGCAGCGGCGTGAGCGCGCAGCGGTTCGGCCATGAGGTTCCTGTGCGTGAACGGAGCGGCCCCTGCCATAGAGGGGACGCGGCCGAGAGGCAAGGCGAACGGCGTCGGTCTTGACCCTGCGCAGTCAGCCGCCGAGCAGCCGCAGCGCCGAACCCAACGCGAAATAGGCCATCAGGGCCCCGGTGGCGAGATCGACGCCTACCGTCCACCAGCGGCCGGCCGCGCCCACGTCGGCGCGCCGGCGCAGCAGCACCACCGAACCGGACCATAGCAGCCCCCAGGTCAGCGCGCCGGCGATCACCGCTGCGGCCATCGCCAGCAGCGACGACGTGGCGTAATTCGCCATTTCCGGCCGGCCGATCGCGGCGAGCCAGAAGGCGACGTTCCATGGGCTGGTCAGCGCCATCGCGGCGCCGAGGACATAGCTTGCACTATGCGAGTCGAAGCGCGCCGGCGCTGCCGGCGCGGCCTCGGCGCGCCTCAGCGCCCGCCAGGCGGCGCGCAGAAAGACAAAGCTCAGCGCGACGAGCAGCGCGACGCTGACGACGCCCATGGCCGCGCGCATCGTCGGCGCCGTGAACGCCAATCCGACGCCGAGCGAAGCCAGCACCGCCCACAGCGCGTCGGCGCTGCAGGCGCCGAGCAGCAGCGTGAACCCGGCCCAGAA
>CAVWKL010000094.1:0-13034 GCA_963755075.1 uncultured Alphaproteobacteria bacterium
CAGGGCGCATCGTCTCGACGGCCGTCGTGATCGCGATCGGCGTCAACGGCGACGGCCGGCGCGAGGTGCTGGGCCTGGATATCTGCGCTTGCGAAGCCGAGACGTTCTGGAGCGACTTCCTGCGCAAACTGGCGCGGCGCGGATTGCGCGGGGTCAAGCTCGTCATCTCGGACGCCCATGAAGGCCTCAAAGCCGCCGCCGCCAAGGTGCTGGGCGCGACGTGGCAGCGCTGCCGCGTCCACTTCATGCGCAATGCTTTGGCGCACGCCAACAAGAACGGTCGGCGCGTCGTCTCGGCTTTCATCGCCACCGCCTTCGCCCAGGAGACGCCGGCGGCCGCCCGCAAGCAATGGCGCCATGTCGCCGATCAGCTGCGCGCCAGCCTGCCAAAGCTCGCCGTCCTGCTCGACGAAGCCGAAGTCGACGTCCTGGCCTTCATGGACTTTCCCAAGGAGCACTGGACCAAAATCTGCTCGACCAACCCAATCGAGCGGCCCAATGGCGAGATCAAGCGCCGAACCAATGTCGTCGGCATCTTCCCCAACGACGACGCCATCATCCGCCTCGTCGGAGCCATCCTGATGGAGCAAAACGACGAATGGGCCGTCCAACGAGCCCGCTACATGACGCTGGAAACCATCGCACCGATCAGCGATAATCCTATCGTCATCCTGTCCGCCGTGGCCGGATGACCAACCCGGCCAAGCCGGAAAACGGCGATGCTCAACGAGCTACACCACGCCCGGGGACACGATCGATTTTCGCTTGCAACGTCCGGAGGTCGAGCGCGCATGCGCGCTCCCGCGCATGGGTTCTCGCGCAAGCCGGCGGGCTCGCAACAGGACTTCAATGGTCCCGCGGGCTCTCGACAGCGGGCTGGGCGGACCCGTTGGGGCGCGCCGTCGAACGGTCCGCCTTCTCAAACAGGTCGAGGAACGGCTTGATGATGTCGATCGGCATGGGGAAGACGACCGTCGAATTCTGTTCGGCGCCGATTTCGGCCAAGGTCTGGAGATAGCGCAGCTGCATGGCCGCCGGGATGCTGCCGAGGATCTTGGCCGCGTCGACGAGCGTCTGCGAGGCCTGGAACTCGGCCTCGGCATGGATAACCTTGGCGCGCCGATCGCGCTCCGCCTCGGCCTGTTTGGCGATCGCCCGAACCATGTTGTCGGTGAGTTCGACGGTCCGGATCTCGACATTGCTGACCTTGATCCCCCAGGTCTCCGTCTGCGCGTCGAGAATGCCTTGGACGTCGACGCTCAGCTTCTTGCGTTCGGACAGCATCTCGTCGAGCTCGTGCTGGCCGAGCACCGCGCGCAGGGTCGTTTGCGCCAGCATGTTCGTCGCCGGACGATAGTGCTCCACTTTGATGATCGCCCGTTCGGGATTGACGACGTTGAAATAGAGCACGGCGTCGACCTTCATCGAGACGTTGTCGCGCGAGATCACGTCCTGGCTGGGTATCTCGATGACCTGGATGCGAAGGTCCACCCGCACCATTTCCTGAATGAACGGCATCAAGAGCACCAGGCCCGGGCCCTTGACTCTCTCAAATCGTCCGAGCGTAAACACCACGGCCCGCTCGTATTCGCGCAGGATGCGCACCGAGGCCGCCAGGCACGCGACGACGACGAAGAAGGCGAGGGGAATGAGATAGGCTGCATAGGTCATCATCGGTCGGAGTCTTTCCCTAGGTCTTGCCGCGCCGAGCTCCGAGGTTCCCTCGGATTCGTGCGGGGCGGACGCCGCACGCTCGGTCGCTCCGCGCAGAGGCGACATTAGGTCCATGACGACGCGCGGGAGCAGCCTCGGAGTCTACGCATTGCCCCGCGTGACGCAGGCGGCCGCATGGTCCGCAAATTGACGCGCGCTCGCCCGATCGCGTCGATTTCGCCGGCCAGATCGGATCGCAATAGGTAGTTTCCGAGCTCGCGCCCGGCGCGAGGCGGCAATCGTTCGAGACGGTTGCGGCGCTCTGCGCGGCGCAGGCTTTCTGTCCCTCGGCCTGACTGGCGCTCGCGTCTGCGCGGTCGCAGAGTCCCATAATGCGCGACCGCCATTTTCTTCGCGCCTTTCCCACGTTCTTGAGGGCGTCCGGGCCGAGGCCGCGTGCGTAGATTCCGACTCTCGCCGAACATGTCCCGCAATGCGCGGTTGTCGTGGTCGCGGCTATCCCTGCCGAGGACTCAACGCTCGAGAATCCGAATGTCGACGGTTTATTGTGTGTTTGCGGCAAATAGCATAGGCGCTCCGGAGATCAAGGCTTCCCGCGCGACAATGGACGAAGCGCTCAAAGCGGCTGAGTTCGAGCTCATCTGCGGAGCTGATTTGGTCTGGATTGTCGATGAAGACGGCAACCTGATTTTGCCCGCCGATCAGCTGAGAGCCCGTCTCGCTCGAGCGGCCGGCGCGCCGCAAGGTTTCGCCAGCTGATCGGATCGCCGCCGCCGTGTAGGCCTGGGCCACATCCTCCGGGGGTAGCGTCCGCGCCGCGCGCCGCCCGCCCGACCTCGGCGAAGATCCCCGCCACTTCCGTGGGCGCTAGCGAATGCGTGACCGCCGCGTCGGTTCGGCGCCTTGCGCATGGCGTTCGAACTGCCCTATCAGTTCGTCAATTGCGACATCTTCCGCCGCCACATCGTGGGCGGCCCCGGCGGCTTCGCCGGCGCGATGGCGCTGTCGATCGGGCGCTGGGCGAGGGCCTGGTTCCGTTGGGCCGGATCCGAGAGTTGAAGGAACGCCTGGCCAATGGGCCGTCCCGAGATCACGATCGCCGTTTGCACCTACAATCGATGCCAGGCGCTTGAACGTTGCCTCGGCGCACTGGCTGGACAGAGGTGCGCCACGACGCGCTTTGAAGTGTTGGTGGTCGACAACGCGAGCACCGACGACACGCCGGCCGTCGCCCGCCGGTTCGAACAGCAATCCCCGATGTTCAAATATGCCCAGGAGCCGGTTCAGGGTCTGGCGCGGGCGCGCAATCGAGCCTTGTCGCAGTGCCAAAGCGAAATCCTGGGCTTCACGGACGACGACGCCATCCCGAGCCCCGACTGGGTCGCCTCGATTCTGGAGACGTTTCACAGCCTGCCGGAGTCCTACGCCGCGATCGGCGGCGAGATCGAGCCGATTTGGGAGCACGAGCGCCCACAATGGCTCGACGACGAATTGCTTCGGGTCCTGAGCGCACGCCTGGGATGGGACACGCGCGAAAGGGAACTCAAGTCCGACGAATGGATCTGTGAGGTCAACTGCGCCTACCGGACCAAGACGCTGAGCCGCTACGGCGGCTTCCCGGAAACTTTGGGAAGAAAGGGCGATCTGCTGCTTTCCGGCGAGAACTACGTCAACGACCATATGCGGCGGGACGGCTATCGATTCTACTTCAACCCCGCCGTGCTCGTTCGCCATTGCATTCCCAAGGCGCGAACGACCCAGACGTGGTTCAAGCGGCGCTATCTCTGGCAAGGCATGACCGGCGCGGCCTGCGCCGCCTTCGATCGCTCGCTCGGCCGCACCCCCCGCTACCGGGGCTCGCTGCTGCTGCCGGGATGCGCCGACGACTGGCGCCTCTTGATCGAGGACGACCTCTCGGCGCCGGAATTTCAGCACGCCCTCTCAATGCTGTCGTCGATCGGCTACCTCCTCGCGCTGAAGAACATCGTCAGCGGAAGATGACATGCGCGCGGAGACGCGGCCCATGATCGGAAATATCAGGCTGGCCTCCGCGTGTTCGCGACCGGCGAATTGCGATACGACCCTCGCATGATCACGCAACAACTCTTGAAGGAGAGCGCCTTGTCAGAGCAGAGATCGATCTTTTGCCGCATCGACGAGAACGGCGGCATCAGTTTGTTTGGCCTGGATCGGAAGTTCTTCTTGGCGGAAGCCCGACCGGAGGCGCCAGGCGACGTCGGCCACGTCAGCGTTGGGGAGCCGACCGCCGCCGCCATGTCTCTGCCGTCGCCCTGCGCTCTGCCCCCGCGCGTCGCGGGGGCGCTGGCGAAGGCGTGGCGGCGTCCCTGGAAGCGCGCCTACATGACGGTCTGCCTGCGCCTGATCGGCGTCACGCTTCGAGAGTGAGCCAAGGACATTCTCATCCGACCCTGCCTCTTGCGGAGCCTCGCTTGAAACGAATCGTCCTGTTTCGATTCCACGGTTCGCTGGACATCTGCGCCAATCGGCTCGAACTCTTGCATCGCCTCAATCGCGACGCCAGCATCATCGGCCTCTGGGGCGGCGACCGCTCCGGGCTGCGGGAAGCCCGGCAGGCGCTGGCCTCCTGCTTCGAATACATCTGGGAGATTCCGGTGAAGTCTCCCCTATGGAAGTGGCAACACGCCGACCTTTCGCTTTTGATGTGGTACCGCCACGAAGGCCGACGGATTGCTTTCGACATGCTCCACTTGGTGGAATGGGATCTGCTGCTCCTTGCGAGCCTGGACAGGATCTATGGAGAAACGGGCCGGAGCGGCGTCGCCCTGACGGGACTGACCCCCCTGGAGCGCATCCAGCACGACTGGTACTGGACTTCGGTGGAACCCTACGCCACGCAATGGCGTCAACTCCGGGACCACGTCCGCGAGCGCTATGGCTGGCAGGGCCCTTACTTCGCGTGCCAGGGGCCGGCCAGCGCTTTCTCCAAGGATTTCCTCGAACGTTGCTCCCAGGAGGAGATTCCCGAACTGGTGCACGAGGAACTCAGAGTCCCCCTTTATGCCCAAGCGCTGGGGTTCAAGGCGGTGGGCCTCCCTCATATCTACAAGGAGATCAAGAACCCCAGGGAGATGAAATTCTTCAATTGCGAGAAGCGGCCCATCGAGGAACGCACGATCCGCTGGGAGTTGCTCAAGCCATGGGGGAGGAGGGTGTTCCATCCGTACCGGAAGCCCTGGTGAACCTTCCTTTGTTCGCCGGCGAGAACGAAGTGGATTTCAAAACGCTGGCCGTCGTCTTTTGAAGCGTTCGATGGCGTTGCCGTAAGCGTCCAAAGTTCTTTGTCGAATTGTATTTATATCGAAATTTCTTCGCACCGAATCAAGTGCTTCCTGAGTTAAATCTTGTCTCAGTTGTTTGTTCCGCAGCAGTTCCATGAGGCCCTCGGCGAGAGCGGACGGATCGCCAGGCGGCGTCAACAAACCCGACTTTCTATCCTCGATGATATCGAGGAGACCTCCGACCTTTGTGGCCAATATCGCACACCCGCAAGCCATCGCCTCGAATGCAACTGTCGCTCCAGGTTCATAAAGGGATGGTATAACGCAGACGGTCGATCGTTGGTAATATCGAACAAGTTCTTTAGTCGATAGAGAGCCAAGATATACAATATTTTTTAAGCCGTGTGTTTTTATTAGATGTTGCGACCATGTTTGCCGGCAATTACCATGGAGATGATCGACTCCTGCAAAATAAAACCTTGCCTCGGGCATTCGCTTCAAAACGATGGAAATCGCCTGTTCGAGCGTCTCCATTCCCTTGAGTTTCTCGAGTCGTCCTGCAAAAAGAATGGAGTCATCGTCTCGGGGAGCGTCGGTCGGGTGAAAAATATTTAAATTGACGGCAATCGGTATGATCTGAATCTCTTTGTTTTGGATCTCCCATGCCTGTCGAACAAACTTCGCGTAGGAATTCGATACCACCGTAACAAGGTCTGCACCCAAAATGTGGCGTCTCTGAAAAAACCACTTAATATAATTGTTTGACCATTTCTTTAAGACGCCATTGTCGAAATCGACTTTGAACCCTGGGTAACCATGCAGTCTTACGCAAACTGGGACTTGCCGTATCGGCAAATATGCCAGGGCGTCCATTCCCCAATCGGTTGCCTCGACGATGTCGATATTATGATCTTTGACAATTGTTGGCAAAATATTCTTTACGGAGCGCCCATAGCGCCACACAGAAACCGGAAAGAAATCTTGCGATCGCCGGAATAAACTAAATATATCACTCTGAAGGTCAAAGCGATGTACTGTTATCCTGTTGCCAAATGATTGGAAATCCCACTGACCTTTCCCGGTCAAAGAAACAATATGGACATGGTGCCCCAATTCAGCCAGGGCCATTGACATATGATAGACATAACTCTCTGTTCCCGCCTGGGCGCTGAAGGATCGAATCAAATAACAGATATTCATTTCTTCTTTCTGTAGCGGCCTCGATGTTGGCGCCGTCCGAAATGAGGCGGGAAACCGGCGTGGCGCGACCTCCGGAAACGTCAAGCTACCGCCTCAGGCCGCAAAATCAATCGGCATTCCCAGGGCTTTGCGGCGAGCCGCGGCCGGCCACCGACCTTGCGCATGTCGATTGGACCGGATGCAAGCCGCGCCCGGAACGACATCGCGGCCGCGTCGGCCGAAGGCGGAACCCTCTGCGTCGTGATTCGCCCCTTGAATTCCCTGGTGCAAAGGCTCGCTTGCCAATTGTCGAGGCTGCAACTAACACCTTCCGCCGGTCGAGGCGCGCGTCAGGGGCATGAAAATGGGCGGCGCGGGGGAGCGGGCTTTCGAATTCGATGATGTCTTCGTCGCCTGCGAAGGACCGGAGATCACCCCCACGCCCGGCGGCTGCGTCATCTATGACGCGGCCCGCGAAAAGGTCCATTGTCTCAACCCGACCGCCGTGGTGGTTTACGAGTTGTGCGACGGCGCGAGATCGTTGGGCGCGATCTGCGCCTTCCTCGCCCAGGCCTACGGCCTGGACCGGCAGCCGGTCGAGGCGACGCGCGATTGCCTGAAGACGCTGATCGCCGAGGGGTTGGTGCGCCCGTGCGCCAAGTCGTCCGCCGAACCCTGAGGCGCGAACGCCAGCTGGTTTGCCCCGACGCCATCGTCGCCGCCCGCGCCGCGCGGCCGCAGGCCCAACCCCTCATCGCGCAAGGGGTGGCGGGCTCCGCGACAGCGCTGTGAAGTCGCGCGTAGCCCGTCGTTGCGCACTCCCACCCAACCCAAACGAGCCCCCCAAAAGGGGACATTCTCATGTTGCTCAAAGAGGGGACGTTCTCATGTTGCGTTGACGCAGTTTCGATTGTTCCGTTGACACAATTTCACAGCGCCGATAGACCGATCGCAAGGCGCGCGGCAAGCAAGGGCGATTGCTGCGAGTCTTTGTCGCGTGAACCAGTGGGGTTCGGCGGCGCGCCCCGGGGCTGGCGGAGCGGCAAAACCGAGGGGGCGCAGCTCATGTCCGAACCTGAAATCCTCGGCGCGCCTGAGACCGTCGAACGGGCGCTGGCGTCGGTGGACGCGACCAAGCGCGAGACGCTCCGCAAGCTCATTCACGGCGCGGCTTTCGCCGTGCCGGCCGTCGTTTCGTTCTCGATCGACGGACTGACGCTCTCGCGGGCGCAGGCGAGTTCCGCCCTTTACTACTCGGGACGCAGCCCGAACACTCACAGCCCGAACACCAACAGTCCGAACACCAACAGTCCGAACACCAACAGTCCGAACACCAACCCCTAGCGCCCGCTTCCTGCGGCGTCGAGGCGAGTTCTATCGGTTATCGTTTCGGCGTGCTCACGTTGGTTGTGCGGGAGCCGAAGTCCCGCTAGAGGGTCGGAGCGTGCGGCGGCTGTCGGCGCCGACGGGAGAGCGCGGCGTTCGCTCGCGATTTCGGGGGACCCGTGGGGCCTAAAGTCTCGGCCGCGCTTATCGTTCGCGACGAGGAGCGCTTCCTGCCCGATTGTCTTGCGACGCTGGCGGGCGTCGTCGACGAGACGGTCGTCGTCGACACCGGCTCGCGCGACGCGACCCGCGCCATCGCGGTCGCCGGCGGCGCCAAGACGCTCGCCTTTCCCTGGAACGACGACTTCGCCGCGGCGCGCAACGCGGCTCTCGACGCCGCCTCGGGCGAGTGGATCCTCTATATCGACGCTGACGAACGGCTGAAGGGACCGCCGGGGTTGCGCCTGGGCGAAACGCTCGCCGACCCGACGGCGATCGCCGCGACGGTGCGTTTTCATCCGCAGTTGCTCGCCACGCCCTATCGCGAGCATCGGTTGTTTCGCAACGATCCGCGCATCCGCTTCGTCGGCGCGATCCACGAGACGTTCATGCCGGCGCTGCGTGCGCTTATCGACGACGGCGTGGGGCGGGTCGTCGAATCCCCCTTCACGATCCAGCATCTCGGTTACGAGGGAGACCTCTCCCACAAGCACCGCCGCAACCTGCCGATTTTGCAGACGATGGTCGAGCGGTGGCCCGATCGCCTCTACTATTGGTTCGATCTCGCCCGGACGTTGAAAGGGCTCGGCCGCGTGGAAGAGGCGATCGCGGCCTGCCGGGGCGGTCTCGAGGCGGCGCGCCGCCTCGAGGCGCGCCAGGATCCGATACCGGCGCATATCGCCCATACGCTTGCCTATCTGCTGGCCGAGCGCGGCGAGGATCCGGCGCCGGTCGTCGCCGAGGGTCTGGCGTTCTATCCCAACCATTGGGCGCTGCGCTTTCTGCGGGCGCGCCTGCTCGTCGATTCGGGCCGCCTCGACGAGGCGCTGACCATCCTCGACGAAGTGACCGGCATCGACGCCGCGACGTTTTGCGATCCTCTGGTCAGCTATGACGAGCGCCTGTTCGGCGGTCTCGCGCTCGAGCTCAAGGCGGTCGCGCTGTTGCGCGCCGGCCGGCGGGTCGAGGCGGGGCGCGCCTTTGCGCAAGCGAGCGCGCTGGCGCCGGAGAACCTCTCCTATCGCCTCAAGGCGCAGGCGCTGCTCGGCGGCGCGAGGGCCGATCAGGGGTAGGGGAGTTTCGGCAGCAGGCTGGCGGCGGCGCGCCAGCGCAGCGCGCGGCGCGCAAGCGGCCCGCCGCCCGGAGCGAAGCGCGCCGCGCGATTGCGGTCGAAGAGCATCGCGAGTTCTTCGGCGTAGCCGGGGTATTTCCATTCGCCCTGCAACGCGCCGGTCAGGCGCGCGAGCGCGCGCCGCCAGCGCGGGCCGGCGTCGGCGCAGACGGCGAGCGGCGGCGCGATCGGCAGGGCGAAGAATTCGTGCGCCGCCGCGATCCATAGATCGAGAGCGACGAGCAGCCGCGGGTGGCGGCGCGCGCGATCAAGCAGGGTCCCTCGCTCCTCCGGCCCGAGTTGGGCGACGTCGGCGGCGAATTCGTAGAGGCCCTTGAGGTCGACGAGCCCGCGCGCGTCGGCGCTATGTCCGACGTGGTGATGGATGAGGCTGTGCAGCACATGGAACGGCGCCGGCAGGATCCGCGCCCGCCCGCCGCCGTCGCGCCGCGCCGCGCCTGCGACCGCCTCGAGCTCCGCCGTCGGCAGCAAGGGTTCGGCGTAGCGGTTGCCGCCGCGCCGATGAACCTCCACTACGCCAGGCGCGTCGCGCCGCGCCAGCGGCGCCAGGTGGTGGCGGTTGGGACGCTCGCGCCATCCGGGGGCATCGCCGTAACCGATCGCCCGCAATCCCTGCTGGATCGCGTCGGCCTGCGGGCCCGCGGCGAGAAGGTCGAGATCGAGCATGGCGCGCCAGCGCGGGCCGCCGAGCCACAGGGACCGCGCGCCCTTGATCAGCAGCGGTTCGACGCCGACAGCGTTGCAGGCGACGACGACTTCCGAGAGGCGCGCAGCCAAGCTTGCGCGGCGTTCGTCATGCGTGGCGAGTTCGTCGGCGATGGCCTTGGCGATCGTGCGGCGCCCATCCGGCAGCGCGATGGGCGGCACGCCGGCAAACAGCGCTTTCTCATGCAGCGCCGAGGCGAGCGCCGGCGTCAGGCGCAGAGTGTCCGCCAGGTCGAACAGCCGGTCGGCGCCGATCCGCGCAATGTCGGCGCCCAGCTTCGGCGCGTCAAACGGCGGGCCGAGCGCAAGACAGGCGCCGAGGAGGCGGACCGCCTCCGGGTCGAACGGCCCGCGGGTCGACGGCGCCGAAACAAAGGAGATGTCGCTGAGCTTGCTCATCGCTGGCATCGACTTAGCCCATCGCCGCGCGGCGCTCCAGGCGCGCCCTTGCCGCTTGCGCGGCTCGAACGCACGCGCCAATAAGAAGGCTGCCGGGAAAGCGGTCGGCGCGACCATCGGGAACCGAGCGCGCCACGAGAGGCCGAGGGCGGGCATGAGCGTATGGGGCTATTCGTTTCGACCGGGCCCTTTCCGCCGGATTCGCGCCTTCAGGCTCGGGCCGAGCGGGCTGGAGGGGCTTGGCGCAAGCCCGTTTCGCGTCGACTACGCCGACGTCCGCCGGATTGATCTGTGGCGTTACAGGCCTGGCGGCGCTTTGCTTGCCGCGGTCAATCGGCTCTGGCGCTGTCGGATCGCAACGCGTTCGGGACGCAAGTTCGCCATTTCGCCTGCCCATTATGCCGGCCGCGGCGTCGTGGTGGACCAGTCGCCGGCTTTTCAACCCTTCTTGGAAGAGCTGCTGAGGCGGGTTCGCGCGGCCAATCCGCAGGTTGAGGTCAAAAAGGAGTTTTCAGTGGCGCATTCGCGCCTCCAGGGCGGCGGAGGAATGGCTGACGCCGCTGGGCCTGTCCTTGGCGAGGCGTCTCGGCTGTTCCGATCACACCCTCGATCTTGCGGCTCTTGGCGCGCAATGGATCGGCCCCCTCACCAATGCGGGCCGTTTGGCCTACCAAAACCTGCGGCGCGCCTATCCCGAAAAGTCAGAGAAGGACATTCGAGCCATCTTGCGAGGGATGTGGGATCACGTCGGACGTTTTCTCGTCGAATATGCCAACCTCGATACGGCTTGGAGCGGAATGTCCGCGCGGGAGCCGTCGCCGCGGCTGGACATTGACGCCGCGACCGCCGCCCGGCTTCGACTGTGGCGCGAGTCACCGCAAGCTGCGCTGGTCTTTGCCGCGCATATCGGCAATGTCGAAATGTTGAGCGCCGCGGGGCCCGCCCTCGGAGTGGACTTTGCCGTGCTGCATTGCCAAGAGCCGGTGCAGCGGCGCGCCTCGCGATGGAACTCCGGCGCCGAGGCCCGCGCCATCGACACGACGAGCCGGGCCGCCTTGGCGATGCTCAACTCGCTGCGAAGCGGGCGGCCGGTCGCAATGGCGGTCGACGAGCATTTCCCCGCAGGCGCGCCCGTCCGGTTCTTTGGACGACCCTGCCTGGCGAATCCAACCATCGCGCGCATGGCGCGCCTGACGAATTGCCCGATATACGGGGCGCGCCTCGTTCGTCTCCCCGGCAATCGGTTTCGACTGGAGGTGACCGAGCCGATAGCGCTTGCGCGCGACGCGGAGGGAGGCGTCGCGATCGTCGACACGATGCAGCGGATCACCGACAGGGTCGAGGCATGGGTGCGGGAGACCCCGAACAATGGCACTGGTGGCATCGCCGCTGGCGAAACTGATCGCCTTGGGATCGCAGCGCTCTGAACCGTGTGGCGATTTCCCCGATGGACGCCATGAGTTGGTTCTGTCCCCAATGCCCCGTCACGGCTTCGCCCGTAGAACGTGTCCGCCGGGAGCGGCGCAGCAACGGCGGCGTGAACGCCGCGACCGCCGGCGCAGGCCGGGCTGGTCAGGCGGCCAGGGCGAGCAGCCCGACGCTCGCGTCGCTTCTGGCCCAAGCCCGACGACCTCTCCCGGCAACACGCCGCCTTTCGCCTCCCGTCCTTTTTACGACACTGCGTTGCGGATCAGCGACAGCGCGCGATCGAGGTCGCCAAGCAGCAGCGCGCACAGCCGCGCCTTGGCCAGCAGGGCGCGCAGGCGCACGACGGTCTGGCCGACCGCGGTCCTCGGCAGCGTGCACTCGCCGAGCAGCCGCCGCAGGCCCTCCAGCGCGTCGATCGGCGTGATGCGCGACAGGCCGCCGTGATTCGGCTCGAGGAACACCACGTTCTCGACTTCGCCCGCGGCGATTCGCCACGGCCGGCCGGCGATCGAGGGGTCGACGGCGTAGAGCGGCGTCCCGTCCCAGAGCGCCACGCTGGGCGAGGCGGCGATCGCCGAGGCCAGCCGCGGCGCAAGCGGCAGGCTGCCCGCCTTGACCCGCAGCGTGCGCGGCCTGGCGATCGCGCGGCCGGGCCAGACGAGGAAATGTTCGTCGCCCTCGACGGCGTAGCCTGCGCCCAATAGCCGCAAAGCGAGCGTCGTCTTGCCGGCGCCGGCTTGGCCGACGACCAAGATGCGCGCCCCCGGCCGGCCGGGATGGACGACGGTTGCGCCGTGCACCACGCAGCAGTCCGGTTCGGCGCACAGGCTCTCCTCGACGAGGACGCCCTGCAGCGTCGACATGACGCGTTCGGCGTCGCCTTCGACGCATCGCCCGTCCGGCAGATCGAGGCGAAGGAACCCTTGGTCCTCGACGACCGCGAGCGGCGCAGGCTCGAGCCGCGCGCCGACGATCTCGGGCGTGGTCGCGAGGAAGGCGAGCGAGTCGGCGACCGCTTGGCTCGGGCAGACGAGCCGGTGCTCGCGCCTCAGCGTTCGGCAGACGACCTCGGGCACGGGCGCACCAACCCCTTGTCGACCAGCGAAATCAGGCAATCGCGCACGGAGTCGACAGGCTCCGCCTCGAGGTCGTAGGCCGTCTTCAGGAAAGCGCCGATCGCCCGCGCCGAATTCGCGCCGTCGCACAATTCATAGACGACGCCGGCGGTCGGATTGAGCAAGTGGACCATTTCCCGCGCCGCGTCATAGATCACGTCGCCGTCCGGCGCGAGGGTGACTTCGAGCCCTTCGCAGGCGGCGAAGACCTGGTCGAGATCGAATTCGCCCTCCGCGGTCTCGTTCATGCCCGCCCCTTCCGCCCGCGCCGTCGCGACCGTTAGTCATGCGCCGGCCGGTTGGCAAGCCGAGGGGTCGACGGCGGCCTCGCGTTCGCTGCGGCCAGCCCCAACTCCGCACGCGACCCGTTCCGTCACATGACAACGTCGTCAGCGAAATGAGAGGTAGGCCGCTTGGCTGGCGCATAGAGCGATTAAAGCAACGCCAAAGGCACGCGCTAAGCTGATAAGCGTCGTCAGCCTAAAATATTGAAACTCAAGATAATATGTACCAAATGAGAGTATTATATACTTATTGATCCGCTCGGTGACGCCAGAGGGATTTAAATTTGACTATATTCTTGGGGATAATTCGCTC
>CAVWKL010000095.1:0-29147 GCA_963755075.1 uncultured Alphaproteobacteria bacterium
ACAGGAGATAAAGCGCGGTCGGTTTGATCTTGATCAGCGTCTCGTCATGGAGGATCAGCGTCAGCGAGCCGAAGATGACGACGATGGCGGCGGTGACCAGCGGCATGATCGGAAAGCGCCGCAGCATCGCGTAGGAGACGACGAGCGTCACGAGGACGCTCGCCATCAGCACGCCGGTGGCGACAAAGATGTTGAACTTGCCGTAGGCGAGAAAGAACAGCGCCAGCGGTCCCAACTCCAGTGCGAACTTCAGCCAGGGGTTCAGCGCCTTGCGCGCCTCGCGGCCTGCGGCGGGCGGGTTCGTCATTGCGCGATGTCCTCTTCTCGCATCAGTCCTCGCGCGGCTCGATCCCGGCGATCGCCTCGGCGAAATCGCGCGCGGCGAAGGGTTCGAGGTCGTCGACGCCTTCGCCGACGCCGATGAAATGCACCGGCAGGCCGAATTTCTCGGCGATGGCGACGAGAATGCCGCCGCGCGCGGTGCCGTCGAGCTTGGTCATCGCCAGGCCGGTGACGCCGGCCATGCGGCCGAAGGTCTCCACCTGGCTCAGCGCGTTCTGTCCGACCGTGGCGTCGAGCACCAGCAGCGTCGCGTGCGGCGCCTCGGGGTCGACCTTCTTCATCACCCGGATGATCTTCTCCAGTTCGCCCATCAGCTCGGCGCGGTTCTGCAGGCGCCCGGCGGTGTCCATCAGCAAGACGTCGGCGCCCGAGGCGCGCGCCCGCGTCAGCGCCTCGAAGGCCAAGCCCGCCGCGTCGCCGCCCTGTTCGCGCGCCACGACGTCGGCGCCGGCGCGCGCCGCCCAGATCTCGAGCTGCTCGATGGCGGCGGCGCGGAAGGTGTCGCCCGCCGCCAGCGTCACCTTGAGCCCCTCGCCGGCGAACCGCGCCGCGAGCTTGCCGATCGTCGTCGTCTTGCCCGAGCCGTTGACGCCGACCACGAGAACGACGAACGGCCTCTTGGACCGATCGACGACGAGCGGCCGCGCCACGGGAGCAAGAACGCGCTCGACCTCGTCGGCGAGGATCGCTTTGACCTCGGCGGGCTCGATCGCCTTGTCGTAGCGCTCACGCCCCACCGCCTCGCGAATGCGCGTCGCCGCGCCGAGGCCGAGGTCGGCTTGAATGAGGACGTCCTCGAGGTCGTCCAACGCGGCGGCGTCGAGCTTGCGCTTGGTGAAGATGTCGGAAACCCCGCGCGAGATCGCCGAGGACGAGCGCGACAGCCCGGCGGTGAGGCGCGACAGCCAGCTTCGCTTCGCCGCCGGCTCGCTTGCGGTCGGCGCGGGCGCGGCCGGCGCGAGCGCGGACTCGCCGCGCGGGAACAGGCGCCGCAGCAGGCCGGCCTTCGGCTTGTCCTCGCCGGTGTCGCTCAACCCATTCGTCCTCTTCGCCTTGCGCGAGCCCCGCGTCCTCGCCTAGCTATGACCCCATGACGCCCGAAGAAACAAGAGCGCGGCTGCTCTATCGCGACGGCTTGATGCTCATCCTCGACAAGCCCGCCGGGATCGCCGTGCATCGCGGCCCGAAGGGCGGCGCCAATCTGGAAGACGATTTCGACGCCTTGCGCTTCGGCCTGCCGCGCAAGCCCGCGCTCGCCCATCGCCTCGATCGCGACACGGCGGGCTGCCTGGTGCTCGGACGCCACCACAAAGCCTTGGAGAAATTGGGGTTGCTGTTCAAGCAGGGCAAGATCGCCAAGACCTACTGGGCGATCGTCGCCGGCGGTCCCGAGACGGAGGAGGGCCTGATCGACCGGCCGCTCGGCCGGCTCGACGCGGCGCGCGGCTGGTGGATGAAGGTCGATTCGGCCGGCCAGCCGGCGCAGACGCGTTGGCGGGTCAGAGGGCGCGGCCGCTGGCGCGAGGCGCCCATCGCCTGGCTGGAATTGCTGCCGCTGACCGGCCGCACCCATCAGCTGCGCGTCCATTGCGCGGCGGAGGGCTGGCCGATCCTGGGCGACGCCATCTACGGGGTGGGGGCCGATGTCGCCCTGCAACTGCTGGCGCGCCGGGTCGAGGCGCCGCTCTACAAGAATAAGCCGGCGATCGTGGTCGAAGCGCCGGCGCCGGAGCACATGCGCGCGCCGCTGGCGGCATGCGGCTTCGCTGGCGATGCGGAGCGGGCGCCCTCCATCGGGGAGAGCTGATCGGCGGCGCAGAACGCCTCGAGCGTGCAGCCTATCCGCGGGCGCCAAGCGTAGGCCGACCTGACGAAGCGCGGAGCGCGGGTTTCCATCGCCTAACACGGCACGGCTTTTGCTTAGTGTCTGTCCGGGAACATATTGAATCGGCTGAGTCATTTGTGATTCAAGGGAGGCGGCCTGATTCTTTGGGGAGCCGCCGCCGATGTGGACGAAGGAAAACCGCGCTCGCTACGATCGCAGCCATCTGCGCTATCCCTCTGACCTGACCGACGAGGAGTGGGCGCTGGTCGAGCCGCATATTCCGCCAGCCAAGCGCGGCGGCAACAAGCGAATGGTGAATCTGCGCGAGGTTGTCAACGGCCTGATGTACATCCTGAGCGCCGGTTGTCAGTGGCGAGCGATCCCGAAAGACCTGCCGCCACGTTCGACGGTGTACGATTATTTTGATCTGTGGAGCTGGGACGGCACGCTCGATCGGATCCATGACGCCCTCTATGTCGAATGCCGCCAAAGAGCAGAGCGCGAGGCGTCTCCGACCGCGGCCATCATCGACAGCCAGAGCGTGAAAAGCGCTGAAAAAGGGGGGTCCACGACCCGCATGGCTACGATGCGGGCAAGAAGATCAAAGGCAAGAAGCGGCATATTCTCGTCGACACGCAGGGCCTCCTGATGCGCGCCATCGTGCATGGGGCCGATGTTCAGGACCGCGACGGCGGCGTGCTCCTGATGGCGACGTTGTTCGACCTCTATCCCTTCCTTGTGAAGCTCTACGCCGATGGCGGATATCAAGGGGCGCAGTTCCAGGATGCGCTGGCGGCCATTCTCAAGCGCGTGAACGTCGCGATCGTCAAACGCTCCGATCAGGCCCAACGCTTCCTCGTCTTGCCCAAACGATGGATCGTCGAGCGAACCTTCGCCTGGCTCGGACGATGCCGAAGGCTCGCCAAGGATTGGGAGTGCCTCAATCGTAAGGCGCTTGCCTTTCTCAAGCTCGCCTCGATCCGCCTCATGACTCGAAAACTATGCAACTCAAGATGATGTTCCCGGACAAACTCTTAGAGAATCGCCGAATGGCCAGGCGGCGCCTTTGGCGCTTCGTCTCGGCCGGAGGATGCGCCCATCGCCGGCGCCTCGCTGTGACGAGGCGCAAGGCGCGGCATGGGCGCGCATGCGCGCCAATTCAAATTGCTTCGCGCGGGGGCGACCCGCGCCCGGGAACTTTGGGAGGAGTTCAAGCGTTTGAGGGGGGCGATCGGCACGCGGCCTGATCGCATCGACGAGCGCCTCGATCGGTCGGCCGTCAACAGGAGCGGTTGACATGATGAAAGCTCTGTTGCGCGCAGCCCTTGGCGGCGCCCTCGTCGCGGCGTCGTCCGCCTCGGTCCGCGCCCACGACATCTACACCGGCGTGCATGGCAAGAACGGCCAGCTTTGCTGCGGCGGCGACGATTGCGCCGCGACGTCGTTTCGCGAGCGCAGCGGCCAGTATGAATTCCTGACGCGCGAGCGGAAATGGATCGCGATCCCCGAGGAGCGCATCACCTTCCTGCCGATCCCAGGCGACCCGCCGAGCGACGATTCGCACAGGGCGCATTTGTGCTACCGCCCGGCGACCGACGCCGATCGCGCCGGCTCCGACTACGCGAAGTCGAACGTGTTCGAGGACATTTTCCTCTACTGCGCGTTCATTCCACCGGGCTCGATCTGAGCGGCGCATCGCGGAATGTCGACGTCCGGCCCATCGCGAGGCTGGGCCTGGCGAGGGTTCAAGGCGCGATCACGCGGCCTTGCGCGCCGCGACGGCGCCGATGGCGCCGCGAATCGCCTCCGCCAGCGCCTTTGCCTCCTCCGATCGCACGCCCTGCGCGTGAACGATGCCCATGCGGGTCAAGGGCAAAGTCGGCAGGCCCTCCTCGGCGCCGAGCACGCGCAGATCCTCGCCGACCATGCCGATCGGCAACACCGTGGCGGCGAGGCCAGCCCGCACGACCGTGCCGATGGCGGTGTAGTTCTTGGAAAAGAAGAGTCCGCGCGTCGCGCCTGGGCGATCGCGCAACGCGAAGTCGGTGACCCGTCGCCACAGGCAGCCCGGGCTTCCCTCCGCCAAAGGAATCGGGCGCCCCTCTCCGGGTTGAAGCGCTTGGCGGCGACCCAGACGAGCGGCTCTTCGCGGATGAGTTCGAAGCCGACGAGACCCTCGTGGTCCGTCACCAGGGCGATTTCGATCGCTCCGGAGTGAATCTGCGCGCCCAGTTCGACCGAATTCTCGCAGACGACGGAAACCTCGACCAGGGGATGGCGGCGGTTGAAGGAGGCGAGAATGTCGGCCAGGAACGCCTCGGCGTAGTCGTCGGGAATGCCCAACCGCACCGAGCCCTTGAGACCTTTGCGCGAAAGCGCGGCGATCGCGCCGGCTTCGACCTGCATCATGCGGCGCGCGAATTCGATCAGGCGCTCGCCCTCGCTCGTCAGCTTGGCCGCGCGTCCCTGTTTGACGAACAGCGCGCAGCCGAGCTGTTGCTCGAGCCGGCGAACGTGCATGGAGACCGCCGACTGGGTCTTGTTGACCCGCTCGCCGGCGCGGGTGAACGAGCCGGTGTCGACGATGGCCAGAAACGAGCGCAACTGGTCGGTGTCGAGCATGTTAAGCGATCCCTTTAATCGATCCTTATTCGTTATGGATTACTCTACAAACATTCGTTGGACCGATCAATAGCGAATCGGCATAATGAGAACAGTCAAGAGGAGTTCACCCTTCGACGCGCAGCCTCTGGGCGGCGAACGGGGAAGCTTTGCCTAACGGAGACCCCAATGCTCAATGTAACGCCTGTCGCTCGGCGCCACGCCGACTTCAGCGCCCTGATGTGGCGAGCGCTGGGCTGGCCGGCGCGGGTCATCGAAGCGCGCCGCACGCTCGCCCAGCTCGCTCAGATGTCCGACCGGGAATTGAACGACATCGGTTTGTTGCGGGCGGATCTGGCCGACTGCACGGCGCTGCCGTTGGACGACGACCCCGGCGAGAAGCTCGCGCGAACCCGTGCGACGCGCGCCTGGTACGGACATTCGCATCGCGACTTGGCCGCCTGAGGCCGCCGCCGGCGCTTTTCGCCTATCCCGGGAAAGACCTTCTCGAATCTCCTGCGCGGCGGATATCTTCGCCGCGCAAAGTTTTCTATAGGGACGAGACCTTTGCGCATCACGCGCCTGTGGGAGGTTTCGTCATGACTGCTTCCGCTCTCGCTTCGGGGGTTGAGATTCGCGCCGTCGCGGGTCCGCGCTTCGGGGACATCCTCAGCCCTCCGGCGCTCGCCTTTCTCGCCGATCTGCATCGGCGTTTCGACGCGCGTCGCAGGGAATTGCTTGAAGCGCGCGCCGAGCGGCAGAAGCGCTTCGACGCCGGCGAGACGCCCGACTTCCTCGGCGAAACGCGGGCCATTCGCGAAGCGGATTGGAAAGTCGCGCCGATCCCCGCCGACCTCATCGATCGCCGGGTCGAGATCACCGGCCCGGTCGACCGCAAGATGATCGTCAATGCCCTCAATTCCGGCGCCAAGGTCTTCATGGCGGATTTCGAGGACGCTTCGTCGCCCGCCTTCGCCAACATGATCGAAGGCCAGGCCAATCTGAGAGATCGCTGGGCCGGCCGAATCGATTTCACCGACGCGGCCAGCGGCAAGCTCTATGCGGTGAAGGACAAGCCGGCGCTGCTGATGGTGCGCCCACGCGGTTGGCACCTCAACGAGCGTCACCTCGTCGTCGACGGCGCGCAGATGTCCGGCTCGCTGTTCGACTTTGGCCTCTATGTTTTCCACTGCGCCAAAATGCAAATCGCGCAAGGCGCGACCCCGGCGTTTTACCTGCCGAAACTGGAAAGCCGGCTCGAGGCGCGGCTATGGAATGACGTCTTCGTCTTCGCTGAAGATAGGCTCGGCGCGCCCGTCGGGACGTTCAAGGCGACGGTGCTGATCGAGACCATTCCGGCCGCCTTCGAGATGGACGAGATTCTCTATGAACTGCGCGATCACATCGTCGGGCTGAACTGCGGGCGCTGGGACTACATCTTCTCGTTCATCAAGCGGCTCGGACGAACGCAAGCCTTCCTCACGCCCGACCGCGCCGCCATGACGATGGGCAGGGCGTTCCTCGCCGCCTATTCGCTGCTGCTGATCAAGACCTGTCACCGCCGCGGCGCCTTCGCAATGGGCGGCATGGCGGCGCAAATCCCGATCAAGGGCGATCCGGGCGCCAACGCCGCGGCCTTCGCCAAGGTGCGCGCCGACAAGGAGCGCGAGGCGGGCAACGGCCACGACGGCACCTGGGTCGCCCATCCCGACCTCGTTCCGGTCGCATGCGAGGTCTTCGACCGGCTGATGCCCGGTCCCAACCAGCTTGCCATCATGCGCGACGACGTGACGGTGACGCGCGAGGACTTGCTGCGCGTCCACGACGGCGCGCGCACGGAAAGCGGCCTGCGCGAGAACATCCGCGTCGGCGTGCAATATATCGAGGCGTGGCTGCGCGGGCGCGGCGCGGTGCCGCTTTACAATCTGATGGAGGACGCCGCGACGGCCGAAATTTCGCGCGCCCAGGTCTGGCAGTGGCTGCATCTGAAGGCCAGGCTCGACGACGGCCGGGTCGTGACGCCCGATCTTTTCCGGGCGACGCTCGACGACGAAATGGCCAAGGTCAAGGCGGCGGTCGGCGCGGACGCCTTCGGCGGGGGCCGCTTCGCCGAGGCGATCGACCTCTTCGCCTCGATGTCGCTGAGCGCCGCCTTCGAGGAGTTCCTCACCCTGCCGGCCTACCGGCTGATCGATTGACCCCAGTGCGCCGCCCCGGCGGCGCTTCCGCCTGATGGGACTGGCGAGGACAGTCGAGGCTCTGAGGACGCGTCGATGAGCGACATTACGGTGGAATTCCCGCCCTGGTTCGACCTCGTCGTCTTCGGACTGGCCTATTGGTGGGCTCTCGCGCTGGCCGTGGTTGTGCTCAGCGCAATTGGCTGGCTCGGTCGCGCCCTACCCATGGCGCTGCGCTATGTCGCCTGGGGCGCGGCGGCGCTCTGCGCCGCGCCATTGGCGCTGCTGCTCGTCATGATCGTGGGGGACGCCGTCGGGACGGCGCGCCGGGCGGCTGAGGACCGGGCGCTCCACCGGACGCTCGCCGCGGACGAGACCGTGGGGGCACTGTCCCTGCCGGCGGGCGCCGTGCTCGCGTTCACCGACGCGACGCATCGTAAGCTGATCTCGGTCGCGCTGCCGCGCCCGATGCGGGTCGCCGGGATCCTGCTCGAGGGCGCGCTCGAGCCGATCACCGACAGCGAATGGTCCGGCGTCCTGGCGCAAGACCAGACGATCGGCGACTGGCCCTGCCGGGCCGGAAATCTGTGGTTCACGCCGCAAGGCGCCGTCACGCGCTGCACGCTGGCTGTGGGCCATCGGCTGGCCGGCTACGACCTGCCGGCCGGCGCCGAATGCGACCGCAACCTGGCGACCGGCGGTTGGGAGTTCCAGCTGTCTCAGGATGGCCCCCCCTTGCCCATCGCCGCGCTCGGCGCCGACCTGCCGCCGGGCGGTACGCTGGTCCTCGCAGCCGACGGCGCGCTGCGCCGGCTCTATGTGCCGCACGAGACCCGGATGACGATCGCCGGCGTGGCGCTGTACGACCATGTCATCCTCGAGGGAACGGGGCGGCTCACCGGCGAATTGGCCGAACCCACGCTGATAGAGGGCGCGATGCTGCCGGCGGAGACGGTGGTGCGCATCGATCTGGCGACCGGCAAGGTCGAGGCCACGACCCGCTCGCCGATCATCGACCCGTGAGCGGCGCGGCGCCTTCTCCCCCAAGATGAGAAGGGAGGTTCTCAGAACCCCTTCTCTCTGAGCGCCACGGCGATCTCATCGAGCGCGGCCGGGTCTTCGATCGTCGCCGGCGCGGCCCAGGAATCGTGATCGGCGATCTTTTTCATGGTGCCGCGCAGAATCTTGCCCGAGCGCGTCTTGGGCAGGCGCGCGACCACCAGCGCGTGCTTGAACGCCGCAACCGGGCCGATCTTCTCGCGCACCAGCGCGACGACTTCCCGTTCGATCTCCTCGTGCGGACGGTTGACCCCGGCCTTGAGCACCAGGAACCCGCACGGCTGTTCGCCCTTGATTTCGTCCTTGACGCCGAGCACCGCGCATTCGGCGACCGCCGGATGAGAGGCGACGACCTCCTCCATGCCGCCGGTCGACAGCCGATGGCCGGCGACGTTGATGATGTCGTCGGTGCGCCCGAGGATGGTGAGATAGCCGTCCTCGTCGACGAAGCCGGCGTCGGCGGTCTTGTAGTAGCCGGGGAATTCCTTGAGATAGCTTTGCCGCATCCGCTCGTCCTGCCGATAAAGGGTCGGCAGGCAGCCCGGCGGCAGCGGCAGCTTGACGACGATCGAGCCCATCTTTCCCGTCGGCACGGCGTGCGAGCCTTCGTCGACGATGTCGACGACGTAGCCGGGCATCGGCACCGCCGGCGAGCCGCGTTTGACCGGCAAGAGGCCGAGGCCGACCGGATTGGCGGCGATCGCCCAGCCGGTCTCCGTCTGCCACCAATGATCGACGACCGGGATCTTCAGCACGTCTTCGGCCCAGGCGACGGTGTCGGGATCGGCGCGCTCGCCAGCGAGGAACAGCGTGCGCAACGAAGCGATCGAATGGGAGGCGAGCAGCTTGGCGTGCGGGTCCTCCTTGCGAACCGCGCGCAACGCCGTCGGCGCGGTGAAAAAGGCGGCGACCTGGTAGTCCTCGACCACGCGCCAGAAGGCGCCGGCGTCCGGGGTGCCGACGGGCTTGCCTTCATAGAGGATTGTCGCGCAACCGTGCAGCAGCGGCGCGTAGACGATGTAGGAATGGCCGACGACCCAGCCGATGTCGGAGGCGGCCCAATAGGTCTCGCCGGGCGCGACGCCGTAGACGTTGGACATCGACCATTTCAGCGCGACGAGGTAGCCGCCGATGTCGCGCACCACGCCCTTGGGCTGGCCGGTCGTCCCGGAGGTGTAGAGGATGTAGAGCGGATCGGTCGCGGCAAGCTCGACGCAGGGGGCGCGCTTTCCCGCCGCGCGGGCGGCGGCGGTCAGCTCCGCCCAGTCGTGGTCGCGCCCGGCGACCATCTTGCCCAGGTGTTGCGGCCGCTGAAAGACGACGCAAGATTGCGGCTTCGTCTTCGACAGCCCGATGGCGAGGTCGAGCAGCGGCTTGTATTCGACGAGCCGCCCCGGCTCGACGCCGCAGCTTGCGGTGAGCACCAGCTTGGGCTCGGCGTCGTCGATGCGGGTGGCGAGTTCCTTGGCGGCGAAGCCGCCGAACACCACGGAGTGGATGGCGCCGATGCGCGCGCAGGCCAGCATCGCCACGATCGCTTCGGGGATCATCGGCATGTAGACGATGACGCGATCGCCCTTGCCGACCCCGAGATCGCCCAGGACCGCCGCGAGGGTCGCGACCTCGTCGAGCAATTCGGCGTAGGAGATGCGGCGCTTGGCCGCGGTGACCGGGCTGTCGTAGAAGATCGCGGTCTGTTCGCCGCGCCCAGCCGCGACGTGGCGATCGACCGCATTGAAGCAAGCGTTGCACGTGGCGTCGGGAAACCAGCGGCCGTAAACGCCGGCGTTTTCGTCGAAGATCAATCGCGGCGGCCGAATCCAGTCGATCGCCTTGGCCGCCTCGGCCCAAAAGCCTTGCGGATCGGCGCGCCACTGGGCATAGACCTCTCGGTAGCGGCTCGTCATGGTTTCGCTCCCCTCGCGGCGTCGGCCATATCTCAAATATCGTTGAGGAATTTTGGCGCTTCCGGCGGGAGATGGCAATGCGCGCGCCGCTAGCATTTAGGCCAATGACGCGGCGACCAGCGAGTTTCTTTATGCCCGGCGACTGGACATTTTATTTGGCGGCGGCCGCCGCCGTCGTGTTGCTCGGTCTGTCCAAGGGCGGTTTTTCCGGCTTGAGCACCCTCGCCATGCCGATCATGGCGCTCGTGATCTCGCCGGTCAGGGCGGCGGCGATCCTGCTGCCGATTCTCATCGTCCAGGATTGGGTCAGCGTCTGGGCTTTCCGGCGCGATTTCGACGCGCGCAACCTGGCGATCCTGCTGCCCGGCGGGCTGATCGGCATCGGCGCCGGCTGGCTGCTTGCGGCGCGGGTCGACGAGGCGGCGGTGCGGCTGGCGGTGGGGCTCATTTCGATCGGATTTGTCGTCTTCATGCTGCTGCGCGATCGGCTCAAGGGCGACGCGCCCGCGCCGGCCGACGTCGCGCCCGGCGTCTTCTGGGGCGCGCTCGCCGGCTTCACCAGTTTCATCAGCCACGCCGGCGGGCCGCCGATGATGGTCTACGTCATGCCGCAAAAGCTGTCGCCGCGCGTCTTCGCCGGCACCTCGGCGATGTTCTTCGCCGCCGCGAATATCCTGAAGGTGGCCGCCTATTTCCTCCTCGGGCAATTCAGCCGCGACAATCTGGCCGCCGCGGCGACGCTGTTTCCGCTGGCGATCGCCGCCACGATCGCCGGCGTCGTGCTGGTGCGCCGCGTTTCGGCCGACCGCTTTTACAGCGCCGTGCTCGTCCTGACATTCCTGATCGGGGTGAAACTGTCCTATGACGGCCTGTGGCAAATGCTGACCTAACCGAAACTTAACGCCTGGGGCGCAAGGACATGGCGATCGAGCGAGAAGGAGCGGTCATGAGCGCGGCCGAGGCCGACGCGGTCGGCGCCGAGGCGCAACTGAAGCGTCAAATTCCATCTTTCGCCGCGATCGGCTTGCTCGGCTATTTCGTCGACGCCGGAATCACCTACTTCTGCGCCAAGCATCTCGGCATGTCGCCGGAGCTTGCCCGACCGCCGGGCTTCATCGTCGCCACGATCGTCAATTTCGCGCTGAACCGGGCGATCACCTTCCGCCACGCCGACGCGCCGCTGATCCGGGCGTTCCTGCGCTATTGGCTGGTCGCGGGGCGGGCCTCGCCGTCAATTACGCCGTCTATTCGGCTTGCGTCCTCCTTTCGCCTGGGGTCGGCGTCGCGGTGACGCCGGGCGTTCTGCCCCTCTTCGTCGCCGCTGGCAGCGGCGTTGCGATGGTCGTGACCTTCGTCGGCTTCCGCTGGTTCGCTTTTCGGGCGTGAAGGGCGCAAATCTCGCGCGCCGGCCCTCGCTTCGTTCCGCCCGCGCGCTATGATGGCCGCCCACGCCCCCGGGGAGAGGCCGGAATGTCGCTTTCGCCCTATGATCGCGATCTCGATCGCAATCCCGCCAATTTTCAGCCTTTGACGCCGCTGACGTTTCTCGAGCGCGCGGCGGCGGTGTTCCCGGATCGGCTGGCGATCGTTCACGGGCCGCTGCGCCGAACGTACCGCGATTTCTATGCGCGCGCGCGCCGCCTCGCCTCGGCGCTCGCCAAGCGCGGACTTTCGCGCGGCGACACCGTCGCGGTCATGCTCGCCAATACGCCGGCGATGCTCGAGTGCCATTACGGCGCGCCGATGTGCGGCGCGGTGCTCAATACGCTCAACACCCGCCTCGACGCCCCAGCCCTCGCCTTCATGCTCGACCACGGCGAGGCCAAGGCGCTGATCGTCGACCGCGAATTCGGTCTCGTCGCCGCCGCCGCGCTGAAGATCGCCAAGGCGCGCCCGCTCATCATCGATTACGACGATCCCGAATACGACGGCCCCGGCGCGCCGCTTTCGACCCTCGAATACGAATCTTTCTTGGCGGAAGGCGACGAGAGCTACGATTGGCTGCGTCCGAGGGACGAGTGGGAGGCGATTTCGCTCAACTACACCTCGGGCACGACAGGCGACCCGAAGGGCGTCGTCTATCATCATCGCGGCGCGAGCCTGCTGGCGGTCGGCAATGTCGTCACCGCCGACATGGGCCGCCATCCCGTCTATCTGTGGACGCTGCCGATGTTCCATTGCAACGGCTGGTGCTTCCCGTGGTCGATCAGCGTCAAGGCCGGCGTGCACGTTTGTCTTCGGCAAGTGCGCGCCAAGGCGCTCTACGATCTGATCGCCGAGCACGGGGTCACCCATTTGTGCGGCGCGCCGATCGTCATGTCGATCCTGCTCAACGCGCGGCCCGAGGAGAAGCGGCCCCTGCCGCATCTCGTGCGCTTTTTCACCGCCGCCGCGCCGCCCCCCGCCGCGGTGCTCGCGGCGATGCGCGAGGCCGGCTTCGAGGTGACCCACCTCTACGGGCTCACGGAGACCTACGGGCCTTCGGTCGTCAATGACTGGAAGGAGGAGTGGAACGCCCTCGACGGGCCCGCCCAGGCCGAACTGAAGGCGCGCCAGGGCGTGCGCTATCACGCGCTGGACTCGCTCGACGTGATCGACCCCGAGACGATGATCGGCGTCCCGGCCGACGGCAAGACGATGGGCGAAGTGATGTTCCGCGGCAACGTGGTGATGAAGGGCTATCTCAAGAACAAGACCGCGACCGACAAGGCCTTCGCCGGCGGCTGGTTCCACTCCGGCGATCTCGGCGTCAAGCATCCCGACGGATACGTGCAGCTCAAGGACCGGTCGAAGGACATCATCATTTCCGGCGGCGAGAACATTTCCTCGATCGAGGTCGAGGACGTCTTGTTCCAGCATCCCAGCGTTCAACTGGCGGCGGTGGTGGCGCGTCCCGACGACAAATGGGGCGAGACGCCCTGCGCCTTCGTGGAGCTCAAGCCCGGACAAAGCGCGAGCGACGCGGAGTTGATCGCATGGTGCCGCGCCCGTCTCGCCCACTATAAGTGCCCACGCCATATCGTCTTCGCCGAGATCCCGAAGACGTCGACCGGCAAGGTGCAGAAGTTCGCTTTGCGCGAGCGGGCGCGCGCGATCGGACAGCCGCCATGACCGCCTCGCGCCGCTCCTGGACGGTTCATTGCCGCGCCGCGCTGGTCAAGGCGATTCTGGCCGCGGCGAACCAATTCCCGGAGCCCGGCCAGGACAAGTTGGAGCGCGTTCACGACGTGCGCAAGACGCTGAAGGGCGCGGCCGGATTGGCGCGCCTGTTCACCCCCGTCGTCGGCGCGCCCGCCTATCAGGCGCTGAGCGCGCTCAAAACGGCCCGGCGCAGCGTCGGCCGGGCTCGCGATCTCGACGTCATGCCCGGCGTCTTGGCGCGGCTGAGCGGGCCGACCGCGACGCGAGACGTTTTGCTCAGCGCTATCGCCGAGCAGCGCGAGGCGGAGCGCGAAGCCCATCAAGAAATCGACGCCCCAGCGTTGGCCGCCGAGTTGCGCGCGCTCGGTCGCTCCGCCGGCGCCTGGAACGTCGAGACGGCCGGCGTCGAGCCGCTGCTCTTGGCGCTGCGGCGGACTTATCGCGCGGCGCGACGGCTCGGCCATAGGGCGCTGGCCAGTCGCGAGGCCGGCGATCTGCACGCCCTGCGGGTCCGCGTCGTCGATCTTGCTCACCAACTCGCCGCGTTGGAGCCGGCGTGGCCGGCGATGATGCAGGCGATGGGGCGCGAGCTTCACCGCTTGCGAACGGCGCTCGGCGACCACAACGATCTGACGGTCCTGGCCGAGTTCGCGCGGGGCCGTTCCAAATTGCCCGTCGACCAGGCGGAGGCCCTGATCGCGCTGATCGCCCTGCGACGCCGGCCGCTGGAGCGCCGCGCCGGCGAGCAGTTCGCCCGGCTGTTCCGCGAGCGGCCCGGCGCCTTCGAGCGCCGAATCGCCGCCTATCTCGAGCGTCCGCAGCATAAACCGGGCGCGTCGGCGCGCCGGTCGACGAGCAAGCCTCGGTTCCTTCATGCCGCGCGCGACGGGTCGCCCCGCCCGGCGCCGCAAGCCGCCTCCGCTGCGCCGGCCCCCGAGCTCCTATTCGTCCCGGGGAGCCAAGTCGTCGCCGCGCTGACGTCGCCCGCGCCGAACGCGCTCGAAGCAAGGCCCGCCGAACTCTATCAGCGTCACGAAGTCGACTATGCCGGCGCGGAGCGGCCCGGCACGATCGTCATCGATACGCAGAACAAGCTCCTCTATCTGGTGCTGCCGGAGGGGCGCGCGCTTCGCTACGGCGTCGGCGTCGGACGGCTGGGCTTCGATTGGGCGGGGGTGAAAACCATCAGCCGCAAGGCCGAGTGGCCAGGCCGAACGCCGCCGCCGCAAATGATGCTGCGCCGGCCGAACCTGCCGAGCCATATGGACGGCGGGCCTGGCGACCCGCTGGGGGCGCGCGCTCTCGATCTCGGTTCGGCGATGTGCCGCATCCACGGCGCCAACGGGCCCTCGACGATCGGCCAGAACGTCTCCTCTGGCTGTATCCGCATGTTGAACGAGGACGTCATCGATCTCTACAATCGCGTCCACGTGGGCACGAGGGTCATCGTCGTGTGAAAGGGAAAACCTCGGGCCGATTGCGACAATCCGATATCCGCCCGATACATGTCGAGCCAGGCCGCTTTTGTCGCTTTCGACAGCTCTTGGCGGCTCCAACTCGTGAGCGTCCGGGTTCTCGTCGTCCCGGCATCCGGCGGAGGCTCGGCGTGACGATGGGCGAGGCGATGTTCCGCGGCGACGTGGCGATGAAGGGCTATCTGAAGGACGAGGCCGCGACCGGCAAGGCCTTCGCCGGCGGCCGGCTCCCTTCCGGCGATTTCGGTGCCAAGCATCCCCACGGATACGTCCAGCTCAAGGAGCGGTCGAAGGGCGCCATCATGTCCGGCGGCGAGACCATTTCCTCGATCGCGGTCGAGGACGCTTTGTTCCGGCGTCACGGCGTCCAACTGACCGCGGCGCTGGCGCGTCCCGACGACAAATGGGGCGCGACGGCCTGCGCCTTCGTGGCGCTGAAGCCCGGACAAAGCGCGAGCGAAGCGGAGTTGATCGCATGGCGCCTCGCGCACTATAAAGGCCCGCGCCATATCGTCTTCGCCGAGATCCCGAGAACATCGACCGGCAAAGCGCAGAGATTGGCTTTGCGCGAGCGGGCGCGCGCAATAGGCCCGACGTCATGACCGCCTCGCGCCGTTCCTGGCCCGTTCATTGCCGCGCCGCCTTGGTCGAGGCGATTCTCGCGGCAGCCAATCAATTTCCGCACCCGGGCCAGGACAAGGCGGATCGCGTCCATGACGTGCGCAAGACGCTGAAGGCCGCCGCCGGATTGGCGCGCCTGTTCACCCCATTCGTCGGCGCGCCGGCCTATCAGGCGCTCAGCGCTCTCGAAGCGGCGAGGCGCAGCGTCGGCCGGGCCCGCGATCTCGACGTCCTGCCCGCGGTTCTCGCGCGGCTGAACGCGCCGACTCGAGCGCACGACATTCTCATCACCGTGATCGCCGAGGAGCGCGAGGCCGAGCGGCGCGCCCATCGCGAAATCCGCGCCGGCGGCCGCTCGGCCGAATTGCACGCGCTGGCGAGGTCCGTCGAGTCCTGGGACGTCGCGACGGCGGGCGCCGAGCCGCTATTGGTGGCGCTGCGGCGGACCTATCGCGCCGCGCGGCGGCTCGGCCACAAGGCGCTGGCGAGCCGCGACCCCGGCGATCTGCACGCCCTGCGCGTGCGCGTCGTCGATCTCTTCTATCAGCTCGCCGCGTTCGAGCCGGCGTGGCCGACGATGACGCAGGCGATGGGACGCGAGCTTCATCGCTTGCGAACGGCGCTAGGCGACCACAACGACCTGGCGGTCCTCGCCGAATTCGCCCGCGGCCGTCCCGAATTGCCCGGCGACGAAGCGGAAGCCTTGATCGCGCTCATCTCGCAGCGGCTCCGGCCCTTGGAGCGCCGCGCCAGCGAGCAGTTCGCCCGGTTGTTCGGCGAGCGGCCGGGCGCGTTCGAGCGCCGCCTCGCCGCTTACCTCGAGCATCCGCAGCACAAGCCGGGCCCGCCGAAGCGGCCGCCGTCGCGCAAGGCTCAGGGGTAGCGCGACTTGATGTCGGCGATGCGCTGCGCGTCGTGGTCGATGATGCAGGAGAGGCGCGGGTCGCCGCCTTTGGCGCCCATGCCCGCCTCGAACGGCGCGACGTCCTGGCATTCCGCGTCGCGCCAGCCGATCCACTGCGCCTCGGCGTCGTTGAGCGAGCGCTTCCAGCGCGCCTTCTGCGTCGACAAGACGCCCGGGCGCGCATCGATGCTCTTGATCGCCGCCTCGATGCTCGCCGAGAGGTCGCGCTCGGCGCGGTCGGCGCTGGCGCGCAGGCATTCGGCGAGGTCGCGGGCGCCGATCTTGGTGGCGTCGCAGGCCAATTGCGAGGGGCGAAGGCCGTCCGCCGCGACGGCGGTCGCGGCCGGTGCGGCCAGGGCGACGGCGAGGAGCAGGATTCGCATGATCGCATGATCCACGGGAAAGATTACCCCATAACGACAAAGGCGGGATTCGGCTAGCGCGGCGGCGCGCGCATGCGCAAAAACTCGCCGATGCGCGCCAGCGCGCGGGCGATGTTCTCGCGCGAATTGGCGTAGGAGAGGCGGATGTACCCCTCGCCGTAGACGCCGAAGTCGGGGCCCCCGATCGTCGCCACGCCCGCCTCCTCAAGCAGCGCGCTGGCCAACGGCTTGGCCGTCCAGCCGGTCGCCGCGATGTTGGGGAAGGCGTAGAACGCGCCCTTCGGCCGGCCTGAGCGCACGCCGGGCAGGCGGTTGAGCCCTTCGACGACGATTTTGCGCCGCGCGTCGAACTCGGCGACCATCGCGGCGACCGCGTCCTGCGGCCCGGTCAGCGCGGCAACCCCGGCGAACTGGGTCGCCGCATTGACGCAGGAATAGGAATTGACGGCGAGCTTCCGCGCCGCCTCGTAGAGCGTCTGCGGCCAGACGGAGAAGCCGAGCCGCCAACCGGTCATCGCGTAGGTCTTCGACCAGCCGTCGAGCAGGATGAGGCGATCGCGGATTTCGGGATAGGCGAGCAGCGTCTGGTGACGGTGATTGTCGTAGGTCATCTGGCCGTAGATCTCGTCGGAGAGGATCGCGACGTCGGGCCGGCGCGCCAGCCCCGCCATGAGCTTGTCGACCTCCTCGCGCGGCGTGACGCCGCCGGTCGGATTGGCCGGCGAGTTGAGAATGATCAGACGGGTCTGTGGCCCCATCAGCGCCAGCGTTTCCTCGGCCGAGAAGGCGAAGCCGTTCTCCTCGCGCATCGGGATCGGCACGGGGCGCGCGCCGGTGAATTCGATCATCGAGCGATAGATGGGAAAGCCGGGGTCGGGATAGAGAATGTCGGCGCCCGGTTCGCCGAACATCAGGATCGCCATGTGCATGGCGACCTTGCCGCCGGGCGTGATCAGCACCGATGCGGGCGAGACCTCGACGGCGAAACGTCGGCGAAGATCGGCGGCGACCGCCTCGCGCAACGGCAGGACGCCGGTCGCCGCGGTGTAGCCGTGCTCGCCGTCGCGCAACGCCTTGACCGCGGCCTCGACGATATGGGGCGGGGTTTTGAAATCGGGCTGGCCGATGCCGAGGTTGATGACGTCGCGCCCCTGGCGCTGCAGCTCGGTCGCCCTGGCGAGAACGGCGAAGGCGTTCTCCTCGCCGATGCGCGAGAAGGCGGGGACGACGTGCGGCATGGACGAACTCCGACGAAAGCGCGCCTTTCTTGGCGCAACGGCGGGCGCGCGGCAAGAGGAGCCCGTCGTGCGGCAAGCCCTGTCGGCCGCGCTATGTCCGTTCGCCCTCGCGCGACAGCGCGGCGAGGCGCTCTTCTTCCTCCGCGCTCAGCGCCGGGGTCGGCTGGCGCGGCCGGCGCATCGCCGCCCAGATCCCCGCCGCGCCGAGCGCCAGCGTCAGCGGCGCGCTGAGCCACAGGAGCAGCGTTTCCGGCTTCAACGGCGGCTTCAGGAGGATGAAGTCGCCATAGCGCGAGACGAGGAAGGCGCGCACCTCGCCGTTGCTTTCGCCCTTGGCGATGCGATCGCGGATCAGCAGGCGGATGTCGCGCGCCAGCGGCGCGTCGGAATCGTCGATCGATTGGTTCTGGCAGACCATGCAGCGCAGCTCGGCCGACAGCGCGCGGGCGCGCGCTTCGAGCCCGGGGTCTTTCATCACTTCGTCGGGCGCCACCGCGCGCGCGCCGCCGGCGGCGAGGATCAGGGCGAGGATGAGGGCGGCGCGCAGCGTCTTCATCGTCAGCGCGCCGCTGCGGCCGCCGCGGCGCCGGACTTGGCCCGCGCCGGCGCGCCGAAGCGCAGGCGCCGGTCGGCCAGCGAGAACGCGCCGCCGAGCGCCATCACGCAGGCGCCGAGCCAGATCAGCGTCACCAGCGGCTTCCAATAGAGCCGGGCGGGCACCGTCCCGTCGGCGCTCGGATCGCCGATCGATACGTAAACCTGGCCGAAACCCAGCGTGGCGATGCCCGCCTGCGTCGTCGCCATCTGCCGCGTCGCGAATTGGCGGCGCGCCGGCTCGATGGCGGCGACCGCGACCCCGCCGGAGCGGATGGTCATCGCCGCGACGAGCTCGCGATAATTGGCGCCGTTGCGCTCGCCGACCGTGTCGATGACGATCTCGTAGGGGCCGACCGTCTGAGGGACGCCGACGCGCATCGAAGCGATCGCCTCGGCGCCGAAGCCGGTGGCGGCGAGGCCGAGGAGCGCCGCTCCCGCGCCGATATGGGCGAGCGCGCCGCCCCAGAACGACAGCGGCAGGCCGCGCGCGCGGGAGAAAGCCGTCGACAGCGAGGCGCCGCCTCGCCCGAGGCGCGCCGCGATCTCGCTGAGCGTGCCGAGGATGACGAAAATCGCCAGCCCCGCCGCGATCGGCGCCAGCGCCGGCCCGCCGCGCACAAAGGCGGTCAGCGCGACGAAAACAACGGCGCCGGCCGCCATCGCCACGCTAAGACGCTGGGCGACGCCGAGCAAATCGCCGCGCTTCCAAGCGAGCGAGAAGCCGAAGGGCGTGGCGAAGGTGAGCGCCAGCAGCAGCACGCCGGCCGTCATGTTGAAGAACGGCGCGCCGACGGTGATCTTATCGCCGGTGAGCTGCTCCAGCGCCAACGGATAGAGCGTGCCGAAGACCACGGTCGCGCAGGCGGTGGTCAGAGGAGATTGTTCAGCACCAGCGCGCCCTCGCGCGAAATCGGCGCGAACAGGCCGCCCTGCTTGAGCAACGGGGCGCGCCAGGCGAACAGGCCCAGCGAGCCCGCGATGAAGACGCAGAGAATGGCGAGGATGAAGACGCCGCGCCTGGGGTCGCTGGCGAAGGCGTGCACCGAGGTCAGCACGCCCGAGCGCACCAGAAACGTGCCGAGCAGCGAAAACGAAAACGCCAGAATGGCGAGGAAGATCGTCCACACCTTCAGCGCGTCGCGCTTTTCCATGACCGCGGCCGAGTGGACGAATGCGGTCCCGGCGAGCCAGGGCATCAGCGAAGCGTTCTCGACCGGATCCCAGAACCAGAAGCCGCCCCAGCCGAGGGTGTAGTAGGCCCAGTACGATCCCATCGCGACGCCGAGCGTCAGGAAGACCCAGGCGACGAGGGCGAAGGGGCGCACGAAACGCGCCCAGGCGGCGTCGATGCGTCCCTCGATCAGCGCCGCGGCGGCGAAGGAGAAGACGATGGAGAAGCCGACGTAGCCGAGATAGAGCAGCGGCGGGTGGATGGCGAGACCGGGATCCTGCAGGATCGGGTTGAGATCGCGGCCCTCGAACGGCGCGGGCCATAGCCGCTCGAACGGATTGGAGGTCATGAGGATGAAGGCGAGAAAGGCCGCGCCGATCAGGCCCTGGACGGCGAGCGCGTTGGCGCGCAGGCGGGCCGGCAGGGCGCGGCCGAACGCCGCCACAAGCGCGCCGAAGGTCGCCAAAATCAGAACCCACAGCAGCATCGAGCCTTCATGGTTCCCCCAGATGCCGGAGAACTTGTAGATCGCCGGCGCCGCGCTGTGCGAATTCTCGGCGACGTTGAGCACCGAGAAATCCGACGTCAGATGCGCCCACGCCAGCGCGGCGAAGGAGACGAGGATCAGCGCGAACTGCCCGATCGCCGTGCTCGAGGCGACCCCCATCAGGGCGCGATCGGAGCGCCAGGCGCCGACGAGCGGGGCGATCGCCTGCACCAGCGCCAACGCGAGCGCGAGGATCAGCGCGAAATGACCGATTTCAACGATCACGGATTGGCGCTCCCCTCTTGCCAGCGACCCTGCTTCTTCAGCGCCTCCACGACCTCGCGCGGCATGTAGCGCTCGTCGTGCTTGGCGAGGATCGTTTCGGCGCGCAACTCCCCCGGCGCCTCCAGCACGCCCTCGGCGACGACGCCTTGGCCCTCGCGGAACAGGTCGGGCGGCAGGCCTTCATAGGAGACTTTGATCTGATGCGCGCCGTCGGTGATGGAAAAATCCAGCTTGTCGTCTGCCGCCTTGGTGACCGAGCCGGGCTGCACGAGGCCGCCGATCCGCAGCCGCGCGCCGGCCTGAACGTTCTTCTGCAGTACCTCGCTGGGGCTATAGAAGAACACGATGCTGTCGTTGAGCGCATAGAGCGCCAGGCCGACGGCGGCGGCGGCGACGCCGAGCGCGACGGCTATGAGCGCGAGCCTGCGGCCTTTGCGCGTCACCGATCAGCCTCCCAATCCCAATTCCTGCGCAAGCGCGTCGAGTTCGCGCCCCGCTTGCGCGTCGGCGGCCAGCGCCTTGCGCGCCGCGGCGAGCGCGTCCCTGGCCTTGTCCGGTTCGTGCAGCACGGAATAGGCGCGAATAAGGCGCTGCCACTCCAGGGCGTCGCCGCCCTTTTGCGCGAGGCGCGTCGCCAGCCTCTCCACCATGCCGCGGATCATCGCCGCTTGTGCGTCGTCGGCGGGGGCGCTCGAGGGCGAGGGCGCGAGGGCGCCCCCCTTGAGCGCAGCCAGCCGCGCCTCGAGCGCCGGCGCCCAGGGCGCCCCGGCCGGCGCCGCGCCGAGCAACCCCTGGTAAATCTCGATCGCCTTGGGTTTGTCCCCGTCCTGTTCGGCGGCGAGGCCGAGATAGAAGCGCGCCGCGGGCAGGCCGGGCTGTTCGGCGAGCGCCTTGTCGAAGGCGGCGCGCGCGTCGGCGGTGACGACGCCGCCCGCGGCGCCGACCAGCGCCTCGCCGTAATCGGCGCGCATGGCGGCGCTTTCGCCCTTCAGCCGCAGCGCCTCGCGAAAGGCGTTGACCGCGTCGTCGAAGCGTCCGAGGCGCATATAGACCGGGGCGATCACCGCCCAGCCTCTGCCGTCGTCGGGCGAGGCGGCCAAATGCGCCTCGATGTGGGCGATCGCCGCCTCCAGGCCCTCGGCGCTCTTGACGTCGGCAGCGCGTCCGGCGAGCGGCGCGTCCGGCACGTCCGGCCGACCCAGAGCAGCGTAAAACGCCAGCGCGATCAACGGGACGGCGATCAGAATGAGCGCTGCGGCGATTCGCCGCGGCGTCGGCGATTCGGCGCCGCCGAGGACGGCCGGCGGCGCGGCGCTCGCCGCGATCAGGCGGCGCGCCGCCTCGGCGCGCGCCGCGGCCGCTTCTTCGGCCGGCAATTGCCCGCGTTCGACGTCGCGCTCGATTTCGGCAAGCTGGGCCTTGTAGAAGACCGCCTCGCTCGCCGCGCCGGCGCCGCCCTTGCCTCGGAACGCCAGCGGCCACAACGCGCACAAGACCGCCAGGCCTGTCATTCCGGCAAGGACGAACCACAGCATCAATGCGGCCTCTTGGGCGGCGCGGGGCGAAAACGCAACGAGGTTCGCGAACGGCCGCTCGGCTTGGCGCGGCCCCATCGTTGCGTTGGGCGGCGCGCGAGGCGGTTCTTAAAGCATGTTTTCAATTTCAGGAAATCGGCAAATTCTCTCAAGGGTTCGCCTCGCGCTTTGGCCGCGCGGCCTCGTCGGCGCCGCGTCAAAGTCTGGGCAGCCTGAGGCTCGAGCGCAAACCGCCGAGCGGCGACTCGTCGAGACGCAGCGAACCGCCGTAAATCGCCGCGAGGTCGACGACGATCGAAAGCCCGAGGCCGGAGCCGGGCCGCGACTCGTCGAGCTTTTGTCCGCGCACCAGCGCCGCGGCGCGGGCCTGCGGATCGAGGCCGGGGCCGTCGTCGTCGATCTCGGCGATGAAGTAGAGGCGGCCGGCTGCGTCGGGAAGGGGATCGCGCTCGGCGTGGATGACGATGCGTTGGCGCGCCCATTTTCCGGCATTGTCGAGGAGGTTGCCGACAAGGTCGGTCAGATCCTGAGATTCGCCGCGAAAGCGCAGGCCGTCGGGAATCTCGATGGCGAAAGTGAGCGCGCGGTCGCGGTAAACCTTTTCGAACGTGCGCACCAACCCTTCGATCACGGGCCGAACCTCGGTCGCCGATCCGGCGGCCCCGGCGCGCGCCGCCGCCCGCGCGCGATCGAGATAGAAGCTCACCTGCCGGCGCATCACGCCGGCCTGCTCGCGCACCTTGTCGGCGAGCGTGGGACTGTTGGAGTCGGCCTCGTTGACGATGACGCTCAAGGGCGTCTTCAACGCGTGGGCGAGGTTGCCGACCTGGGTGCGGGCGCGCTCGACCACGCCGCGATTGGCGTCGAGCAGAAGATTGACTTCGGCGGCGAGCGGGGCGACGTCCTGCGGAAACTCGCCGCTGATCCGTTCCGCTTCGCCGCGCCGGATCGCCGCGAGCCCTTCCTGCAACACCCGCAGCGGGCGAAGCCCGAAACGGACCGCGAGCGCGGTCGAGCCGAGGAGCGCGACCGCCAGCACCAGAAACGTCGCGGCCAGCGCGTATTCGAAGCGCTCGATCTGCGTTTGGATGACGTCGGCGTTGGCGGCGACCTGAACGAGGTAGCGGCCCTCCTCGCCCGCGTCGATCTCGCGCTCGATCATGCGCAAGGAGCGATCGCCGGGGCCGACGACGTAGCCGCGGCGGACGGCGCCGCGCCCGCCGCCGGCGTCGCTCTCCTCGAGGCTCGGCAGTTGCGTGGCGAACAGCGAGCGTGAGGTGCGGATTTCCGCCGGCTCTCGGTCGAGGCGGGTGATCTGCCAGTACCAGCCGGAAAAGGCCAACTCGAACTGGGGATCGATCACCGGCGAGGCGCTCGCGCGCGTCTCTTCGCCGGCGACGGCGACATTGGCCACCAGCGCCTTGAGATAGACCCCGAGCTGCTCGTCGAAATTCGCCTCGCTCGACTGCGCGTTGAGCGCGGACAAGCCGAGGCCCGCCACGATGAGGATCGTCGAGCTCCAGAAAGCGGCCGAAATGAACAGGCGCGAGGCGATCGATCGCGCGTTCAACGCCTTGAGCATGGTCGCGATCCGGGTCGGCCGCGCCGCGCGGGGGCGGCGATCAGCGGGCGCTCCTGCGCTTGGGCGCCGCGCCCGGTTCGGCGTCGGTCTCGACGATGTAGCCGAGACCGCGCGCCGTTTGGATGACGTCCACGCCGAGCTTCTTGCGCAGGCGGCCGACGAAGACCTCGATCGTATTCGAATCGCGATCGAAATCCTGGTCGTAGAGGTGATCGACGATCTCGCTGCGCGAGACGATGCGCCCGGAATGGTGCATGAGGTAGGACAGCAGTCGATATTCGTGGCTGGTGAGCTTGATCGGGACGCCGTCGACGCTGACGCGGCCGGCCCGCGCGTCGAGGCGCACCGGCCCGGCGACGAGTTCGCTCGAGGCATGCCCGGCGGCGCGGCGCAAGAGCGCGCGCAGGCGCGCCAACACTTCCTCCATGTGGAAGGGTTTGGCGACGTAATCGTCGGCGCCGGCGTCGAATCCCTGCACCTTGTCGCTCCAGCGATCGCGCGCCGTCAGAATGAGCACCGGCATGGCGCGGCCGTCCTTGCGCCAAGCCTCGAGGACGGACACGCCGTCGCGTTTGGGCAGGCCGATGTCGAGCACGACCGCGTCATAGGGCTCGGTGTCGCCGAGAAACCACCCCTCTTCGCCGTCGAAAGCGCGGTCGACCGCGTAGCCGGCCGCTTCCAACGCCGCCGTGACCTGACGGTTGAGATCGCGATCGTCCTCGACAACGAGCAGGCGCATGGTTTCGACGTGTCCCCTAGGCCATCAAATCTTCGGCATCGGCTCGCGCGCATTGCGCGCGCCGATGAACTTGCCGGTCGCCGCGTTCATGACGACGTGAACAAGCCGGCCGTCGCGATGCAACAGGGCAATTTCATAGACGAATTCGTCGCCGAGACGACAGAGTTTGGCCGAAAGCGCCTCCGCCTTGAACTGCGCGGCGGCGGACTTGAGAACGGCGAAGGGCTCGAGGAGGCGGTGCGTCTTGACCTCCTCGCGGGTCTCGCCCGGCGGCAGGCACGCCGGCCGGATCGCGACACGCGCCTCCGGTTCGCTCGCCCGCGACGCGAGCGGCGCGCCGAGGCCGGCGGCGCAAAAGGCCAACGCGAGAGAAATCGTCGAATTGCGCGCCATGCCGCCAGTCTTTCGCGCCGCGCCTGAATGAGGAATGAATATGTCCGCCCGCTTATAGCAGCAAACCAGCGAGGAATCTCGCCTTGCGCGAAACGATTGGGACACGCTACCCCGAGGCCATGGCGTTTCGACGACGATTCCCTCTTGGGGCGCTGGCGGCGATTCTGGCTCTCCTGGCGACGCGGGGCGCCGCCGCCATGGTTGGCCCGGCGCGCCAGGATCCGCGCTTCGCCGACCGGGTGGTGATGGTGCTGACGCGGGGCGCGGAAGGCGCCGGGTTCTGCTCCGGCGTCGTCATCGGCCCACGGGTCGTGCTGACCGCGGCCCATTGCCTGCGCCCGGCCGGGGATATGCTCGTCCATTACCGCGACGGCGCCGGCGCGCCGATCCTCATCGCCGTCGAAGCGGTCGCCGCCCATCCGCTCTATCGCGCCGACGCGGTGAGGCGGCGCGTCGTTTCGATCGACCTCGCCTTGATCGAAACCCGCACGCCGTTGCCGGCGCCGTTCCGGCCGGCCGTCCTCGCGCAAGGCGAAGCGCCGGCGGTCGGGGCGGCCGCGATCGCCGTCGGCTATGGCGTCGGGCGCGAGGGCGAGCCCCAGACCGGCGGCGTTTTGCGCGCCGCCGCGCTCGCCGTGCGCGCGCCCGCCTCGCAGGTGCTGCTCTGGGCCGCCGACCCTCATGGGGCCGGCGCGGGCGCCTGCTCGGGCGATTCCGGCGGTCCGATCTTCGCCGCGGACGGCGAAACCGTCGTCGCGATCGTCGCCTGGACCTCCGGCGCCCGTGGCGCCAAATGCGGCGCGATCACGCAGGGGCCGTTGGTCGCGCCGCTGCGGGGCTGGATCGAGGCGGTTCTGGCCGGCTGGACGTTGTGAAAACGGGCGCCCCAATTGTGGCGATTTGGCAACGGTTGGCCGTGATTGCGGCGCGAAGGCGCCGCGAATTGGCTAGAAACTGCGCGATGTCGTGACGACGTCATCTCGGAAATCTGCCGCTTTTCCTCGCTTCTGCGAGCGTCGCGGCGCGTCGGACGCCGAACCGGCGTCTATACGCGGGACGCTCGCGAAAGGGGTTGCGCTGTCTCGTATATTCATTATAACGATAGAAAATATAGAATTATTAAATTCCAGTGGCGGCGATGTTGGCAGTCGGGCCGACGAGGCCAGCGATTGGGGGCGCGGACGAATGTGGTATTTTGGCAACTGGCGGCGGCAAACTTGGCGCGGGCGCGCCGCAAGTTTGTTCATAATTGGGCTGTGTCACGAGAGTGTCATCTCGGGAACCTACGGCTTTGCCTAGCTTCTGCGGCGATCTTGGCGCCGCGGGCGCCAGGTTAGGGGTCGGTTGGGGTGCGACCGTATGGTTAACGCTCCGATGGGCGACAGCCGATATACGTGCATCATTTCGAGGGGATTTTGATTCGCCAGCGCTGACGGGGCGGCTTCGGGATCGCCGGGCCGGCTGGTCCCCGGGGACGCAAGCGGGGGAGGATCGCTCGAATAATCAGTGGGTTAAACCAACAGCAGCCGACGCGTAGAGACGGGGCGGCGCGAACACATGGGGCGCACGATGAAAACCTTGAGTTTGGTTCTTTTGAGCTCGGTGGCTGGGCTCGCCTTGATCGGCGCCGCCCAGGCGGCCGACCTGCCGACCAAGAAGACCCCGCCCGTCGCGCCGCCGCCGAACTGCTACGCCACCTTCTACAGCTGGCTGGACTCGACCGCCGCGGACTGCCCGCTGACCTTCATGGGCATCACCGCCTATGGCCAGATCGACGTCGGCGGCGGCTACGAGACGGCCGCGACGCGGTTCAACAAGGATTACCCCAACGGCGTCCAGGAATTGGTCAACAAGAACAGCGGCGGCGGGAATTGGCAGTTGGTGCCGAACGGCCTCAGCCAGTCCAACGTCGGCGTCAAGATCAAGGAACAGATCGTCCCGACCTGGTTCCTGGTCGGCGACGCCAACTTCGGCTTTGATCCCTATTCGCTCACGGCCGCTAACGGTCCGAAGTCGCTGGAGGATAATTACAACGTCACCTGGATGACGAACCAGACCGCCAATGGCGATTCGAGCCGCGCCGGTCAGTGGGACAACACCCGCGCTTACATCGGCCTCAGCAACCCGACCTTCGGCACCCTGACCTGGGGTCGCCAATATACGTTCTCCAACGATATTTCGTCGGCCTACGATCCGTTCGGCGGCGCTTACGCGTTCTCGCTGATCGGCACCTCCGGCACGGTGGAGGCGGGCACTGGCGACACCGAAACGGCGCGTTACAACGACTCGGTTCGCTACACGGTCGCCTACAATGGCTTCCGTGCCGGCGGCATCGTCCAGCTCGGCGGCTGGGAGCAGGGCAACGGCGCCAAGGAAGCCTATCAGGCCGACATCGGCGGCGACTGGAACGGGTTGTCGGTCGACGCGGTCTACGCCTACGCCCAGGATGCGGTGAAACTTTCCACCTTCCCGCCCTCCGGCCTGCCGAACCCTGTCTACCCCAGCACCACGCTTCTGAAAGCGACCCTCGCCGACGTCAACGCCGGCGTGATCGCCGCCAAGTACAAGTGGGACAAGTGGACGTTCTACGGCGGCTACGAATACGCGCGGCTGTCGACCCCGAGCAACCTGGCCGGCATCTTTGGTCCGCACGCCGCCACCCTTGTCGCGCCCCCGGCGAGTGCCGACGGCGCGACGTCCGGCGCTTTCTATACTTTGAACGGCTATCAGGCGATCATTGCGCCCAACGCCTACGTCAAACCGGATGTTCAGCAAGTCGTGTGGCTCGGGGCGAAATACGCCATCCTGAGCAACCTCGACGCGGTGGCAGGCTATTATTACGAGTGGCAGAACGATTTTACGGCCTTCAGCGCGGTGAACGTTCCTGCGTCGCAGGGATATACGTCGTCGGTTTGCGGACCCAGCGCCAATGGCACCGCAAGCGGCGGCAGCGTCAGCACATCGAACGCGAACCACTCGAGCTGCTCCGGCCATCAAGAGGCGATTTCCGGCATGCTCGACTGGCGCCCGGTCAAGCGCGTCGACATCTACGGCGGCGTGATGTATTCCGATGTCAGTGGCGGCTTCGCTAACTACAGCAACAGCGCCCGCTTGGCCATCGCCCACGACAGCAACACCGCCTTCACCGCGGGCGTGCGCGTCAGCTTCTGATCGCCGCACTCGCTTCACGATCGCAAAGTTGAACCCCCGGGCCTAGCGGCCCGGGGTTTTCTTTTGGCGATCCCGCCGCCTGCGGCTCCTCTCCAAGCCCCTTGCCCCTCCCCCCAAGGGGCGCGAACGACAACGCAGCCGCGCCCAAAGTCGTTCTGTATTTCAAAAGTATGCGAATTATCCTTCCGGAAAATCACAATTCGTGTTATCCTTGCCGCGTCGATCCTCCGTCTCCCGGACCCCATCCATGGCGATGGCCCGCAAGACATCCCGCGCCGCCGCAGAAGGTCCAACGGAGCGCGGCGCGGCGGGCGACGGCGGCGCGCCGGCCGGGCATCCTCGAGCGGCTGACGAGGGGCGCCTCGGCGGCGATTATCCCGCGCGCGGGGAATGTCGCCGTCCGCCGCGTGCGGCGGATGAGCGCCGAGAGGCTCGCCAAGCGCGAGGTCGATCCGCCCGCCGGCGTCGTTGGGTTGCAGATCGCCCGGCGCGGCGGCGCGATGGTCGTCACGCATACGATGATGATGAGGGGCGATCTCCAGGCGATGGACCGGCTGATCGCGCTCGCCGGCGAACGCGATCGCTCTCACCGCCCCGGCCGCCCCGAGATCGCCGCCGAGCCAGGCGAACGTCCGCCGCCGACGTCGGCGGCCGAGGACGGCGAAGCGGAAATTTTCCGCCCCGCAAGCCCTTGAAAGAACGCGAAACGCGGAAGGAAACGCAAATCCCTTCCGCCCCTGCGGCACGGCTGTCCGGGAAGAGGTGAGAGGTCGTCCGGCCCCTACTTGCGCGCCCGCGGCGGGCGGTTCGGCCAGCGGACGATGCGCTCGGGCCAGAGTTCGATCGGCAGATCCTCTTCGCTCGCCCCCACCCGTCCGCGCACCGAAACGCCCGCCTCGTGCACCGTTTCCGGCGAGCCGGAAACGAGCGGGTGCCACCAGGCGAGGTCGCCGCCTTCGGCGAGCACCCGATAGGCGCAGGTCACCGGCAGCCAGCTCAGCGTGCGCACGGCTTGGGGGGTCAGCTTGACGCAATCGGGAACCCGCCGCTGGCGGCGGCGGTAGTCGAGGCACCGGCAGGTCTTGCCGTCGAGCAATTTGCAGCCGAGGTCGGTAAAGTGAATCTCGCCGCTATCCTCGTCCTCGAGCTTGACCAGGCAGCATCGCGCGCAGCCGTCGCAAAGGCTCTCCCATTCCTCGGTCGTCATCGCCTCGAGCGGCTTGACGCGCCAGAACGGCGGCTCGGGCGCTGGAGACGCGCTCGCCGGACGCGTTGGGCGCGACGCGCCTTGCTCGGCCGATGTCGCGGCGGCGGAGCGCGCGCCGCCGGCGGCCGCGCCCACAGATCGCTTGTCTTGCGGTCGCTCGGGCATCGGGATGATCCATCCTGCGGCGGCCTCGTCGCGTCGGCGCTCCGCCCTTTGGCCATGGCGCGGACCGGGGCGCGCGTCAAGTCGTTCACATTGCGCCGGATCGTGCTATGGATCGCGTGCGGCGAGGCGAGGGTTTGGACGC
>CAVWKL010000096.1:0-16991 GCA_963755075.1 uncultured Alphaproteobacteria bacterium
GGCGGATCCGCTTCGGACATCGCCAGGAAGGCGGTTTTTTGCGCCTCAAGCCGTGCATCGAGGCTCGGCGAGGGCGTTGGCGCGGCGGTCTGCGCCGAAGCCCCCTGAGGCGCCGCGCACGCCGTCAGCAGCCCGAGGACGACGCCTCCCCAAAAGCGATATTTCGTCATTTCCCCTCCCCCAGCCGCGCAAGCCCATGCTAGCATCCGTCGTCCCGTAAGGACACCGTCGCAAAGCGCCATTACGGTATGACTACGGTTTTGCGCGCCGGACGCGACAGCGGGCGGTCCCGTCAGCCGCTTGGCAGAACAAGGGTGGAGACATGCTCCGAGCCGTTCGCAATTTTCTCGCCCTCGCGCTGTTGGTCGCCGCCGGAGCCGCACTCGCCGCCGAGATCAAGCCTTATGTGCGAGAGGACCTCGCGAGCGACGTCGTGCGCCTCACCGAAACGTTGCGCAAGGAGACGGCGCAGATCGGCGCCAAGATCAAGGGCAAGAGCGTCGAGCAATTGCGCAAGGACGCGGCCGCCGCGATCGCGCCTGATAATTTCAAGGACGCCAGCGCGCTGCTCGGCGCCGCGATCTCGCTCGCCCCCAAGGACGCCGCCTCATGGCTGGCGCTCGCCCGGCTCGCCGCGCAGGCGGACGACGCCCAGGCCAATGGCCGCTACGACCTCGTGCAGCGCGGCCAGACCGCCGCTTACGCCGCCTATCAGCGCGCCAAAGGCGCCGCCGAGCAAGCCGAGGCGCTGGCGCTGCTCGGCAACCTCTTCGCCCGCCAGGAAATGTGGCGCCCGGCCCTCGACGCCTATCGCGCCAGCCTCGATCGGCGCGACGACGAAGACACGCGCAAGATCTACGAGGACATGCGCGAGAAGCACGGCTTCCGCATCCTCGACTACAAGGTCGACAACGAATCCTCGGCGCCCCGGGTTTGCTTCACCTTCTCCGAGTCGCTCGCCCACAAGACCGACTTTTCGCCCTATGTCGCCGTCGCCGGCGCCGCCGATACGGCCATTTCCAGCGAGGATCAGCAGATTTGCGTTGAAGGCCTCAAGCACGGCGAGCGCTATGCGATCGTCATCCGCGAGGGCCTGCCGTCGGCGGTCGGCGAATCGCTGCTCAAATCGGCCGACTACGAAATCTACGTCCGCGATCGTTCGCCGCAAGCGCATTTCGCCGGCAAGGCCTATGTGCTGCCGCGCGAGGGCCAACTCGGCGCGCCGCTGACCACCGTCAACACCTCGAAGGTCGCCATCGACGTCTACCGCATCGGCGACCGCAATCTCCTCGCCCAAACTTCGCGCGACGATTTCCTCAAGCCGATCACGCCCTCGCGGGCCGGCGAGATCGAGTTGCAGGACGGCCTCAAGGTGTGGAGCGGCTCGATGGACGTCGCCTCCGAACTCAACAAGGACGTCGTCACCGATTTTCCGCTTCCCCAGGCGGTGGGCAAATTGCAGCCCGGGGTCTATCTCGTCACCGCTCGGCCGTGGAAGGGCGCGAAAGCGACGAACACCGACTCCTCCGACGAGGGCGACGACACGGCGGTGGCGACCCAATGGATGGTCGTCTCCGACCTCGGCCTCACGGCCTTCTCGGGCGACGACGGAATCCATGCCTCGGTGGGCTCGCTGGCCAGCGCCGCCCCGCTCGCCGGCGTCGAAGTCCGCTTGGTTGCGCGCAACAACGAAGTGTTGGCGAGCAAAACGACGGGAGCCGATGGACGCGTCGATTTCGACCCCGGCCTGTCGCGCGGGACGGGCGGCGCCGCGCCGGGGCTTCTTGTGGCGACGCTCGGCGACGATTACGGCTTCCTCAATCTGGCGCAGAGCGCCTTTGACCTTACCGATCGCGGCGTCAGCGGGCGCGACGCGCCCGGCGCGCTCGACGCGTTCCTCTATACCGAACGCGGCGTCTATCGCTCCGGTGAAACAGTATTTGTCGCCGCGCTGCTGCGCGACTCCAAGGGCGTGGCCAAGGGCGGCCTGCCCCTGACGCTGGTGGTCAAGCGACCCGACGGCGTCGAGTACAAGCGCGCCAGCGTCGCCGATCAGGGGCTCGGCGGCCGCGCCCTCGCCGTGCCGCTGCTCTCCGATGCGCCGCCCGGCAAATGGGAGATCGACGCCTACGCCGATCCCAAGGCCCCAAGCATCGGCCACGCCGAATTCCTGCTCGAGGATTACGTTCCCGAACGTCTCGATTTCACCGTGAAAACCGCCAAGCCGATCGCCACGCCGGGCGAGCCGATCGACTTTTCGCTCGACGCGAGGTTCCTTTATGGCGCGCCGGCGGCCGGTCTCGACGTGACCGGCGCGGTGCGCCTGGAGGCGGTCGAGGGTTCAAAGATCGCGGGCTATGCCGGCTACGTCGGCGGCTTGACCGATGACGAGTTCACCTCTGTCGAGCAACAGTTCACCGACAAGATCCAGACCGACGCCAAGGGCCACGCCGATCTGTCTGTCGATCTTCCCGAGGGCGCAGCCGCCAAGCCGCTCGAGGCGAAGGTGATCGTCGACGTCGCCGAGTTGGGCGGCCGCACCGTCGAACGCGTCGTGACCTTGCCGGTGCGCGCCAAGGGCGTGACGATCGGCGTCAAAAAGGATTTCGACGAAAGCATCGGCGAAGGCGACGTCGCGACCTTCGAGGCGATCGCCGTCGCACCCGACGGCGCGCTCGCCGCGCGCAAGGGCGTCGCCTGGTCGCTTTACAAGATCAACAACGACTACCAATGGTTCAACGCCGATGGACGTTGGAGCTACGAGCCCGTCAAGTCTTCGACGCGGATCGCCGAGGGGACGGTCGACATCGGCGCCGATGCGCCGGCGAAGATCGGGGCTCAAGTCGGTTGGGGCCGCCATCGCCTCGATATCAAGTCGACCGAAGGCGAACAGACCAGCATCACCTTCGACGTCGGCTGGTCGGGGAGCGCGAGCGCCGACACGCCTGACAACGTCGTCGTCACGCTCGACAAGGCCGGCTACGCGCCGGGCGAGGAGGCGAAGCTCCGCATCGCCTCGCATTTCCAGGGCAAGGCGACGGTCGCCCTTATCGGCGACAAGGTCGAACAATTCATCGACGTCGACCTCGCCGAGGGCGACAACGTCGTGCCGTTCAAGGTCGGCGCGGATTGGGGCCCCGGCGCCTACGCAGTGGCGCTGACGCACCGCCCGCTCGACGTCAAGGCCAAGCGTATGCCCGGTCGCGCCTTGGGCCTGGCATGGTTCAGCATCGACGAGGGCGCCCACAAACTCGACGTCGCGATCAACGCTCCCGAAAAGACCCGGCCGCGCCAAAGCCTGACCCTGCCGCTCAAGATCGGCGGGCTCTCGGCGGGCGAAGAGGCCGAGGTCACGGTCGCCGCGGTCGACGTCGGCATCCTCAATTTGACAGGGTACAAGACCCCCGAACCGCGCGGCTACTTCTTCGGCCAGCGCAAGCTCGCCGTCGACATCCGCGACCTCTATGGAATGCTGATCGACGGTATGGAGGGCGTCGCCGGCGCCCTGCAGACTGGCGGCGATACCAGCGGCAATCTCGAAGGCAATCTGCCGACCCAACCGCCGCTCGCGCTTTTCTCCGGCGTCGTCAAGGTCGGCGCCGACGGCGCCGCCAGCGTCTCGTTCGACATTCCCGCCTTCAATGGGTCGGTCAGGGTGATGGCGGTGGCTTGGTCGAAGTCCAAGGTCGGCTCGGCCGAAGCGGACGTGATCGTGCGCGATCCTGTCGTCGTCACCGCGACGCTGCCGCGCTTCCTTGACCTCGGCGACCGCTCGCAGATGCATGTCGACCTCGACAATGTCGAGGGGGAAGCCGGCGACTACCGGCTCGATCTCGACATTCACGGGCCGCTGACCGCCGAGGCCGACGCGCTGACCCGGACGGTGACGCTCGCCGCGCATCAGCGCGCCTCGGTCACCATGCCGATCGCCGCCGCTGGGGTCGGGACCGCGACTCTCGACCTGAAAATCACCGGGCCCGGCCTATCCGCGACCCAGCGATTCCCGCTTGGCGTGTCGGCTGGCGCTCCCGACATTTATCGCCGCACGATCGAGCCGTTGCCGCCCGGCGCCAGCAAGACGATCTCCGACGGTCTCGTCGCTGAATTCGTTCCCGGCACCGGGTCGGTCTCGGTCGCGGCTTCGCCGTTCGGCGCGCTCGACGCGCCGGCGCTGTTGCAGGCGCTCGAGCGATACCCATACGGGTGCTCCGAGCAGACGGTCAGCCGCGCCATGCCGCTGCTCTACGCCAATCAGCTCGCCGCGCTTGAGCATCTCGCCATCGACCCGGATCTCGACGGGCGGGTGAAAGACGCGATCGAGCGGGTGATGACGCGACAGAATTCGAGTGGCGCGTTCGGCCTTTGGGCGGCCGACAACGACGGCGACGACCTCTGGCTCGACGCTTTCGTCACCGACTTCCTGACGCGGGCGCGCGAACGCGGCTTCGCGGCGCCGCAGCAGGGTTTCGATTCGGCGCTCGACCACTTGCGCAACGAGGCGGTCAACGCCGCCGATCCCGGCGACGGCGCGGGCGAACCGCTCGCCTACGCGCTCTATGTGCTGGCGCGCAACGGTCGCCCGGTTATCGGCGATCTGCGCTATCTCGCCGACACCAAGCTGGCGGTCTTCCGTACGCCGATGGCCGAGGCGCAGATCGCGGCCGCGCTCGCCATGCTCGGCGACCGCGCGCGCGCCGGCAAGGTCTTCTCGTCGGCGCTGGATGCGCTCGACGCCGAGCAGGACAACGGCTTGTCGCGGCCCGACTATGGCTCGACGCTACGCGACGGGGCGGCGGTTCTTGCTCTCGTCGCCGAGGCCAACTTGACTTCGGGGGAGATCGCCGGCGATCCGATCGAGCGCGCCGGCGAAGCGGTCGATCGCGCCCGCGCCGCCCGCGATGGGACCAGCACGCAGGAAAACAACTGGCTGACGATCGCCGCCGAGGCGCTCGCCGAGCATCAGAAGCTGAGCGAGTTCAGCGTCGACGGACAGCCGGTCGAGGGCGCGATCTACCGCAAATGGAGCGGCTACGCGCTCGGGCAGAAGTTGATCACGGTCGCCAACGCCGGCAAGACGACCGCTCGGGTGGTCACCACGATATCGGGCGTGCCGCTCGCCCCCGAGCCGGCGGCGTCGCAGGGCTACGCGTTGGAGCGCACGTTCTACAAACTCGACGGAACGAAACTCGATCTGAAGAGCCTTAAGCAAAACGACCGCGTCGTCGTCGTGCTGAAGATCACCGAGAACGAGGCGCGTTACGCCAAGCTGCTGGTGGTCGATCGCCTGCCCGCGGGGCTCGAGATCGACAATCCGACACTGTTCGACAGCGGCTCGATCGACGCGTTTTCCTGGCTGAAGAAGGACGTCGATCCGGTGCACACCGAATATCGCGACGACCGGTTCGTCGCCGCGTTCGACCGCGAGCCCGGCCAATCCGCCTTCTTCGATGTCGCCTACGTCGTACGCGCGGTCGCGCCGGGTCAATATGTCTATCCGCCGGCGACGGCGGAGGACATGTATCGCCCCGACCGTTTCGGCCGCACGGGCTTCGGTTCGATCGAGGTGACGGCGAAGTGAGGCGCACAGGCGCCCCGCGTCCTTCGCCCCCTGCGGGGGGACGGCGGCCCCAGGCCCTCGAGCGCCGCATGTTCGCGATCGTCGGGGCGCTCGTATTCGTCATCGGCCTAGGGCTGCCCGCGGCCTGGAACAGCTATCTCGACGGCCTCGGGTCGCTGGACCTCGCCTCCGCCCGCCTCGGCTCGACGATCGTCGTCGATCGCGACGGGCGGCTGTTGCGCCCGTTCACATTGCCCGACGGGCGCTGGCGCCTTCCGGTGACCGGCGGCGAAGTCGATCCGCGTTATCTCGCCATGCTGCTCGCTTACGAGGACGGACGCTTTTACGCCCATGGCGGCGTCGACTGGCGCGCGATGGCGCGCGCCGCCGGCCAGTGGCTCGCGCGCGGCCACGTCGTCTCCGGCGGTTCGACCCTGACGATGCAGGTGGCGCGGCTGATCGAGCCGCGCGACGATCGCGACCTCGGCGCCAAGCTGCGCCAGATGACGCGCGCTTGGCAGATTGAGCGACGCCTCGCCAAAACTGGCATCATCGACCGCTATCTCATGCTGGCGCCGTTCGGCGGCAATCTCGAGGGCGTGCGCGCCGCCTCGCTGGCCTATTTCGGCAAGGAGCCGCGCAAATTGACCATCGGCGAGGCGGCGCTCCTCGTCGCGCTGCCGCAATCGCCGGAGTCGCGCCGGCCGGAGCGTTTTCCCGAGGCGGCTCGCCTCGCGCGGGCGCGGGTGCTCGATCGCGTCGCGGCGCGCGGAGTCATCACGCCGGAGGAGGCAAGCGCGGCCAAGCGGGAACCGATTCCGCAAGCCCGCAAGCCCTTCCCGATGCTGGCCGCGCACGCCGCCGAAGAGGCCGTGGCGTCCGATCCAACGGCCCACGTTCTGAGGCTTTCGATCGACGCGCGCTTGCAAGCCAAGCTCGAGGCGCTTGCGCTCGAGACGGTCGGACGGCTTGGCCCCAAACTCTCGGCCGCGATCGTCGTCATCGACAACGCCAGTGGCGAGATCCGGGCGCGCATCGGCGCCGCCGACTATCTCGACGCCGCGCGCGACGGATCGGTCGACATGTCGCGCGCGCCGCGCTCGCCGGGATCGGCGCTGAAGCCCTTCATTTATGCGCTCGCCTTCGAGGAAGGCCTGGCCCATCCCGAGACCGTGCTGTTCGACCGGCCGGCGCGTTACGGCGCCTATGCGCCGCAGAATTTCGACCTCGGCTACCAGGGCACGGTGACGGCGCGCAAAGCACTGCAAATGTCGCTCAACCTGCCGGCGATCGAATTGCTCGCCGATGTCGGGCCCGCGAGCTTTCTCGCCCGATTGCACAGTGCTGGCGCCCAGATCGCGCTGCCTAGGGACACGCCGGTCGGCCTGGCGATCGGCCTCGGCGGGCTCGGGATCTCGCTGACCGACATCGCGCGGCTTTACTCCGGCCTGGCGCGCGCAGGCGAGGCGCCGGCGCTGATCGAGCGGCTCGACGGCGCCCCGCCCATCATCGGGCCGAAGCGCGTCACCGACCCCGTCGCCGCCTATTACGTCGAAGACATTTTGCGCGGCGCGCCGCCGCCCGCGAGTTCTTTGAGCGGCCGTATCGCCTTCAAGACCGGCACCTCCTACGGCTTTCGCGACGCGCTGGCGATCGGCTACGACAAGGGGACGACCATCGCCGTGTGGGTTGGAAGACCCGACAACGGCCCAACGCCTGGCTTGATCGGACGTGAGGCCGCCGCGCCGATCCTTTTCGACGCCTTCGCGCGGCTTGGCCGCGACGTCGAGCTGATCCGCCCGCCCAAGGGGGTGCTGCGCGTCGCGGCGAGCGCGGAGTTGCCGCCGCCGCTGCGTCACTTGCGCAAGGACGCGCCCAAGACGATCGCCGCGGCCGCCGCCTCGCCGCTGAAAATCGCCTTTCCGCCCGACGGCGCGCGCATCGACCTCGGGCTGAAGGACGGGGCGCGCGAGGAAAGTTTGGCGCTCAAGGCGCTGGGCGGCGCCCTGCCCCTGACTTGGTTTGTCAACGGAGCGCCGATCGGAGAACCCGACTCCCGCCGTCAATCCGCCTGGCGCCCCGACGGCGCCGGCTTCGCTCGGGTGTCGGTGATCGACGCCAAGGGCGCCTCGGACTCGATCTTGGTGCGGCTGGAGTGAGGCGGCTTCGTCGCCGGCGCAAACGGCGCGCGGCGGCGAGGCGCGTCGTTTCGTCGCTGATTGCGCGGATTTCCGCTTTCCCCGCGCCGCGTCGCCATCGAAGGCGCGATGCCCGGACGCGCGCGTGACATCGAAAACCGGCGCACAAATATTCTTTCGTTAAAACAATATGTTCTAGAATCGTTTGCGGCACGCTCGGCGCCGTGTCGGCGCGGCTTCAACGGAGTGGCCTTCCGCTTGAGGCGGTCCGGGCTCACACAGGATTGATCGCGCCGATCACGATAAAATTGTTATTTTGTGCCAACTCATGGCAAACGGACGGCCGCGGCGGAACCCTGGCAGTCGTCGCGCGCGAGCCGTTGGGCGAGCGGCGCGCCGCTTTCGCCCAACGGCGCGAGCGCCAAAAGAGTGAATCGCACAATGGGATTTCGAAGATTTGCCGGGGTTGCCGTGTTGTTTGTCGCGGCCGCTCTCGGATATGGGGTTTACGCGCCCGACGCTGTCGACAAATGGGTCCCGGCCGCGGGCCCCGCCGCCCGCCAGGCGCATGACAGGCTGCTGGGCGGAGCCAAACCGCAAGCCCCGTCCACGGCCAAGGCTCCGACCGCCCTCGTCTCCGTCGCCGCGACCCGCCGCGTGGACTACCCCGTTTATGTCGAAGGCCTCGGGCAGGCGCAGGCGTACAACACCGTGACGGTGCGCACGCGGGTCGACGGACAGATCGAGAAGATCGCCTTCGACGAAGGCCAGATGGTCAAAGCCGGCGATCTCATCGCGCAAATCGACGCGCGCCCGTTCCGCGCCGCGCTCGATCAGGCGGTGGCGAAGCAGGCGCAGGATCAGGCCAATCTCGCCAACGCCAAGCTCGACCTGCAACGCTACGCCACGCTGGCCAAGCAGAGCTTCGCCACGCAGCAGCAACTCGACACGCAGAACGCGCTGGTCACGCAGCTAATCGCGCAGATCGCCTCCGATGCGGCGGCGATCGACGCGGCGAAGGTGCAACTCGACTACACCACGATCGACGCGCCGATCTCTGGGCGCGTCGGCTTTCGCCTCGTCGACGAAGGCAACATGGTCGCCGCGGCGCAGCAAACCGGCATCGTGACAATTGCGCAATTGCAGCCGATCGCGGTCGTTTTCACCGCGCCGGAAGACGATCTGCCGCGCATCAACGCCGCCCTGGCGAGCGGAGCGCCGCAAGTGGAGGTGCGCACGTCCAGCGGAGGCAAGCCCTTGGCGACGGGAAAGCTGACGGTGGTCGACAATCAGGTCGACGTCACCACCGGCACGATCCGGCTGAAGGCGGAATTCGAGAACATGGACAATGCGTTATGGCCCGGGTTGGCGGTTGAAACGCGTTTGTTGGTCGACTTGGCGAAAGACGCGCTCGTCATACCGGAACAGGCGGTGCAGCACGGCCCGAACGGACTCTTCGTCTACGTCATCGACAATCAAGATCGCGCCGCCATTCGGGCGGTCACGGTTTCGCACCAAGACGAGAACCTGGCCGTGATCGACAAGGGCCTGGGCGACGGCGATCGCGTGGTGACGGTCGGCCAGTACGTGCTCGAGCCCGGGGCGCGCGTCAGCATCGACGCGACCGATCATTCCGGGAGTTGAGGGCATGTACGAAGGCGTGTCCGGGCCCTTCATCCGCCATCCCGTCGCGACCACGCTGTTGATGGTGGCCATTCTGTTGGTCGGCGCCGTCGCCTATCCGCTGCTGCCGGTCGCGCCGTTGCCGCAGATCGAGTTTCCCACCATCTCGGTGAGCGCTTCGCTGCCCGGCGCGTCGCCCGACACCATGGCCTCCTCGGTCGCTCAGCCGCTCGAACGGCAGATCGCCCAGATTCCCGGCGTCACTCAAATGACGTCGACGAGTTCGCTCGGCGCGACAGGGATCACGGTCCAGTTCGATCTCGACCGCAACATCGACGCGGCAGCGAACGACGTTCAAGCGGCGATCAACGCCGCCGCCGGCCAATTGCCGAAGATTCTGCCCAGCCCGCCGACCTATCGCAAGGTCAACCCGTCGGATGCGCCGATCCTCATCCTCTCGCTCACGTCGGATGTTGCGCCGATCACCGACGTCGACGACGTCGCCGAAAACATTCTTGCCCAGCAGATCAGTCAGATCTCCGGCGTGTCGCTGGTGCGCGTCGGCGGCCAGCAGCAACCTTCGATTCGCATTCAGATCGACCCGAACAAGTTGGTCGAGAAGAACCTGCAACTGGAGGATGTGCGCGCCCAGATCGGCATCGCCACAGTCGACAATCCGAAGGGCTCGATCAACGGCGTGAGGCAGGCGTTCACGATCTTCGACAACGATCAGCTGACGCAAGCCAAGCAGTGGGACGACGTCATCGTCGCCTACCGCAACGGCGCGCCGGTTCGCATTCGCGACATCGGTCAAGCGATCGACGGTCCGGCCGACGTGCACCAGGCCGCTTGGGGCAACGGCAAGCGCGACGTGTTTCTCGTCGTTTTCAAAACGCCTGGCGTCAACGTCATCAAGACGGTCGAGAAGATCAAACAAACGATGACGCGACTGCAGGCGGCGATCCCGGCGTCGATGCACGTCAGCGTGCTTTCGGACCGAACCACGACCATTCGCGCCGCGGTTGACGACGTGCAATTCACCCTCATGCTGACGATCTTTCTGGTCGTCATGGTGATCTTCGTCTTCCTGAGAAACATATGGGCGACGCTGATTCCGAGCTTCACGGTGCCGTTGGCGCTGCTCGGCGCCTGCGCCCTGATGTGGGCCGCCAATTACAGCCTCGACAATCTTTCGCTGATGGCGCTGACGATCGCGGTCGGCTTCGTCGTCGACGACGCCATCGTGGTGCTCGAAAACATCACCCGCTACCTCGAGCAAGGCATGAAGCCGTTCCAAGCGGCGCTGAAGGGCGCGGGCGAAATCGGCTTCACCGTTCTGTCGATCTCGCTTTCGCTCGTCGCCGTGCTGATCCCGCTATTGCTGATGAGCGGCATCATCGGCCGGTTGTTCCGCGAATTTGCGGTGACGCTGGCGATGACCATCCTCGTCTCGGCGACCGTGTCTCTGACGCTGACTCCGATGTTGGCCTCGCGCTTCCTCAGGGATCACACGCATGAGAAGCATAACTGGCTTTACCGCGTCTTTGAGCGCGGCTTCGCGGCGCTTGCCTCGGGCTATGAGCACGGCCTCGATTTCGTGCTTCGTCATCGTTTTGCGACGCTGATGGTCTTTCTCGCCACTGTCGTGGCGACGGTCTATCTCTTCGTCATCATCCCCAAGGGTTTTTTCCCGCAACAGGACACCGGCACGCTTTTCGGCACTTCCGATGCGCCGCAAGACATTTCCTTCGCGCAGATGGCGAAGCTTCAGCAAGAATTGGGCGCCGTCGTGCAATCCGACCCCGACGTCGAGAACGTCGCGATGGCGCTGGGCGCCGGAGTCGGCAACGCCGCGCAGAACAACGGGCGCATGTTCATCACCCTCAAACCGCGCGACGAGCGCGAAGCCGACGCGTTCCAGATCATCGCGCGGCTGCGCCCGAAACTCGCCAAAGTGAAAGGGGCGCGGCTCTTCCTACAAGTGGCTCAGGACGTCACCGTCGGCGCCCGCGCCGCGCGCACTCAATTCCAGTACACGGTCCAAGACGCCAATCTCGACGAATTGAACGCCTGGGCGCCGAAGGTTCTGGCCAAGCTCGCCGGCCTGGCGGAACTGCGCGACGTCGCAACCGATCAGCAGATCGCCGGAACGACATTAACCATTTCGATCGACCGGGACATGGCTTCACGCTTCGGCATCCAACCGCAGCTGATCGACGACACGCTCTATGACGCGTTTGGGCAGCGGCAGGTGGCGCAGTACTTCACCCAGATCAACACTTACAACGTGATCGAAGAAATCCTGCCCAGGTTGCAGGGCGATCCAAACAGCCTTGAGAGCCTTTACATCCGCTCGCCGACAACCGGGCAGATGGTGCCGATGAGCGCGTTCGTCAGATGGACGACGAAGCCGGTCACGCCCTTGTCGATCAGTCACCAGGGTCAGTTCCCGGCGATTACGATCAGCTTCAATCTCGCTCCGGGCGTCGCCCTCGGCCAGGCGACGGCGGCAATCCAGAGCGCCGAGCGCGAATTGCGTCTGCCTCCCGCTTTGACCACAACATTCCAGGGCAACGCCCAGGCGTTCCAGGACTCGCTGACCACGGTGCCCTTGTTGATCTTGGCCGCGCTCGTCGTGGTCTATCTCATTCTGGGCGTGCTGTACGAGAGCTTCATCCACCCGCTGACGATCCTCTCCACCCTGCCCTCGGCAGGTTTCGGCGCGCTCGCGATGCTGATGATCTTCGGCTACGAATTCAGTCTCATCGCGCTGATCGGCACGATCCTGCTGATCGGCATCGTCAAGAAGAACGGCATCATGATGGTCGACTTCGCCATCGTCGCAGAACGCGACGAGCATCTGTCGACGGAGCAATCGATAAGAAAAGCGGCGCTGCTGCGCTTTCGTCCGATCATGATGACGACGATGGCCGCGATGCTCGGCGGCGTGCCGCTGATGCTCGGACAGGGCACCGGCTCGGAACTGCGCCAGCCCTTGGGCTACGCGATGGTCGGCGGCCTCATTGTCAGCCAAGCTTTGACCTTGTTCACGACGCCGGTCATTTATCTCTATCTCGATCGCCTCTCGCATTGGCTCTCAGGCTCGGCCAGGCGCCCGACGATCGACGAACCGGACGAACCTCGCGAAATTCGCCATCGGGACGAGCAGCGACCGCGGGCCGCCGAATAGGGGCCTCGCGCCGTGGACATGCCGGGCGACAAGCTGCCGCCCGGGCAAGTCGCAGAGATTACGGCCAGGCGGAAAAAGAGGTCGCCTCGCGAGGGGCGGCGACGCGCGCCGCCTTGCGATAGGCGCCGGGCGACATCCCGGCTCGCCGGCGGAAGAAGCGATTGAAATAGGCGGGATCGCGAAAGCCGAGGCTAAAGGCGATCTGCTCGATCGTCTGCGTCGTTTCGCGCAGCCGCAGCCGAGCCTCGACGTTCAGTCGTTCGTGCACCAGTTGCTGCGGCGCCAGTCCCACGGCCCGGACGCAGGCGTCGTGAAGATGCGCGCGGGTGACGCCGAGCATGCGCGAAAATGCGTCGACGCTGAGGTTGTCGCGGTAGTGCAACTCGACGAGTTGCCGAAATCGCTGCGCCGTCGGCGCGCCAACGCCCAGCGCGTCCGACGGACGCGCGAGCCCGCAGGCGCGCCACAGATGCATCAGCAGCAAGCCGAGATAGAGCGCCATCATCGCCGGCGCGCCGGGGCCCGGTTCGCGTGTTTCGCGCGCCAGCGCGACAAACAGCGCCTCGATTTCGTCGAGCCCGGCGGCGACTTCGCGCCGCGGGCGCGATCAGCGTGCGATCGAGCAGCGGTCGCAGTTGCGGCGCCAGCGGATTCTCGCCGATCGTGCGCCACACCACGTCTTCGGTGGCGGCGAAGGTGGCGCCGTCGCCGCCGGCGAGCAGTCGAAAATCTCCGCGCGCGACGAACGGCAGCCACAGGATCTGCGGCGCGGCCAACTCGAGTTCGCGCGCCATCGACGCCGACGAAGGCGCCCCGTCCGTGGCGAACAAAGAACGCGCGAAAGCACGGCGCGCCCTCGAGGCTCGCGGCCGACCAGGTCCGGTCGGCGAGCGCAGCGTCGATGCGGGTCGCAATCAACGCCGCGCGGTGCGGGTTCGCATCGGCCCGCGATTTGCCTTCCCCGAGATTTCGCATCGGTCTCGCGGGTTCTCCCATCGCAATGAAGAAAATTACAAGAAAAATAGAAATTCGTCCATTGAATCGCCAATTCGAACTGGACTTATTATACCTGAGCCGGCCAAAGAGCCGACGGACGAGGAAGCGACAGGCCGGCGCTGCGGCGCACGCCTGCAACGGGAGGCTGGCGGCCGTGACCGATGTTGCGCTTCTCGTGCGCGATCGCGACATACCCGCCTCCAGCGGCCGCGTCTTCGAACGCCTCAATCCGATAACCGGCGAGATCGCCACGCGCGCCGCCGCTGCGACCGTCGACGACGCCAATGCAGCAGCGGCAGCGGCCGCCGCCGCCTTTCCCGCCTGGTCGGCGCTCGGCCCGGGCCAGCGTCGCGCCCGCCTCGCCGCGGCGGCGAACGAGCTCGAGCGCCGCGGCGCCGACTTCATCGGCGCGATGGCCGAGGAGACCGGGGCGACCGAAGCCTGGGGGCGCTTCAACGTCGCGCTGGCGGCCGCCATGTTGCGCGAGGCCGCGGCGACGACAACGCAGGTCGCCGGCGAAATCATCCCCTCCGACAAGCCCGGCATGACGGCAATCGCGCTGCGCCAACCGGTCGGCGTCGTGCTCGGCCTCGCGCCGTGGAACGCGCCGGTGATTCTCGGCGTTCGCGCGCTCGCGGCGCCGCTCGCTTGCGGAAACACGGTCGTCCTCAAGGGTTCCGAGATCTGCCCGCGCACGCATCGGCTGATCGGCGAGGTCTTCCGCGCCGCGGCGCTCGGCGAAGGCGTCGTCAACGTCGTCAGCAACGCGCCCGCCGACGCTTCGCGCGTCGTCGAGGCGCTCATCGCCCATCCGACGATCCGGCGGGTCAATTTCACCGGTTCGACCCGGGTCGGCCGCCACGTCGCCGAACTCGCGGCGCGCTATCTCAAGCCGGCGCTGCTTGAACTCGGCGGCAAGGCGCCGCTCATCGTCCTCGACGACGCCGACCTCGACGAGGCGGTCGCCGCCGCTGCGTTCGGGGCGTTCATGAACCAGGGTCAGATTTGCATGTCGACCGAGCGCCTCATCGTCGACGAGGCGGTCGCCGACGAATTCGCGCGCAAGCTCGCGACCAAGGCGGCGACGCTGGTCGCCGGCGATCCACGCAAGGCCAAGACGCCGCTCGGCGCGATCGTCGGCTTCGAGGCCGTCGAGCGGATCGTCGGGCTGGTCCGGGACGCCGTCGCCAAGGGCGCGCGAGCGCTCGCCGGCGGCGCGGCCAACGGCGTGTTGATGGACGCCACCGTGCTCGACCACGTGACGTCGGCGATGCGCATCTACGCCGAGGAATCCTTCGGCCCGGTTGCTGCAATCATCCGCGTTGGCGGAGTCGAGGAGGCGGTGCGCGTCGCCAACGACAGCGAATACGGCCTCGCCTCGGCGGTGTTCGGCCGCGACCTGACGCGGGCCTTTTCGGTTGCCCGCCGTCTCGAGACCGGCATCTGCCATATCAATGGTCCGACGGTGCATGACGAGGCGCAAATGCCGTTTGGCGGCGTCAAGGCGTCCGGATACGGCCGCTTCGGCGGCAGCGCCGCGATCCACGAATTCACCGAACTGCGCTGGATCACGATCGGTTCCGGCGCCGGACGCTACCCGATATGAGATCGCGACGCCGTTTGTGAGGTTGATAGTTACATTGTATAATTATCTAACCGCCGAAAGTCGCAGGCGCAACGACGACGGCCGTCGGGGAAGGGCGGCCAAGACAGGGAGGAAGCCATGAAAATAGCGCATGATGCCGAGATTTCGTCAGCCGCCGCGACCGGTCTTTCGCGCCGGCAAGTGCTGCTGTCGGCCGGCGCCGCCGGGTTCGCGCTGGCCGGCGGCGCTCGGGCCTTTGCCGCGGGCGCGGAGAACGTGCTGAAGGTCGGCTTCATCAGCCCGCGCACCGGCGCGCTCGGCGGCTTCGGCCAGACCGACGGTTACGTGCTCGACGTCGCGCGCAAGGCGCTGGCGTCGGGCCTCGCCGTCGGCGGCAAAACCTACGAGGTGAAGATTCTCGATCAGGACACCCAGTCCGATCCCTCGCGCGCCGGCCAGCTCGCCAAGGCGCTGATCAACTCCGACCAAGTCGACCTCATGCTCGCCGTTTCCACGCCCGAGACGATCAATCCGGTCGCCGACGCCTGCGAAGCCGCGGGCGTGCCATGCCTGTCGACGGTGATGCCGTGGGAAGCCTGGTACTTCGGGCGCGGCGCCAAGCCGGGCGCGCCCTCGCCGTTCAAGTGGACCTATCATTTCGGCTTCGGCACTGAAGAATTTCACAAGATGTACGTCTCGCAATGGAGCCGCCTGTCGACCAACAAGAAGGTCGCCGTGCTTTACCCCAACGACGCCGACGGCAACGCGATCCGCGAGCACCTTGCGCCGCTGCTGGCCAAGGACGGTTACACGATCATCGACGCCGGCCCCTACGAGGACGGTACGACCGACTATTCGGCGCAGATCGCCCTGTTCAAGAAGGAGAAGTGCGAAATCTTCAACTCGTTCCCCATTCCGCCCGACTTCGCCGCGTTCTGGCGACAGGCGGCGCAGCAGGGCTACACCAAGATGGTCAAGATCTGCCAAGTCGCCAAGACGGGCCTGTTCCCCGACGGCGTCGAGGCGCTCGGCGCCCTCGGCTATAACCAGGCCAACGGCGCGTATTGGCACAAGACGTTCCCCTACAAGTCCTCGCTCGCCGGCGTTTCGGGCGCCGAACTCGCCGACGGCTACGAGAAAGCGTCCGGCAAGCAATGGACCCAGCAGCTCGGCGCAAGCCTGTCGCTGTTTGACGCCGCCGTCGACGCGCTGAAAAAGAGCGGCGACGTGAAAGACAAGGGCGCCGTCGCCAAGGCGATCGCCGCACTCAACACCACGACCATCGCCGGCAAGGTCGATTTCACCAGCGGACCGGTGCCGAACGTCGCCACGGGCCCGATCATCGGCACGCAATGGGTCAAGGCGCCGGCGGGCGGGAAGTTCAAGCTCGACTTCTTCGTCACCGAGAACGCCAACGATCCCAACGTGCCGATCGGCGCCAGATTGCAGCCTTACAGCGGGTGAGGGAACAGCGGCGCGTGACGAAGCCCGCAGCGAGCGAACCCCTCCTCGACGCTTCGGGGATTTACAAGCGCTTCAACGCGCTGGTGGTCCTTGAAGCGGTCGATTTCACGGTGCGCGCCAACGAAGCCGTCGGCATCGTCGGCCCCAACGGGGCCGGCAAGACGACCTTGCTCAACGTGCTGGTCGGGGCGCACGCCCCGACCGAGGGGCGCGTGCGCTTTCGCGGCGAGGACGTGACGGCCTTGCCCACGGCCGAGCGCTGTCGGCGCGGTCTGGCGCGCACGCACCAGATCCCGCGGCCGTTCTGCGGCATGACGGTGTTCGAGAATGTCTTCACCGCCGCCGCGCACGGCGCCGATCTGCCACGCGAGGCGGCCTATGCGCGCGCCATCGATTCGCTCGCGCTAGCAATACTGGTCTATGTAACCTACTCGTTCG
>CAVWKL010000097.1:0-9518 GCA_963755075.1 uncultured Alphaproteobacteria bacterium
TGGCGGAGCTGGGCCTGGCGCGCATCCTGCTGGGTTCGAGCGGCGGCGGGCAGTTCCTGGTGGTGCTGCCGGGCGGAGCGCGGGAAGCCGCCGAAGCGTTCCTCACCGCGGCCAACGCGCAGATTGCGGAACTCAGCGGCGGCGTGGTCGACCTCATCTGGGGCGTTACCGACAACCTGGGCGATTGGGCCGTCATCCGCAAGCGCCTGAACGAGGAACTGCACCGCAAGCGCCACACGCCGCTGGCGCAGCAGCCGGACGCGTTTCAGCCGTTCCTGCGGCCGGCGCGCAGCGACGCGGCGGCGTATTTCGCCAGGGAACTGGGCGCCAGGGTGCGGGAGGCGTCGCACGTCTCGTGGTCGCCGGAGGCTCCCGGGAAGGTCACCGCCGGCGAGGGCAAACACACCTGGAGCCTGACCTCGAATCTCTCGCCCGACGGCTCGCCGGGCACAATCCTCGGAATGCGCAAAAACTGCAGTGAAAATCAGGTTTAGGATCGAAGTTCCCTTCCGCGATGCCGCGCGCTACATCCCGCACTCGTTCTCGCGCTTCTTCCAACTGAAACTCCGTGCGCTTCGAGAGGACGCTCACGTTGCCTTCGAGATTGTGAAACATTAATGCGCCCACGCGGTATCCCCACTTCTCCTGAGCGGCCATAGCGTAGATCGAAAGCTGCAGACTTTCGTCCGCATCTTCCTGCGATCGAGCCTTGCCGGTCTTGTAATCGACGATCGCAACACTCCCGTCCGCCGTCCATCGATTCGGTCGATTCGCCCCGCTACTCGCGCCGCGCAGGCGCGAGCGACCGGGGTCGACGGGCTCGTCGCCAGCGCCTCCGAGGCGACGATGCTGCGCGCGGCGATCGGCTGCTCGCTGCTCATCGTGACGCCCGGCATTCGCCCCTCCGGCGCCTTGCCAGGCGACCAGAAGCGCGTCGCCGCGCCCGCCGAAGCCGTTCGCGCCGGCGCCGACTACCTCGTCGTCGGGCGCCCGGTGACGTCAGCCCCCGATCCCCGCGCCGCGGCGGCGCAAATCGTCGCCGAGATCGCCGCGGCGAGCAGCGCGGCGGTTTGACATCGCGCCGCGTGGCCGGCGCCGCACGTTCGAGGGCCGCGGGAAAGAGGGCGATCGGATGCTCGGCGACACGGCGACGGAACCGCTCACGCTGACCGGCGCGCACGTCCGCCTGGAATCCCTCGCGCATCGCCACATCGACGGCTTGGCGGCGGCCGCCGCCGTCGACCCCTCGTTGTACGAATGGAGCCCGGTTCCGCAAGGCTTAGGCGAAGCCGCCCATTGCGTCGACGCGGCGCTCGCGTGGCGGGATGCGGGCAGCGCGCTGCCTTTCGCCATCGTCCGCGCGAGCGACGGCGTCGTCATCGGGTCGAGCCGCCTGTGGAACTTGGAACGATGGTCCTGGCCGCCCAATCACCCGCGGCGCGGCGCGGCGCCGACGCCGTCGACGGCTGCGAGATCGGCTACACTTGGCTGACCGCCTCGGCGCTGCGGACGGCGGCCAACACGGAGGCCAAGCTCCTTTTGTTGACGCATGCCTTCGAAACCTTGCGGGCGCTCCGCGTCTGTTTTCATACGGACGCGCGAAACCGGAGGTCATCGGCGGCGCTCGAGCGAATCGGCGGCAAGTTCGAGGGAATTCTTCGCGCCCATCGCATGGCGGCCGACTTCACCGCCCGCGACTCGATGCGCTATGCGATCGTCGCGGCGGAATGGCCGGGGGTTCGGCGAGGGCTGCGTCAGCGCCTCGATCGACCGTGACCGGAATTTGTAGCTCGCGGCGGAGCCGAAATTCAAAATAACACACTACGCCGCCGCGCTGTGACTTGATATCTCGCGCGCCCGCGCTAGTCTCGCGCGATCCCGCACCGGAGACGTTCATGTCCAAAGGCTACGTCATTACGCGCGCCGACATTACCGATCCCGAAGCCTACGCGCGCTACGCCGCCGCCGCGACGAAGGCGATCGCCGACCATGGCGGACGCCCGCTCGCGCGCGGGGGACGATACGAGGCGCTCGAGGGAGCGGCCCGCGCGCGCAACGTCGTGCTGGAATTCGAAAGCTACGAGGCGGCGCGGCGTTATTTCCAATCCGAGCAATATCAGGCCGCCCGAGCGCTGCGCGAAGGCGCAGCCGAGATCGAGATGGTCCTCGTGGAGGGCGTCTGATCATGGCCAAGGGCTATTGGATCGCCCATATCGACGTCAGCGACCCCGACGCCTACAAGGCCTATCTCGGCGCCAACGCGATTCGCCTCGCCAAATACGGGGCGCGGTTTCTCGTGCGCGCCGGGCGAAACGAGACCAAGGAAGGGACGCTGCGCTCCCGGCATGTGGTCATCGAATTTGAGGACTACGCGACGGCGCTGGCCTGCTATGAGTTCGGAGGACTATCGGCGCCTCCGGGCGCTGCGCGACCCGGTTGCGCATGGCGACGTCGTGGTCGTCGAGGGCTACGACGGGCCGCAACCGCGCTGAACCGCGAATTCGAGGCCTGCGATGGATGATATGCGGCTTGTGGTGACCGGCGCCGCCGGGCGAATGGGCAAGATGCTCGTCAAGTCGATCGCGGAAACGCCGGGCCTCGTCTTGAGCGCTGCGATCGAGCGGGCGGACTCGCCCGCTCTCGGTCAGGACGCGGGCGTTCTCGCCGGACTGGGCCCGACGGGCGTGAAAGTCTCCGACGATCCGCTCGCCGCCATGCTGAGCGCCGACGGCGTGATCGACTTCTCCACTCCGGCCGCAACGGTCGCCATGGCGGCGCTCGCCGCCCAGGCGCGAATCGCCCACATCATCGGCACGACGGGCCTATCGGAAGACGATCTGGGGACCCTCGCCGCGGCGGCGCGCCACGCGCCGATCGTGCGCTCGGGCAATATGAGCCTCGGCGTCAATTTGCTGGCGCGATTGGTGCGCGACGCGGCGCGCGCCTTGGGGCAGGATTTCGACATCGAGATCGTCGAAATGCATCATCGCATGAAAGTCGACGCCCCGTCGGGCACCGCGCTTTTGCTCGGCGAAGCGGCCGCCGAGGGGCGCGGCCTCGCCTTGCGCGAGCACTCCGAGCGCGGGCGCGATGGCGTCACGGGAGCGCGCAAACCGGGGGCCATCGGCTTCGCCTCGCTGCGCGGCGGCACGGTGGTCGGCGATCACAGCGTGATCTTCGCCGGCAACGGCGAGCGCCTCGTCCTTTCCCATCACGCCGAAGACCGCGTCCTGTTCGCGCGCGGCGCCCTCAAGGCGGCGCTCTGGGCGCGCGGCCGCAAGCCGGGTCTCTATGCGATGGCGGACGTGCTGGGGATTTGAGCGGGGAAGCGGGGGAGCGGCGCCGCGGCTTTCGCCTCACGACTTGCGCCAATCGTCGGCGACCCGGTATTGGTCGGCGAGCGTCCGGAACAGCCACTCGCGCTCGACCTCGCTGCAGTCTTTGGCGAGATCGAAACGGTCGGCGCCGATGTCGACGGTCAGGCGGTTGGCTTCGCCGCCTTCGCGCAGACGTAAGGTTTTCAGATCGGCGCTTGAAAAGACGCGCCGGATCCGTCGGGGCCAGACGTCGCGCCACGACTGGGCGCGGCCATAGCCGGCCGACATGCGCGGCGGCGCGACGCCGGAGTCGTAGGCGAGCCCGTCGAGGCGCAACGTGAAGCGCTCCGGGACCGTCGGACGCACGATGCGATAGAGCGTGAAGAGAGCGAACCCTTCGCCCAACGCCCAACCGACCAGCCAGAATCCGAGGAACAGCTCGCCGTTTCCGGCCGGCCCGAAAACCAGCGTCCGCGCGGCTTGAATGCCGCCGAAGGTCCAGCCGCCGAGCCACGCCAACAGGAACAGCGCCGCAAAGACCGACGACGCGCCGCGCGACCGCGGCGGCGCGACGATCGACTGCTGGCCGTCGACCCACTCAATCCGAAGGCGCGAGCCGTCCGGCGGCTGCATGCTCACGCTCATGACGATAAGCCCCCGCTCGTCCCGTCGCCGCCTCGATCATTTCCCGCATTGAAAATCGAGGTTCGCCGTCTTCTCGCTCTTGCCGGCGCGCACCTCGATGGCGAGCGGCATGCAGGTCGCGCCTTCCAGAAAGAGCGCCTTGTGCTCGACGCCGTCGGCGCCGAAAATGAAGTTGGTGAACGCCTTGTGCGTGACGATCGGCTGGCCGGCGCTGCCGGTCTGGGTGACGTCGACCGTCGCGGTGGCGTATTTGGGCGCGCTGTTCTTGTCGCCGGCGAAGGTGAGGTCGAAGAGGATTCCCGTCGCGGTGTCATGGTTCGGGCCGCCGCCCTTGGGCAGATTGACGAAGGGCGGCGCGCCGACGATGTCCTGGGATAACTTGCCCTCGCGCTCGAGAAACAGGAAGGCCTTGACGTCGACGATTTTCACGTCCGCGCCGAGCGCTTGGCCGGCGAGCGCGCCGAAGGCGGCGGCGATGGCGATTGATTTCATCGGCAAGTCCCCCCAGAGACGCCGCTCGTCCCATCATCATACAAAAAAGCCCCGGTCCCGCTGCGCGGGCCGGGGCTCCCTCTGCGCCCGAGGCGCTCAGCTCCGACGGTCGCCCGAGAGCATGAGCAGCATCTGGAACATGTTGATGAAGTCGAGATAGAGCCGCAACGCGCCGTAGATCGACTTCTTCTCCGAGGCCTCATAGGCGTCGCCGGCGAAATAATTCTCCTTGATCGCCTGGGTGTCCCAGGCGGTCAGGCCGGCGAAGATGCCGATGCCGACGATCGAGAGCGCCCATTGCAGGCCGCTGCTCTGCAGGAAGATGTTCACCACGCTGGCGATGATCAGGCCGAACAGGCCCATCACCATGAACGAGCCCATCGCCGAAAGGCTGCGGCGCGTCGTGTAGCCATAGAGGCTCAAGGCGCCGAAGGCCGCCGCGGTCTCGAAGAACACCCGCGCGATGGAAGCCTGGGTGAACACGACGAAGATCGTCGAAAGCGAAAGCCCGATCAGCGCGGCGAAGGCGATGAACACGGCGCGCGTCGCGCTGACCGACATCGAGTTGCGGCCGGCCGAGATCGCAAACACCAGCGCCAGCGGGGCGAGGATGATCACCCAGCGCAGCGGCGAGACGTAGATCGCCTGGCCGAACGGCGTCAGCGCCGTGATATGGCCGCTCGCCGATTCGATCACGCCGAGCTTGTAGGCGACATAGGCAACGACGCCGGTCAGGCCGAGACCCAGCGTCATATAGTTGTAAACGCCGATCATATAGGCGCGCAGGCCCTGATCGATCGCGCCGGCGCCGGACCGGACGACGCCAGCGCCGGGGCGGGCGTTGGCAAAGCGGTCATAGTCGGACATTGAGGACCTCGTCATCGTTCGTCGCGACGGGACAAGGCCGGCCCCGGGCCGGCGCGCCGCGCTCAGCCGGTAATATGGTCGGGACGGCGCTCGCGCGCAAGGGCCCGCCGACCGGTTCGCCGCGCCCTCAGTGCCCGCCGCCACCCGCCCCGAGTTGCTGGGGACGGCGCATGAACGCCGCAAGGCCGACCAAGGCGAGAAAGACCAGCGTCAGGGCGAGGAAAACGTCGCCCAGCGCCAGCACTTCGGCCTGTCGGCGCACCATCAGCGCCATCTGGCGCGTCGCGGCGAGCCCGGCGTCGGAGCCGCGCGCCGCCAGCGCCGCGGTCATCTCCGCCAAGGTCTCGTCGGCGGCCGGACGGCCCCAGACGACCGCCTCGCGCAGCCGCTCCAGGTGCAGATCCATGCGCTTGTCGAGCGTGGTGTTGATGAGCGCGAGGCCGAAGGCGCCGCCGAGGTTGCGCATCAGGTTGAAGAGACCCGAGGCGTTCTTGATGCGGTGCGGCGGCATGGTGCCGAGCGCCAGATTGTTGATCGGCACCATGCACAGCATCAGCGAGAAGCCGCGAAACATCTGGGGAACGAGCAATTCCCAGAAGTCCCAATCGGCGGTGATGAAGGAAGCCTGCCAGGTGCCGATGGCGAAGCCGACGAAGCCGACCGCGATCATCAACCGCGGATCGACTCTGTTCATCAGCCGTCCCGAAATCGGCGCCATGATGAACATGCAGACGCCGGTGACGAACATCGTGTCGCCGATCATCAGCGCGGAATAGCCGCGCACCGCCGCGAGGTAGACGGGATAGATATAGGTCAGACCATAGAGGCCGATGCCGAGGACGAAGGCGAAGAGCGAGCCGGTCCAAAAATTGCGGTCGGCGAAGGCGGTGAGATCGACGATCGGCTCGCGCGCCGTCGAGGCGCGCCAGAAGAAGACGACGGCGCCGAGGCCCGAGATGACGAGGGCGGCGGTCACCGGCTGGCTTTCCAGCCAGTCCTTCGACGGGCCCTCCTCCAGCGCGTATTCGAGCGCCCCGAGAAAGGCGGCCATCCCGGCAAGCCCGGTCCAATCGAAATTCTTGAGCAGCTTCAAGTCGGGCTTGTCGAAATCGATCAGAAACCAGGTCGCGACGGAGACGATGATCCCGGGGACGATGTTGATCAGAAACAGCCAATGCCAGGAAAAGAGGTCGGTCAGATAACCGCCCACGGTCGGTCCGATGGTCGGCGCCAAAGTCGCAACCAAGCCGATGATCGGCGCGATGATCGGCTGCTTGCTGCGCGGGAAGATGGTGAACGCCGAGGCGAACACGGTCGGGATCATGCCGCCGCCGATGAACCCTTGCAGCGCCCGCCAGACGATCATCTCGTCGATCGAGGCGGCGCGGGAGCAAAAGAAGCTCATCACGGTGAAGCCGGCGGCCGAGGCGACGAACACGGTGCGGGTGGAGAAGGCGCGCGACAGGAATCCCGACAACGGGATCATGATGACTTCGGCGATGAGATAGCTCGTCTGCACCCAGGTGATTTCGTCCTGGGAGGCCGAGAGCCCGGCCTGAATTTCCGACAACGAGGCGGAGACGACCTGGATGTCCAGGATCGCCATGAACATGCCGAACACCATGAAGATGAAGGCGAAGAGGCGGCGCGGCTCGAAATGCTCGACCGCCGCCGCCCGCGCCGGCGCGCCGCCGCGCTGGGGAATCGCCGACGCCGCAGCGCTCACGGCCGGGCGCCTTGCTCGCTGGCGGCGGCCCCGAGCCCGAACAGGCCGAGCAGCGTCGGCTTGGGCAGGCTCTCGTCCCGCGTGTGCACCGAGGCGACGACCGACAGGCCCGCCCGCAGCGTTCCATTCTGCAGCGCGTCGCGCGCCACCGCGATGCGCACCGCGATGCGCTGCACGACCTTGGTGAAATTGCCGGTCGCGTTGTCGGGCGGCAGCAGCGAGAACTCGGCCCCCGAGGCCGGCGCGATCGAGGCGACGACGCCGGCAATCACCCGCCCGCCGTAGGAATCGACGGCGAGGTCGACCTTCTGGCCGGGGCGGATCGAATCGAGCTGGGTCTCCTTGAAATTGGCGTCGACGTAGGCGCTGCTCAACGGAACCAGGGCCAGCAGCCGCGTGCCGGGCAGCGCGTACTGGCCGACCTCGACCGCCTTGTTGCCGACGACGCCGTCGAAGGGCGCGCGGATTTCGGTGAAGGAGAGGTCGCGCTCGGCCTTTTCCTCGGCGGTGACGAGTTCGCCGCGCGCGCGGGCCGCCTCGGTCTGCTGGGCCTTCAGCACGTCCAGGTTGTCCCGCGCCCCGGCGAGCGCCGCTTCGGCCGAAGCCTTGGCGGCGTTGGCCGCGGTCACCGCGGCGGCGGTGCGGGCGCGGTCGGCGGAGGCCTGCTCCAGGCGCTGTTGCGAACCGAAGTTCGTCTCCGCGAGCTTTTGCGAACGATCGAATTCCAGCGCGGCGCGCTGCTGATCGGCTTCGGCGCCCTGCAACTGCGCCGCCGCCGCTCCCACCTGCGCCGCCGCCTGTGCGATCACGGCGCCCTGCGCGTCGATCTGCCGGCCGATGCGCGCGATCGTCGCGTCCTGGGTCGCGATCTTGTTCTTGGCGGCCTCGATCGCAAGGCGATAGTCGCCGTCGTCGAGCCGGACCAAGAGATCGCCCGCATGGACGAAGGCGTTGTCGGCGACCGGAACCGCAGCGACATGGGCGGCGACCTTGGCCGCGATGATCGCCGTGTCGGCGCCGACATAGGCGTCGTCGGTGGTGACGAGGAAGCGCCCTTCGACGAACCAATCGTAGGCGAGATAGCCGCCGTAGCCGAGCGCGGCGAGGAAGATCACGGGCAGAATGAAGCGGCGCGGCGAGCGCGGCGGGCGCACGGCCGAGGGCGCGACGGGCCCCGGCGTCACGGCGGCGTCGCGCGCGACATAGGGGGTCAGCGGGGGGTGTTCGCGCGCCGGGGCCAAAGCGACCGGCGCGACCTGGGTCTGGTCCTGCGACATTTCGAGGCATCCACAGCTTAGACCGAACCGTTCGGTCATTTTCATGTTGACATAACCCGGCGGCGCGATTAAATCAAGACCGAACTGAACGGTTCGGTCATTTTTTCGAACCCCAACCACAAAGGCGACGGCGGCGATGGATGCCGAGATCATTGTGGAACCCGACGCGCATGCGCACGACGGCGGCGTCAAACGGCGCCAGATCATGGACGGGGCGCGCACGGTCTTCCTAAGCGCCGGCTTCGACGGGGCGAGCATGAACGACATCGCCCACGCCGCCGGCGTCTCCAAGGGAACGCTGTACGTCTATTTCGACTCTAAGGAGCAATTGTTCGAGGCGCTGGTCCGCGAGGACAGAGAACAGCAGGCCGAGCGGCTGTGCGTCTTTCCCCCTGACGGCGGCGACCCGGCGACGCTGCTGCGCGAATTCGGGCGGCGGCTGGTTGAAGTGATCATGCGCCCGGACACGATCGCGCAAGTGCGGGTGGTGATTGGCGCGGCCGGCCGGTTTCCCGAGCTTGGGCGGGCGTTTTTCGACGCCGGCCCGCGCTACGGGATCGAGAAGCTCGCCGCCCAGCTCGAAGGCTTCGCCAAGGCGGGCACGCTGGACGTCGCCGACCCGAAGCTGGCGGCGCGCCAATTCATCAACTTGTGCTGCGCCGAATTCCACAAGGAGGTGCTTTTCGGCGTCATCGATTCGGCGACGCCGGAGATGATCGACGCCGCGGTCGACGCCGCCGTGAAGATGTTCATGAAGGCCTACGGCCCGTCGCTTGCGTCCGCCGCGCCCCCCGCCTGAAACCGCCTCGCGCCCGCCTTGCTTTCCCCCCGTCACGCCGATATAGAAGCGCCCTTGTTCCGCGTTTGCCGCGCTCCCATCGTCTAGCGGCCCAGGACGTCGCCCTCTCACGGCGAAAACTGGGGTTCGAATTCCCCATGGGAGCGCCAAGGAAATCAAGGGCTTAGCGCCTGGTCAAGCCCCGCGGGCTCACTTTTTGGGAAGCTTTTGGGGAATATGCAGGGACGCCCAGGCGCGTCCAGGCAGGCCCAAGGGCCGTATCCAATCATCAGGATCTCGTGATCGACACGGCCGCTTTGCGCCGGCCTTTGCGAGCTTGGACAGACGGTCAACGGACTGCCAACTCCCGCTGCCCTTTGTTGGACATGCCGCAGGCTGAAGAATTTCCGCAGGAT
>CAVWKL010000098.1:0-11640 GCA_963755075.1 uncultured Alphaproteobacteria bacterium
CAATATGACGTCTGGGCCGTAAATTGCTCGCGCGATCCGGGAGCGGCCGTCGTGAGAGAGGCGGTTACATCTCCCGGCTGATCACAGGGGACAGGCACACGCCTTACCACCGGTTCAGGCGACGGCGGGATGGCAATCGCGTCCCTGCGGAGAACGCGACCCTCTAAACGGAAGACAATGTCTATTCGTTCAGAGACAGGATTTGCTCCCGCCAGGATTTGTATCGGCTGGCATTCCCCTACGGCCGTCGAGGGTTTTATATGATCAAAAAGTAGCCGAAACGCGCCAGCCTGATCGGCCGCCTGCCGTTCAAGCCGAATCGAAGAGACCTGTGGCAGACCGGTCCAATTGGTGACGATAACGCGCAACCGATGCTCGCCAGAGGTCACCCAGACCCACTGACCCGGCACGAGCGATCCTCGCGGAGCGAGTTCTTTGGAGGTTTTGGGAAGTGGTGCGTCTAGCTCAAGAGCAACCTGGCCGAGATGTGGGTGCCCATCGAGCGCTAACCGGCGCCAAGCGGTGTCAGGACTAACGAAGGTAAACTCAAACCAGCCGACATTGCCCGCGCGCAATTCACGAAGGCCGCCTTCCGGGACGATCGGCAATCTGGAGACGGTCCCGGCGGCAAGCCAATAAGATGAAGGGAGGCTCGGATCAATGACTATGACAGAAGTATCGACTTGCGCCCAACTGTCCGCAGCAAGAAGGCAGAGCGAAAGCCAAGTCGTAACAACAAGTACTACCAGCTGCCACATTGCTCGTCCGACCTGCGAAATCGCCGTCATTATCCGCCTCGCACACTCGCTGAGCCTCGTATCCTAATCGATACCGCGGTTGAAAACCGGCCCCCGAGTGAACCGCTCCCATGTAGCCAAGGGCGAGAACAGGTGCTTCCACAACCGGAATACAATCGCAACACATCCATCGAGCGGCCGCCTCGAGCGCCCAGTGAGGCGCAAAAATCGGTACTCGTTGAACCGTTCCGATAGCGCCGACAGCCGACCGCTATTCGTGATACTATCCGCGTGCAGCCGGTACGTGCTGAGGAATTCATCGACAATGCCGATCCGCGACCCCGACAAGAACAAATCAACCAGCAGTTCCCCATCCCACCCACTCCTATTGGCTGGATTGAAACCGCCGCACTTCATGAAGGCAGCGCGCCGAATGAAAGTTGACGGTTGAATCTGAACGGCCGCGCCATACGCTACCCCAAGTCGTGTGAAAGGCTCAGACCAAACACGTCTTAACCGCGTATCGTGTCGATCCGTAACCCACGCATGCCCACAAATGACGTCGAACTCTGGGTGGTCACTAAGAAATCGAGCGGCTCGACACAACGCGTCCGGCTCAAACGTGTCGTCGGAATTCAGGTAACAATAGACGTCTCCGCTGGCAAACTCGAAGCCTCGGTTGAGACCATCAGCCGGTCCTTCATCCTCTTCGTAGACAACACGGCTAATTCTGTCTTTATAGCGATCGATAATCTCCCGGCTTCCATCGGTCGAGCCCGGATCCACAACGATATACTCCACATCGACGCCACTTTGACCAATTACCGAGCAAATTGCCCGTTCAAGGAACTCGCCTTGATTGAAGGATACCGTCACAACAGAGACTTTCACCGCTTCTACCCCACCGCTCCATCTGGGCACATTCGGTTTGCTCTGCCGTCAGACGCTCACCGAACGCGGAATACGCCCCGTTCCCACTGGCTTTCAAGAACCCAAAACGCCAAGCAAATTTGAGACGCTGCACTAAATCTTTGCTCCGCTCCAAACGGAGAGAATAATACGTCCCACACGAACATCAATAGCGAAAAGGCAACCAGGGGGCTCGGTATATTAGTCACTCGGAAAAACCCGACTATGCCTCGCATCGCGACCACTATTGTCCAGATCCACAAGAGCCCACCACCGATCCCAGACTCGACCCAAGATCCTAGAAGATGAGAGTGACTTGGGATGTGGGCGTCTTCATAAGGATTTCCTTGTACAACTCCGCCATGCTCCTCTATCCTTTCGACAAGGATTGCAACATAGCCCGAAATCTTGCGCCCACGAACCGTGACCAATTAGCGGCGAGTCAATGATGGCTTGTGTCGATGCGAACAACTCCCCTCGTCCGTACTGCAACAGACTCAGATTACTGCCAGATTGCTCTTCGTACTTGTCCTGTGCCTCTACTCCGAGCCACCCGCGCGACGCACTCAGAGAATACACGCCAATAATTCCCTGACCGACGAATATTGATGCTAACGCCAGCACGGCAATCCGCCCCCGAGAGAATGGTATTCCAACGCTGTTTCTCGTATTCAGATGTTCTTTCAGCATGCACATCAGCCCTGCAGCCGCCGCTATTCCGAATACGGAGCGATAATTGAAAATCAAATTCACGGCAGCAATCGCAAGAAGCGGCATCCACGTCGCGCCCTTGAGTATTCTAGTTACACTTTTACTCCCGGCAATCAAAGCAACAATCGGCGTTAATCCTTGCGAATAACCGAACTTCCATGGATCTACTATCTGTATTGCGCTCGGCCACCATCGCGCTTCTACAATAAACGCAAGCCCTAGGCCGACGACATTCCAGAGCAGTGCGCCGCGATGAGTTCTTCCTAGACAATATAACGCCGCAAAATCAACGTAAAACACGACAATTCTTGACCAGCCTCTAGCTAGATCATCGAACTGCGATTGGCGCACTAGATCTGTAATAATCGCACTGATAAGCCATAACGTACACAACATCAACAATCTTCGTGGAAGAGGGTCCCATAACGTCTTTGACGAAAAGACATAATATATTGCGATTACAGCAGCCACCGCTTCCGAGCAGAATAGCCGCCCAATCAAATTGATATCTACGATCTGTGCAAAGCCCATCACAAACGCCAGTATGTCGACGTAGTATGCTCCTTGATGGTCGATTCCCCTATTGCCGATGATTGCAGACGGCCTCATTAGGCAACGCACTCCTATCTTAAAAAGTATCCGTCCATTTGAAGTAGCTCGCCTGTCGCGATCTCTCGAAAACCATTCGCGAATCCGAAGGGCTTAAATCCATTCTGTTGGACAAATTGTACCAGCTCCCATGCCAACATTTGCCCGTCGCACAAACGCTCGAATGACAATTCCAGTTGAAGCGCCACGACTTGCGACAATAGCCTGGACGAACCGTCAAGTACCTGCCTTTCGTATCCTTGTGTATCGATCTTAAGATAAAGTCTTTTACTGCGCGGAACGTCAATAAGCAACGCGTCTAGTGGTTGAATGGCCACTTCTTCAACACCAATGAATTGTGACAACGGTTCCGCTCTTAAGTGGACCTCCGTCATGTTGAGAAGTGAAGACGAGACGGAATTCTTCGATACGTTGATCCGGGACTTGCGCGTCTCTGCTCCCACAGCTACTCGTTCGCGGACGGTCCAATTGCGGTATTTTCTCGATTCCGCAGTTGCCGTCGCGTGGGCAGCGGCTAAAGGCTCGAAGGAGATTATCCGGGCGTCCGGTTTAAATTGGAGGATCTCGCTTGCGTACTGCCCCGCGTTCGCGCCAACATCGACTATTATGTCTGGATAGGTGCGGGCTATAAGCTGAAGCGCGAGCGCGGTCGGATGTGCGCTGAAGCGACGATCGCGAATCTCGTAACCGCAATTCCAGAGTATTCGCTTAAATGCCGTCCTCAACGATCGTTTCCCTGAAAGCACGCTCACGTTTGAACATCCTGTTCGTTGTGGTACACTACATAGTCTCTACACGACGCGAACGGCCGAAGAACGCTCCCCAAACGTTCAAGAGATCGGGAGAAAGCCATAGGCTCCATACAAGGCCGGCAACCCCCGCCGCGCAAGCGATCAGTGCGGATGCAAGTAGGTTCCCATCTCCAAAGCACCTAGACAGGAGCACGGCCGCCAGTACGTTTACAAGACCGGGCCACAATTTGACTATCGAGGCGACTTCGAATTTTGCTACTCGTAGATGAAGCAGTGCGTCTATCGCGAACCGGGTGCTCCAGGCAACGGCCGCACCAGTCGGGCCGAACGCACGAAGACAGCCAACGAGAACTGGTACGTATAGGAGGAGTTCGGCAAGTTGAATTCGCGCAACGACTTGAGCGCGCTCTTGCGATTGCAAGAGATACGCAGGAATATACGCTAGGCTATTAAACCAGATGCCTATAAATAGCAATTGCGCTATCGGCCCCGAAACCGTTGCGAACGCCGGGCCGATCCACAGTGCAATGAATGGTTTCGCGACAACCGCACCGACGGAACATATCGTTGTCATTATTCCGATGACGACAAAATTGGCGCGCTCGGCCATCTCGAGGGCGTCCTGACGACCCATTTGGGCAAATCTTGGAAACAACGCGCGCGCCATCGCCGACGGTACTACTGACGTCCTGCTGACGAGGCTTGATGGCACTGAATACGTTGTGAGCGAAGCGGGCCCGAAGAACGATCCGACAAAGACCTGATCCAAAGTCGCCAAAAGTGGCGCAACGATGTTCGTCAACGTCAACCAACCACCAAACTAAATCACAGCGGAGAGATGGCCGATTGTTACCGAACGGAGCGTGTAAAATGGCACTTGGAATTTGGCTGCGATACAGAGGGCAAAGATAAATAGGACGCGCGCAACAACGGCGGCAATAATCATCGCCGGAAGGCTCGGCCCTACAAGAAATACGACTGCCAGTGGCGCTATCTGAAATAGCATTCCACCACAAACTTGCAATGAATTTACCAAAAGAAATCTTTCTCTACCCTCCATCGCGCCAATTGCGACACCGCCTAACGTGATAAATGGCAACGCCGCCGCGATGTAAGGTACCGATACACTGATATCGCTTCGCGCGAAGTTCGCATGCGAAAATAGCGTGTCCGCAACGTAGTTTGAGCTCAGATAGAACGCGATGGCGGCAAGTGCGCCAAATATGAAAGAGCAAATAACGCCAGATAGAACAACTCGTTCTCTCTCCTCAATGTGTTGTGCTCTCGCGACAAAATATGCCGTTGACCTTGAAATTCCAAGATCAAATATCCCAAAATAACCTAAGACAACCCATAACAGCGCCATCACGCCATATTTTTGCGCCCCTATATAGTTAATGTAAACCGGTATTGTTATCAACGCGCACGCGGATTGAAGCAGAACGCCCGATATGTTGTAGATTGTATTATGTTTTAACATGCGGATGTTATGTCGTGAACTATACCGAACGCTCGTTCAAATTTCGCCCCCGAATATGTTACAACCCCGTAAGGCCAACCGCGGCTTCCGCCGCGATGTTTTACGACGTCTTTTGCGTATTCTAGATAGGCACCGAACGGAATGGTGACGTAAAGCGGGAACGAATTTGCTGCAAGATGTCTAAATACATCGGAAAACGTCTCTCCTTTATCGTCAGAGGACAAGTTGTAGAGGGTGATTGTGCCGTTATTACTGTAATCTTTGGCATCGGCGGCATTTAGGATTCTGAGTAGACACTCCGCTACCTCTGATACATGGATCAAGTGGCTTAGACGGTGTCCCCACCAGAGTTTACGTGGATACGACCAGTTTTCTGCATATCTCTTAAGGTCGATGTTGTTTACCAACATTGTCGGACGCAAAATGGTATACGTTACGTCTTTGCATACATCTCGTATGGCAGCTTCGCTTGCAAATTTGCTTTGCGCGTAAGATGATAGTGAATTCACGAAGGGAAATGGATTAGCATCTAGAAGTGGAGATTCTTCAGTGACAAGGCGGCTGGTTGGGTGGCCATAAACCATCGTACTGCTTGTGTAGATGAATGATCGGACCCCAGTTTGTTCTGAAGCCTCTGCGAGCTGGCGTGTCGCAAAGCAATTTACTTGTTCCATTTTTGAAATGTCATATAGCTCTGCCGCCAAATGAAACACTACGTCTATTTTCGAAGTCAGACTGTGAAAGTCCAGGTCCTCAAGGAAGTCGGTTTGCACCCAATCGATATCCGGGCCGGCTGGGGGCGGATCCGGTGTTGCGACTCTTATGAGGTCGGCACCCCGACGTCGCAACGCCTCCAGAAATACGGTCCCTACCTTCCCTGTCGCGCCCGTCACCAGAATATTCATTCATTGACCCTTTGATCTGATTAAGTGTCCGCTCAAGAATTCCCTTCGTGAGCGACGCGCTCAAGCAAGAGCCTTCCGAGGGCGAAATCAATCATCGCTTCGGAACAGTCAATTTACTCATCGCAATCCCGTATGAAAGCGATCAGCAGGACATCTAAGCGAACCTGCGCTCGACGACGCAACAACTCGCGATGACTTCAAAAGACCTCGGCTGCGTCGGGTCGGTCGACGGTTTGGATCGTGAAATCGCGGAAGCGGGCTTGGTTCAACAGTTGGCACCGTCACAGGTCCCGTCAACAATGTAGTGCATGGGCTGCGGCCATCGTTTACGCATGCCGTCCAGGACTATTTAGACCTCGGCGCAGTGGGAGGTCTCGTCCGCGGTCATATGACCATCAGGAGACGACCATTGGTGTCCGCCGCGCGGAGCAATGTGGCGCTCACCCCGAATATCCTCTCGAGCGCGTAGGGTGCGATATATGAACTTCACGAATGGACGTCACAGAGGGTGATAAATAAGGTCGCCTTCTTCACGCGATCTTCTCAACTTCTGACAATAGACTCAAATGACTCAAAAAGTCCCCGGTTCGTCCGACATTCGATATCGCCGCTCGGCGTCCACGACAGAATTTGCCGTCCTGTGGTCGGCCAAGCGAATGTTCGCGCGGCGCCAGAAGAGCGCGCCGCCGAGCATGCTGCGGCGAATGGATACCGTCGAGCACCATCGTTTGCCAACGCGATGCACCTCGGCCGCAAATCCCACTTCGCACATTGTCCCGGAACGGAACGCCCTATTTGCCCACGCTACCGCCATCCGGGTGAACCGGTCATTTTTGACCACCCGTTAGTCGTGGATGCTCGACGAGAGCATCTAGACGCAATTAGCGTACCCGCGCCACCCCAGACCACGCGGCGTAGTGACCTATGCCGCCTTGTGAAATTGTCGGCCCAACAGGAATCTGCGCGCCGAGTAGCGCGCCCCCAAAAGACAGCGAGTGCCTATCTCATTCAGCGAAGACAGCTTTGTGTCGGTCATCGCCGCCCCCGGGTTGCGCCGAATCGTAGCGCGGACATGTCTTGAGGCGGCGCCGGCTCACCAGAATCGATTGAGTGCCAATATTTGCCGAGCAGCGCCATCTCGGCTTGTTCGACGTATTTACCGACAGTATTCGTTGTTTTCCAGCCGCCAACCCGCATGATCCGAAGCAATCCAAATCCATCGGCCATCAGATCTTGCGCTGCTCCGACCCGCATCGAATGACCGGAGAGGCGCGTGACGAAGTCGGTATTGAGCCCTGCTGCTGACGCAGCCCCTTTGATTATCCGATTGACTGTATACGGGTGCAGCGCATTCGGGCCGACGTAGTTGACCGTCACTCTACGGAATAGCCAACCCTCCTTGATCGAAGCCCTCTTGAGCCACACGTCGAGGAGGTCGACAGTCTCGCGCGACAGATAGGCATAGCGCCCATCGCCAAAAGGGTCGTTCTTGGCTCTGCGGACAAAGATGGACATAGCTCCGCTTTCGAGCGGGGCGATGTCTTCCAACCGAAGCGAGACCAATTCCGACCGCCGGCAAAGGGTGTCGTAGCCGGTGGCAATGAGCGCGCGGTCGCGTAGGCCAGCGAGGCTATCCGGGCAGGCTTCCAGAAGCCTGGCGCGCAGGTCTCGCGTCAGCCCTCGCGCCTGCTTCTGTCGACGCGGCTTACGTCTCCGCGCGCGCCGCATTTCAATCGACACTTCTTCGCTCTCGACCGGATTGTCGAGCCTGAATAGGCGATGAATTTTCTGTATCGCGCCGAGTCGCCGACGCAGGGTCGCAGGCGAGGACTTAAGCGCGTCCTGGGCAATAAAAGCGGCGACCGTCTCGGGCGCCGCGGGCAACGCCGAACAATGGGCGCTGTTGCACCATTCTTCAAAAAGCGTGAAATCCGCCCGATAGGCTCGCAAGGTGTTTTCGGCGAATGCCCCCTCAAGACGCGTGATCGCCGACCGCCAGTCGCCATCCGCGACCCCTGCAACCACACACGACCAAACGCGAGGGGCTGCATTCATGCGGACGCCACTCCTACGTGAAGATTCCTGTGCTGATGGTCGCCGAGCTTACGTCATGAAGCCTCCGAGTCAACGATGACCCGGGCCACGGATCAAGGCGCGGAATTCCAAGTGAACAAGATCCTCGATCGCCGCGCCCCGCATCTGATCCAGCCCGCCGAGCGGCGCGCGGAGCCCGCGTGACGGTCGATGCGAACCGCGCCCCCGCGGCCGGCTCCTTTCAGATAATTCTCGGCAGTGGTTGGAGCCGCAATATCGGCCGGGCGGGAAACGAGGCGTCCCCCCTCAACGGTCCCAGCGGCCTCGGCTGCGCCGCGATTGCCGGGCGCCCTCCCCAATTGCCTTGCAACCACGCCGCCAAGTCAGCAGCATGTGGCGAACGCCAATTGTCGCCGGATGCGCCTCGTCGGCATGACGTTGGGGGAGAGCCTCTCCCCTTTTCAGTCGCAAGCCCACAAGAATTGCTGTAGCGACGTCGAACGACAGCGCACCGCGCGACCTTGAAACTGTAACACAAGCGTGCTACACCATCACGACAGTGTGTAATAAAATCGACGTGTTTTCAAAGAGTTAATAGCCGGTTTGAGATAGCTTCGAATCCTGGCGCCCCAGCCAAATCGACGAGGCCGACCGGATTTTGCCGGAGTCCCCACTTCAATGCGCCGACATTGCCGACCTCTGGCGGCCGCGCCGCGCTTCAGCGCTCGTCGCGCGAGGAAAGGCGGACCGATGGCCAGAAATGACCGACCCTGTTAAAGCGTCGTGATCCTCGGTCGGCGCACTCGGGTTTGCGCAGGCTTGGGTTCGCGCCGCGTCGGGCGATTGACCGAGCCGTTTCCTCTCTCGCCCGCCGGGGGCGGGCCGCGGCGGGGCAATTGCGTGCGACAGGGCGCGGCGCCGATGGTCGAGACGCCTTCGCGACGCGAGAGCGCCAATGCCGAAAATACGCGACGGAGCATCCGCAATTTTTTCTTGAGGAATCCGCGATGAAGCGCGCATTGATTACTGGGATCACTGGACAAGACGGCGCCTACCTGTCACATTTGCTTGTCGAGAAAGGCTACGAAGTCTTTGGCGTCGTTCGCCGATCGCCGCATCGGGGCGTCGAAGATCATCGGCTGCGTTGGCTCGGCGTCGCCGGCCGGGTGACCTTGATCGACGGCGATCTCAGCGATCTCTCGACCCTCGTGCGCACCGTCAAGGAAACGCGGCCGGACGAGATTTACAATCTTGCGGCCCAATCCTTCGTCGCCTCGTCCTGGCGCCAGCCGGTGCTCACCGCCAACGTCACCGCCGTCGGCGTGACGAATTTGCTCGAGGCGATGCGCGCCGAAAAGCCGGACGCTCGATTCTATCAAGCCTCGTCCTCGGAAATGTTCGGTCTGGTTCAGCAGCCGCGACAGAACGAGAACACGCCCTTCCACCCGCGCTCGCCCTACGCGGTCGCCAAACTTTACGGCCATTGGATCACCGTCAATTACCGCGAAAGCTTTGGCCTTCACGCCTCCTCCGGCATCCTTGTTCAACCACGAAAGCCCGCTGCGCGGGATCGAGTTCGTCACGCGCAAGGTGACCGACGGCGTCGCGCGGATCAAGCTCGGCCTCGCCGACGAATTGCGCCTGGGCAACATCGACGCCAAGCGCGACTGGGGCCACGCGCGCGACTATGTGCGTGCGATGTGGCTGATGCTGCAGCAGGACCGGCCGGACGACTATGTCGTCGCCACCGGCCGCACGACCTCGGTGCGCGACATGTGCCGCATCGCCTTCGACCACGTCGGGCTCGAAATGAGCAAGCACGTCGTCATCGATCCGGCGTTCTATCGTCCCGCCGAGGTCGACGTGTTGCTCGGCGACCCCGCCAAGGCGGCCAAGAAGCTCGGCTGGGAGGCCGAAATCGGCCTCGAACAGATGATCCGCGAAATGGTCGACGCCGATCTCGAGCGGGTCAAGGCGCAGATGGATCGCGCTTGAGCCAAGGGGAGAGGCGCAAGCCCACGGCGCCCGGGGGGCCCGTCTTGGCGAGGCAGGCGCTTCCTCCGCCGCCGTCTCGCCGCTGCGCCGAGGTCGAGGGTCGCCCATCCGACAGTCGAGACGGCGGCGCTTTTGACGGGCTCTCGGCGGGAGAGCGCGTCAGCGGTTCGTCGGATCGCGAGGAAGATCGCGGTTGTCGCGCCCCTCCAGTTTCGCCTCCAGGATCCCGCGGATGTCTTCGGCCACCTCGCGCCATGTCCGCTTGGGCATCGCTTGGGCCGCGGCGGCTCGTTGCGAACGATAAACGGGATCGAGCATTTTGATGACCGCGGCTTCCAGAGCTTCGAGATCATACGGGTCCACATAGTCGACCGCGTCGCCGCCCACTTCCGGCATGGCGCTCGTTTTCGAGGCGATGACCGGCCGACCGAACCAAAGGCTCTCGCCGATCGGAAGCCCCCAACCCTCGTAATAGCTCGGATAGACGGTAAATAGACAGTTCTTGTAGAGAAAAGCCAGCTCTTCGTCGCTCGGCCCCTCGATCAAGCTGATCAGCCCGTTCAGTTTCGCCGTGCGGGAAATCAAACTGAAGAATTCTTCATTGGCCCATCCGCGTTGTCCAGCAAAAACGAGTCTTGGGATCCTCAATCCAATCTTGCTCTAATCGCCTGCCACACCATCGCGAGGCCCAAATTGTTCTTGCGTCCCTCCATTGTGCCGACGCACAGCGCATAGGGGCGGCTACTGGCCAAAAGAACCGCGGCGCGGATATTCTCGAGAGAGCGGCCTTTAAATCTCAACCGAGTGGGCTCCACAGCGGCCGAAGAGGCCGCGCCATTTTCCAATACGAATTCGTGCGCCAGGGGGACAACGCGTATGTCAGGCTGTCGCGATCCGGCTTGAGCGCAGTAGTCAGATAGATCTGTTTTCGTTGATTCGGAGATAGCTAGAAAGAAATCGACGAATTCGCTCGTCTTCAATAGCCATTGATCGAACTTACGCGGAAACCTCTGGGCAAAAAATTCCGGCATCACTATTGGGGTAAGATCGTATATAAACATTATGATATTTACGTTCTTCTCGTAATGACAATCTCGCAGAAATTGAGTGTATTTATCTACCCCCCAAACCGCCCCGGAAACAAATATAACATCGCTTGAATTGAATTTAGGCGACTCCCATCTCGCTATGTTCTCAAGAATCGGCGTTCCATCACGATCGTAAATGCCGAGATGTTCGAATAGCGCCCCACGTCGAAAATAATTCTCTATTGTCAATCGATATTTATTGACTAGCGCGACAATTTGTCTCCTATATCGGCGCGAAACATATTGTTTGAGAGTCAAACTCGGGGTATTTGGCCTGATGTAAGCATTAATATTCTTGCACGGGATATCAAAATAATTCAAGAATTCAATTGCGCTGAAATCGCGCTCATCGAAGAACGATGCGTCGGTGCAGACCACGCGCTTCAACTTAGGATGGTATCCGATGAGCTTGCAGCGGCC
>CAVWKL010000099.1:0-64684 GCA_963755075.1 uncultured Alphaproteobacteria bacterium
GACCACGCTTCATGGAAGCGCGAATGCAGGATGCCGAAGGTGGTGTCGTCGTCGCGGGCAATGGCGATCGTTGCGCTGTCCGGGCAGACGTCTGCAGCTACCCAAACGAACAAGCGGTGCTTGGCCACCCTCGGCGTGCAGATATAGCGGTTGCCTTCGCACATTCCGTCATGCCCGGCCTTGTGCCGGGCATCCACGCCTTGGCGCCCGTCGGCAAGACGTGGATGGCCGGGACGAGCCCGGCCATGACGGTCTGAAAGCGAAGTGAGGGCAGCCTTGAGCGCTGGGCGTGGTTCAACATGCCGCCACCAGTGATCGCGGTAAGTCGCGCGACGATTGCTCTCGCGGTCCGGCTTTACCTTTTCGAGGGCGTGTGAGAATGGCGCCTCGTAGAGCGCCGCTTCTCCTTCGCTCATGGTCGAGCCGAAATCGACGATCCACATGTCGCGGCCGCGCCGAGTAATGTCGAGACCATTGATCCAGGGCGTCAGCACGTCGCTATTGGGTCGGCCGTTGGCGTTGAGCGGTTCGGCGAGCCAAGCACGCGCCAAGCTTCCCTCAATGTCGAAGGCGCCGCCCTTGGTGTCGCCCATGAATGCGACATGTGCGTTTCCCGGCAATTGCCGCGCCGTCGGCAGGTTGAGAATTTCCGCGCTGAGGTCAGAGTGAATGCGATCCACAGGCGCCGCATCCAGTCGAGCGCCGCCTTCCGCTTCACCAAAACACACCAACGATACGCGAACCGCCGCGCCGTCGATCGACCACGCTTCGTCGCTCCACGCTTCGAAGATCGCGCCTGCCTCGGCGAGCGGTTCGAGAACCTTCCGATTGGCGCCGCCACGGATCGAGTTGGTCGCGACCAGGCCGACGCGCTTGGCGCGGCCGGCCTGCAACGCTTCCCACGCCTTGGCGAACCAGTAGCAGACGAGATCGGCCTCGGCGGGAACGCGACCTTCATAGGCGTGAAACAGCGCCTCCACGGTTTCGTCACCGAGCCCGCGCCGCAGCAGCTTGCCGCCGAGAAACGGCGGGTTCCCCAAGATGTAATCCGCCTCCGGCCATCGCGCCTCGACGAAGCCGCCTTTCCCGTCGCTCGCCAGCAGCGCGTCGCGGCATTCGATCGAATCGAGCTTGCGCATCACCGGGCGCGGGTGATGCGAAATGCCGTTGCGCACCCGCCATTGAATGTCGCCGATCCAGATCGTCGTGCGCGCGAGTTCCGCGGCGAACGGATTGATCTCGATTCCGTGCAAGATTTCCGGCGCCGACGCGCGGCACGACCATGCCGAGGCCGAGCGCCTCGCATTCGAGGATGGCGCGATATTCGAGGTCCTTGACCGCCTGCAGCGCGAGATAAAGAAAGTTGCCCGAGCCGCACGCGGGGTCGAGGATGCGAAGGGCGCAAAGGCGGTCGATGAAGGCGTCGCGCTTGGCTTCCGCCTTGGCGCGCGCGGCATCGTACTTCTTGCCCAAATCGCGCTGGGCGACGCGTCCTGGGCCGCTCCCCGGCTCGTTGACGGGCGCCATGATCGCTTCGATCTCCGACCTCGCCCCATCCCACTCGGCCCGCAACGGGCGCATGACGACCGGCTCGATGATGAGGGCGATTTTTTCCGGGTCGGTGTAATGCGCGCCGATCTGGGCGCGTTTGTCGGGATCGAGAAAACGTTCGAACAAAGTGCCGAAAATCGTCGGATCGATGAGGCCCCAATCGAGACTGGCGGCGGCGAACAACAGGCTGATTTCGCCGTCCGCGAGCGCCAGCGGCGCACGCCCGTCGAACAGGCCGCCGTTGAACGGCGCGATGTCTTCGAGGTTGAAGTCGCCGCCCTCCTTCATGTCCTCGAATAGCTTGTTCAGCCATTCCTTTGCTTTCGCGGGCTTTCGCTCGGCGGTTTGCAGCAGTTTTTTCCAGACGCCGTTCGGCAGCAGGCCGACGCTGTCGGCGAAAAAGCAGAAGACGAGCTGATTGACGAAATGCGCGACCGCCTCGCGATCCGAATTGCGGTGCTGCAAACGGTCCGAAATCGTCTGGAACTTGTCCGCCGCGTCCTTGGTCAGCTTGGCGCGTGTACGCCCCGTGCGCAGCTTTTCCGGATCGAAGAAGACCGCGTTGAGAATCGCCAAGTTCTTCGGGTCGGCGAGGTCGTCGAGCTCGAATTCGTATTGGGCGGGAACCTCGTTGGTCCAGCGCGTCTCGACGCGGAAGAGATGGGTGTCGCAGGCGACGTGTAGCGGCGGGTTCTCCAGCGCCGCGGCGTAGCGGGTAAGCTGTTCCAGCGCCTTGTCGAGATCGCGCTTCTTCTTCTTGTATTCCCAGGCGAAAAATCCCTTCTTCCACACGTCGGCGAAACCGTCGCCGCCGCCGGTCTTGGAGACGCCCTTTTCGAAAGTGAAACGCTCCCCGGTCGGGTCGTCCTCCGCCGGGGTCGGGTGTTCGAGCAGGCGGCAGAGATCGAGAAAATGCTCCTGGGCGGTTGCGCGCTCGGTGAGCGCGACCGGCTTCCATTTGCGGATGAAGTCTTGTGGGGTCATGCGGCGCCGGGCAGGGGACAGCCAACCCGACTAGCACGATTCGTCGTGCGCGCCCAAAGTCAGGAATCCGCGGCGCCGTTGGACAGGATTCCTGTTCGCATCACGGCGACAGCGCGGTGACGCCGAGCGCCAGCGCCGCGTCGGCCAGCCGTTTGTCGAGCGTGGCGATCGTCGCCCCGTGGTCGGCGGCGATGGCCAGATGCAACGCGTCGCCGGCGCGCAAACCGAGCTTATGCTGATCGGCGATGCGGGCCGCGACGCGAAATTGGGCGGCGGAGATGGATAGGTCCGACAAAGACTCCGAGCAGAGTCTCACGAACGCCGCCAGCACGGCGGCGCGCTCGTCCGGGCCGATTTCGCCGCTGCGCAATTTGATCGATAACGCCGATGAGAATTCCGTCGCGACCCACGCGCTGACAGCAAGTTCGTCGGGCGCACGTTCGCCGAGCCAGCGCTGGACGCGCGCGGTCGCCATTTCATTGGTGAGGGCGGCGACGAGAACGGACGTGTCGAGGCAATAGATCAATAGCGGTTCTCATCGCGCATGCGCTGAACAAACGCGCCGGCCGGCTCGCTCTGCTTGCGCATGCGTTCCGTCAGATCACGCAACGCACTTGCGTCGATCGGCTTGCGGCGCCGGTCCGCGGCGACGAGTTTTGCAACCGGCTTGCCTCGCCTGGTGATCGAGACGGTTTCCCCCGCTTGCGCGCGCGCCACGAGCTCGCTGAGACGCGCTTTGGCTTCGGCGAGACTGACGGCGCCCATGTTCGGCTCCTGACCAAATTGTTGGTCACTTGTACCGCGGGCCGCCTCGTTCGCCAAGTTCCTCCGTCGCTCCCATAACGAAAACGGCCCCGCCTTCGCCAGGCGGGGCCGCGCAAAGAGCGCTCTGCGAGGCGCCAATCACATCGGCTTCAGCATGCCGTGGCCCTTGGGGGTCATCATGGTTTCGCAGGTGCCCTTGGCGACGTATTTCCAGTGGGCCGGGATCGTAGTCGACGGTCGAGGTGCCGGCGCAGGTCGTGCCGGCGCCGGCGGCGCAATCGTTCTTGCCGGCGAGCGCGACGCCGTAGCACTTGTCGGCGCCCGGCTGGGCGGGAGCGGGGCCCGCCTTGGCGGCGGAAGCGAGCGCCAGGGCGACGGCGAGCGAGCCGGCGAGCGAGGCGGCGGTGAAGGCGGTCTTGGCGATCATGGGCTGATGTCGTCCTCGTTGCGCGTTAAGGCAATGATTTTCCTGAGCGTCGGCTCGTCGCCGCGCCCGCCGGCCGAACCTTTCGGCCTTGCCTGGGTCATTCGCCGGGCGGCCCGGCCGCGGTTACCGGACGCCGCGATCACGAAATCGTGATCGCAGCTCGCGCGCCGGCCGCGCGCGCGACTTGCCCTTTGCGCGCCGATGGGGCCATAAGGCCGCTCGCGCGGGCTGCTCCGCGCTTTCCGTTCCGATTCGTCGCTTCCGTTGACGCGCGGCCGATCTCCCGAAAGCCAAGCCGCCATGCGCCTCTCCCGCTATTTCCTGCCCATCCTCAAGGAAACGCCGAAGGAGGCGGAGATCGTCTCGCACCGGCTGATGCTGCGCGCCGGCATGATCCGCCAGGAAGGCGGCCGGCATCTACGCCTGGCTGCCGCTGGGGCTGCGCGTGCTGCACAAGATCTGCGCCATCGTGCGCGAGGAGCAGAACCGCTCCGGCGCCATCGAAGCTCCTGATGCCGACGATCCAGTCGGCCGACCTGTGGCGCGAATCCGGCCGCTACGACGACTACGGCAAGGAGATGCTGCGCATCCGCGACCGCCACGAGCGCGACATGCTTTACGGGCCGACCAACGAGGAAATGATCACCGAGATTTTCCGCGCCAACGTCCGCTCCTACAAGGATCTGCCGCTCAACCTCTATCACATCCAATGGAAGTTCCGCGACGAGGTGCGGCCGCGCTTCGGCGTGATGCGCTCGCGCGAATTCCTGATGAAGGACGCCTATTCCTTCGACCTCGACGCGGCCGGGCGCGCGCCATTCCTACAACAAGATGTTCGCCGCCTATCTGCGCACCTTCTCGCGCCTCGGGCTCACCGCCATTCCGATGGTCGCCGACACCGGGCCGATCGGCGGCGATCTGTCGCCACGAATTCATCATCCTCGCCGACACCGGCGAGAGCGAGGTCTATCTGCCACAAGGACTATCTCGAGTTCGCGCCGCCGCCCGAGAGCATCGACTTCGACAGCGCCAGCGCGATGCAGGGCGTCTTCGACAAGTGGACGTCGCTCTACGCGGCGACCTCGGAGAAGCACGACGCCGCCGCATTCGCGCGCATCGAGGAAAGCGCCCGCATTTCGGCGCGCGGCATCGAAGTCGGCCATATTTTCTACTTCGGAACCAAGTACTCCGAGCCGATGAAGGCGGTCGTCAACGGCCCCGACGGCAAGGAGCGCAGCGTGCACATGGGGTCCTACGGCATCGGCCCGAGCCGCCTGGTCGCCGCGCTGATCGAGGCCGGCCACGACGAGGCGGGCATGATCTGGCCCGAAGCGGCGGCGCCCTTCGCGGTCGGCCTCATCAATCTCAAGGTCGGCGACGCCGCCTGCGACGGCGCCTGCGCGCGCATCTACGCTGCGCTCGGCAAGGCGGGGGTCGAAGTGCTCTACGACGACCGCGACGAGCGCCCCGGCGCGAAATTCGCCGCCATGGACCTCATCGGCCTGCCTCATCAAGTCATCGTCGGGCCGAAGAGCCTCGCCGAGGGCAAGGTCGAAATCAAGAACCGCCGCACGGGGAACCGCGAACTCGTCGCCGTCGAGGCGGCGATCGCGCGGCTCGGCGTGGATCGCGTGCGAGGCCGGCGATGGCGTCTTGTCGCATGACCGCCGCCGCCCTCGACGCGCCCGCCGCCGCGCCGCCCATCGCCACGCGGCCGTTTTCCGCCTTCGAGTGGATGGTGGCGATGCGCTACCTGCGCGCGCGCCGCGCCCACGGCTCGATTTCGGTGATCGCCGGCTTCTCCTTCCTCGGCATCGTGCTCGGCGTCGCCGCGCTGATCGTGGTGATGGCGGTGATGAACGGCTTTCGCCACGATCTGATGGACAAGATGATCGGCCTCAACGGCCACATGTTCCTGCAAGGGGTCGATTCGCCGCTGACCGACTACGAGGCGGTGACCGAGCGGGTCGCCAAGGTTCCCGGCGTGACGCTGGCGCTGCCGCTGGTCGAGGGTCAGGCCTTTGCTTCGACGCCGTTCGGCTCCTCCGGCGTGCTGGTGCGGGGCGTGCGCGAAGCCGACTTGCGGCGTCTGCCGGGAGTGGGCGCGCACATCACGCAAGGCGCGCTCGACGGCTTCGACGCCGGCCAGGGCGTGGCGATCGGCGCCAAGCTCGCCGAGCACCTGAGCCTCAGGGTCGGCGACAAGATCACGCTGATCGCGCCGCGCGGGGCGGCGACGCCCTTCGGCGTCACCCCGCGGATGAAGTCTTACAACGTCGCGGCGATCTTCCAGATCGGCATGACGAACTTCGACGGCATGTTCGTCTTCATGCCGCTTCCCGAGGCGCAGGCCTATTTCAACCTCGACGGCCAGGCCAACGTCATCGAGGTCTACGTCGACGATCCCGACCACATGGACGCGGTGGGCGGGCGCATCAGCGAAGCCGAGCAGCGGCCGATGATCGACACCGATTGGCGCCAGCTCAACAAGAGCTTCTTCGACGTGCTGACCGTCGAGGCCAACGTGATGTTCGCGATTCTGACCTTGATCGTGCTGGTGGCGGCGCTCAACATCGTCTCCGGCCTGATCATGCTGGTGCAGGACAAGGCGCGCGCCATCGCCGTGCTGCGCACCATGGGCGCGACGCGCGGGGCGATCATGCGCATCTTCCTCATCACCGGCGCGACGATCGGCGTCGTCGGCACCGCCTGCGGCCTGGCGCTCGGCCTCGTCGTCGCCCATAACGTCGAGCCGATCCGCAAGGGCTTGAGCTGGCTCATCGGCGTCAACCTCTTTCCCTCGGAATTCTATTTCCTGTCGCAATTGCCCTCGCGCGTCGAGACCCATGACGTCGTCGCGGTGGCGGCGATGACGCTGTTCCTTTCGCTGGCGGCGACGATCTACCCTTCGTGGCGCGCGGCGCGGCTCGATCCGGTCGAGGCGCTGCGCTATGAATGACGCGGCCGGCAAAGCCGCGCCGACGCCGGCGCTGCGGCTGGAGGCGATTGAACGCCGCTACGGGCGCGGCGAGACGACGATCGAAGTGCTGAGCGGCGTCGATCTGAGCTTGTGGCCCGGCCAGTCGGTGGCGCTGATCGCGCCCTCGGGGGCCGGCAAGTCGACGCTGTTGCACCTGGCCGGCCTGTTGGAGAAGCCGGACGCCGGCGAGATCTATGTCGGCGGCGGCGCGACCGCGGCGATGTCGGACGACAAGCGCACCGCGCTGCGCCGCGTCGAGATCGGCTTCGTCTACCAGTTCCATCATCTGCTGCCGGAATTCTCGGCCTTGGAGAACATCATCCTGCCGCAGATGATCCGCGGCCTCGGCCGGGCGGAAGCCGCCGCCCGCGCGCGCGAGCTGCTCGCCTATCTCGGCCTCGGCGCCCGCGAAAGTCATCGCCCCGCCGAGCTCTCGGGGGGCGAGCAGCAGCGCGTCGCCATCGCCAGGGCCGTCGCCAACGCCCCGCGCATCCTGCTCGCCGACGAGCCGACCGGCAACCTCGACCCCAAGACCGCCGACCATGTGTTTGGAACCTTGACGGAACTCGTCAAGGCGAGCCGCGTGGCGGCGCTGGTGGCGACCCACAACCTGGATCTGGCGGCGCGGATGGACCGGCGGGTGACGCTGAGGGAGGGGCGGGTGGAGGAGATGGGGTAGGGGCGGGAGCGGTTTTCGGGACGGGGTAGCGATTCCAAGGGTTTGTGATGCGGTTTTCTGCCGAACGAGGCGGCGCATGGGATTGCGGGCGCGGTCGAGGACGGCGCCCGTGGTGGGCCGCATAGGGCCATGAACGTCGATCGAATCTCAATCGATTCACGGCGCGCTTGGATCCGGGCTCACCGCTGTGTCGAGATCGACTGTCAGCGTTCCCGACGGCGCTCCAGGCGCCGAGATCACACAGCTTTGTCCAAGCTGCCACGCGTAAGCGCCCGCATAGCCCGAACCCGCAGGGTGATTATCGGGGTAATTTGGCCCGGGCACCGGATGGCTAGCCGTCGTCGACACGCGAAACACCCAAACACGCGCCGACGATCTTAATATGTGTACGTCCGGGGCGAACAAATACGAGCAATAGACACCAGCGTTATAGCCGTTCGTGTTCACTGTATCGACCCAGGCGCCAACGTAATCGTGTTGTATTTGCGTAAACGGCGGCCCGTTCTCCAAGTCTAGATACACCCACGATCCGCGCGCGAAACCAGCGCTATTCATCAATGCCGCGGCGTCGGCTCCATCGGTATACCCCTGCTGAAGGGATGTATTGTAACTTCCGTGTCCGGTCACTTGCTGGCCGACGTAGGTCGGGGCAATGCCCCATCCCTGTGCAACAAGAGCCGCGCGCCTGCTCATCCAGTCGGTTTGCGGGTGACTCGGCGCCTTGCCCAAATAGAATCCACTCCATTTGAGATTGGTATTGTCCTTCAACCACTGCATCATCGCGTCCCCGGGATACGCGGACAGATCAAGACCTGGATATCCTGCCATAATGACTTCCTCCCTTCGCTCTCTTGCACCGGTTTAACAATTTTAACGGACATTGACGCCACTGATCTTGATGTCAGCGTTGGTCAGGTTGCCATCGAAAAAGATCGCGGCGTCGCCTGAACCGAATTGTTGGAACATGACCAGCTCAATTCCATCCCCGTCTTCTTTGCGGCCGTTTTCTTCCGGACACGCGTCCTTGAACAATTCGATGGGTTTAATCTGGGGCGCTGATGTCAGTTTGGAGACAACGTCGCTTTCGCATTGAGCCCGGCCGCGGCGGCAGGAATAGCGCCGCTCGGCGCCGGCGTTCCTGGAGTCTTTACTGGAGCACCGCCCGGGGTCTGCACGGTTGCCGAAGTGCCCTGGATTGCGGAAGTTATATTTGCTTCAATTACCGCTGGAGTGCAGTATTGGAGATCGTTCCTAACAACCAAAATCAAATCGGCACGGCTGGATATTGTCTGAGCGCTAACCGTGGATTCGTATGCCCCCATCAATTCATCGACTTTTTCCTTTACAACACTAACATCTTGTCCGAACAGATATCTCTCGAATATAGCATCGTTGAGGCTGGTCGCGAGGCCGAGGCTCGCGGCGACATATTTCAAGGAATTTGCCGCATTTGCAGCCGCCAGTATGGAGGTTGTGGCGATGCTCGCCGCGCCAAGTCCTTTGTCCGTTGTGTCTTTGTCACGCTGAAGTCGTTCAATGAAATTGAGATAGTCGTCGCATACGCCGTGAACGTAATTAAATCCGGTATTTGCCGCGGCGTGCCAGTCGGCGTTGTTCCTCGGCACTGCGTTCTCCCCCAGCGCGTAGTTAATGAATAGGGTGGCCGCCTCGTCTTGGCGCTGCAAATTGCTGGTAATTTGGGTCGCCGGAAAATCGACGTCCGGACCGTTTCGGTAACTGACATCGGTTAGCGACGAGCATCCCCCTAGCAAGAAGACCGCCAGCGTCATGAAAGAACAAAGCGTACGTCTCGACATTCCAACCTCCCCAGGGTCATACACCGAGTAAAGAGCTAATAAGCAGGCGCAGTGAAGATAATGTAGACAAATTGCGACAAGCTAATGTTTGTTGTATTGGCGACTTGAATACCCGGCGGCAATACTTATTTTCGTATCAAGTGCGAGGTCCACCGTTTCGCTTGTAAATCGTCGTCTTGGCGCAATCCAAGACCGAACGAAGGTGCTCTCACGTCGCTTTCCCCGCCCATCACACCGCCAGCCCCAACCCCCCATCCGCCCCCGCGCTCCGCTGCGCCGTCACGTTCCGATCGACCGCACCGCGCAGCGTCTGCGCCAAGTCGCGGAAGAAGTTCGCGTCGCTGAAATACCAGCCGTGCGAGTATTCGGCCGTTTTGATGGGATTGAGCGGGTCCGGGTCGGGAATGGCCGCATAGCGCGCGGAGCAATTCACATTCACGGTCGAGGCCGGCGCGCCGTGCGGCAGGCCGACGCGGCCGACGCGCTCTTCGACGCCCGCCCGCTTGGCGTTGGAGATCATCAGCACTTCGTCGTGCTGGTTGAAATAGTTGGTCAGCCGATAGGCGTGGCCCATCATGCTCTGGGTGTCCTTGTCGCCCGAGGCGAAGGCGGAAGCCTCGACGTCGCCGGCGACCATCGCCAACTGGCCGAGCATCCAATCCGTGCCGGTCGTCTCGCCGTCGTCGGCGTGTCCCAGAGCCGCGCGCAGCACGAAAGCGCCCATGGAATGGGCAAGCGCGTTGACTTTGACCCGGCAATCCGGGGTCTGGGCTCTCAGCAGCGGCCGCACGCCGCCGTTGACCATGTCGATGGCGGTCTTCGCCGCGACGTCGAGATCGGCGAGGTAGGCGTAGACCTTGCCCTCGGACGGCCAGTCGAAGCTGATCACGGTCGGCGTATAAGCGTCGCCATGCTGGGCGAGGCCGTCGCGAATGGAGTCGTGCAGCCCAACGACGTCCTCGATCTTCTGATTGAAGCCATGCGCGACAAACAGCGCGTCGCCCCGCGCCGGTCCCGGCTTGCCGTTCGCGCCCGCGGGGCGCGGAAACGTCGCCATGACCGCCGCGATCCATGCCCGCTGCGAAATGGCGTGGGCCGGCGCAGGCGTCACGCCGTCGGGCACATTGAGATAGCGGATCGTCCCCAAGTCGTTGCCGAACGTCGCTCCGTTGAGGGAGCGCACGGTGATCATGAACCTCGCCATGATCTTCCCCCCAGGTTCTGGTTACTTTTTGTTAACCATCACACAACTGTCGCACAATGCAAGTCCGCTCGAAACGACGGCGTGACAATTCGCTATTCAGTTGTCACGGCGCCACGAAAGTAGGCATTGCTGCACCGCCGCAGTAAGTGGCGAGAGTATATTTCGGCAAGTCGACTTTATAGACCGAGCGCCGACGTTCCGAGTCGCCCCCGCCAAATCGGCAAGTCGTCGCGGGCGGGAAAAACGCCAAAGATAACAATCACATAAAATATGCTGTTGAAGCGCGCCGATGGCGGGCGCTGAGGCGCCGCCACACTCGCGGATGCGCCCATTTTCCCTCTCCGTCACGCATTCGCGGACGGAAATCTTGTCAACACCGGCCGGCGCGACCGCCGCGCTTTTGTCACGGCCGTCGGCGCAGCCGCCTCAAATCTGTTCCACCGCCTTCACCGCCTCGGGCAGGAAATGGCGCAGGAGGTTTTCAATCCCGTGCTTCAGCGTCGCGGTCGAGGAGGGGCAGCCGGAACAGGCGCCTTTCATGCCGAGATAGACGACGCCGTCGCGAAAGCCCTTGAAGACGATGTCGCCGCCGTCGCCCGCCACGGCGGGCCTGACCCGGGTTTCGATCAATTCCTTGATCGTCTCCACCGTCTCGGCGTCCTCGGCGTGGAAGAACTCTTCGCCCGCAGCGGCGGGGCCGCCGGTCAGCGCCGGCGCGCCGGAAAGGAAGAATTCGGTGACGACGCCGAGCACGGCGGGACGCAGATGCCGCCATTCGCCCGTCGGTCTTGGTCACTGAGATGAAATCGGGCGCGAGGAACACGCCCCCGACCCGGGCAGCTCCATCAGCGCCTTGGCGAGCGGCGAGCGCTCGGCTTCGGCGAGGTCGCGCGCCTCGAAGGTGCCGGCCTCGATGCACGGGGCGGCCGGGCAGGAATTTCAGCGTCGCGGGATTGGGCGTCGCTTCGGTCTGAATGAACAAGGCCGGCTCCTTGAAATTTAAGCGTTGGGGCCAATGAGATAAGCGCGGCGGAGCGGTTGCGCAATCCCCTCGCTCAAGAGCGGCGGGGGCGGATCGATCGCTGTTTGCAGCCTCGGCGATGCGTCGACGGCCCTCATCCGGCCGCGCGGTGCGCATCCGCCTTCCGCCGCGCCGCGGGAGTGGGCGCATCTCATTTTCTCGCGCCGTCCGGTGGAAAAGCGGGTTCCCCTGCGCCGCGCTTGCCGTTAGAAAGGCAACCCGAAGCAAGGAATGACCATGGCCGATCCAGCGGGCGCTCCGATCGCGGGGCGAGGGGCGATGAGCGGCGCCTTCCGGTCGAGCGAGGGCGGTCGCATCGATCGCTCGCGGCCCATCGCCTTCACCTTCGACGGCAAGACTTACCTCGGCTGCGCCGGCGACACGCTGGCCTCGGCTCTCATCGCCAACGGCGTCCACCTCATCGGCCGATCGTTCAAGTATCACCGGCCGCGCGGGCTCATGTCGCTCGGCTCCGACGAGCCCAACGCGCTCGTTGGGCTCGACGCCGGGGCGGGACGCTTCACCCCCAATCTGCGCGCCACCCAGATCGAGCTTTACGAGGGGCTGCGGGCGTTCAGCCAGAACGCCTGGCCCTCGCTCGAATGGGACGCGCTGGCGGTCAACGGCCTCATCTCCGCCTTCATTCCGTCCGGCTTCTACTACAAGACCTTCATGCACCCGAAGGGCGCGTGGGAGGCGCTCTACGAGCCGTTCATCCGTCGCGCCGCCGGCATGGGAAAGGCGCCGAGCGAGGCCGATCCCGATCACTACGCCGCCGAATACGCCCATTGCGACGTCGCCGTGGTCGGCGCGGGGCCCGCAGGGCTCGCCGCCGCGCTGGTCGCGAGCCGCGCCGGGGCGCGCGTCATGCTGTTCGATGAACAGGCCGAATTCGGCGGCTCGCTGCTCGCCGAGCCAAGCGCCCGCATCGACGGCGCCGGCGCGGCCGAGTGGCTTGCCGCGACGGTCGCCGAACTCGCCGCCTCGCCTGGGGTCAAGCTGCTGCCGCGCACGCAGATCTTCGGTTCTTACGCGCAGAATTTCCTCGCCGGACAGCAACGGCTCACCGATCACCTCGACGATCCCGATCCGAGGTTGCCGCGCGAGCGCCTGTGGCAGGTTCGCGCCAAGCGCGTCGTGCTCGCCACCGGGGCGCATGAGCGCGCGCTGGTCTTCCCCGATAACGATCGACCCGGAATCCTGCTCGCCGAGGCCGCTCGCGCCCTGGCGACGCGCTACGGCGTCAGGCCGGGGTCGCGCGTCGTCGTCGCCACCGCGCACGATTCGGCCTATCGCGCCGCGCTCGATCTCGCCGAGGCGGGCTGCGAAATCGCCATGATCGCCGATCTGCGCGCCGAGGCCGACGGTCCGCTCCCGCAAGCGGCGCGCCGCGCCGGGCTGCGGGTCGAGCCGAACGCCGCCATCGTCGGCTCCTCCGGCGGCTTGCGCGTCACGCACGCGCTGGTCGCCAAACGCTGGTCCGACGGCGCGCCGGGCAAGGGCGAGCCGATCGCCTGCGACGTCATCGCGATGAGCGGCGGCTGGACGCCGAACGTCAGCCTCTATTCGCAGTCGCGCGGCAAGGTCGTCTTCGACGACGCCTCGCAGAGTTATCTCCCCGGCGCTCTCGTCGCCGATCAGCGCTCGGCCGGCGCCTGCCGCGGGGTTTTCGATCTTGCCGCCGTTCTCGCCGACGGCGCGGCCGCCGGCGCCGCGGCGACGGGCGCGCCGGCGCCGGAGCCGCCGCGCGTCGAGGGCGCGGCGGCGGCGAAGGGCGGCGCGCTCGGGCTCGTCGCCGGCGCCAGCGAGAAGGAGCGCGCCAAGGCGTTCGTCGACTTCCAAAACGACGTGACGGCGCGCGACATCCAATTGGCGACGCGCGAAGGCATGCGCTCGATCGAGCACATCAAGCGCTACACCACCGCCGGCATGGCGACCGATCAAGGCAAGATCGCCAACATGAACGCGCTGGCGATCGCCGCTGAGGCGCTTGGCAAGCCGATTGCCGACGTCGGCCTGACGACCTTCCGTCTGCCGTATACGCCGGTGACCTTTGCGACCTTCGCCGGGCTGGCGCGGCGCGAATTGTTCGACCCCATCCGCGAGACGCCGCTGCATGCTTGGTTTGCGCGCCAAGGGGCAAAGTTCGAGGAGGCCGGTCTCTGGAAGCGCGCCTCCTATTTCGCCCGCGGCGGCGAGAACTTGGATGAGACGGTGCGGCGCGAGTGTCTGGCGACGCGCGCCAGCGCGGGGATCATGGACGCCTCGACGCTGGGCAAGATCGAAGTCGTCGGTCCGGACGCCGCCGAGTTCCTCAATCGCCTCTATGTCAATTCCTTCGCCAAGTTGGCGATCGGGCGCTGCCGCTACGGCCTGATGCTGAGCGAGGACGGCTACATCGCCGACGACGGCGTCGTCATGCGCTTAGCGAGCGATCGCTTTCACATCACCACCACCAGCTCGGGGGCGGCGCGCGTCTTCGCGACGATGGAGGACTATCTGCAGACCGAATGGCGCGAGCTCAAGGTCTGGCACACGTCGATCACCGAGCAATTCGCCACAATCGCGATCAACGGCCCCAATGCGCGCACGATTTTGGAGCCGCTGGTCGCCGGCGTCGATCTCGCCAATGCGGCGTTCCCGCACATGAGCGTGCGCGAGGGCTTCCTATGCGGCGCGCCGACGCGCCTGGCGCGGGTCAGCTACACCGGCGAACTGGGCTTCGAGGTCAACGTGCCCGCCGACTTCGGCGAGAGCGTTGTCGAAGCGATATGGGCGGAGGGGCAAAAGCTCGGCGCCGTCCTCTACGGCCTGGAGACGCTGCACGTCTTGCGGGCCGAGAAGGGCTTCATCGTCGTCGGCCAGGAAACCGACGGCACGGTGACGCCCGACGACGTCGGCATGGGCAGGATGGTCGCCTTCGCCAAGCCCGATTTCATCGGCAAGCGCTCGCTGACGCTTCCCGAGCTGAAGCGCGAGGGCCGCAAGCAACTCGTCGGCCTCATGCCGGTCGACCCGAATTTCAAGCCCGAAGAAGGCGCGCAGATCGTCGCCGACGCGGCGCCGCCGACGGGCGCCCCGGCGCTCGGCCACGTCACGTCCTCCTATATGAGCGCGACGCTCGGCCGCAGCTTCGCGCTGGCGCTCGTCGCCAACGGCCGCGCGCGGCTCGGCGAGACGCTTTTCGCCACGACGCTCGAGGGGACGGCGCCGGTCGCGCTCGTCGAACCGATCTTCTACGACAGGGAAGGCCAGCGCCTTGAGCTCTGACGTCATGTCCCCGGCGCCCGAGCGTCGCTCGGTTCTCCACGGAAGGGCCTTGCCCGACAACGGCAAGGTCAAGGCGGTCGCTTTGCCATTCGCGACGCGCTTCGTGCTGCGCGGCGGGCCCGACGTCGCAGCGCCGATCGGCGCCGCGTTCGGCGCCTGGCCGCCGGCGCAGCCGCTCCGCGCCGCGCTCGAGGGCCTGCGCGCCGCGCTGTGGATGGGCCCGGACGAATGGCTACTGATCGCCGAGGACGACGAACCGGAGATGGGCGCCAAACTCGAGGCCGCGCTGGCGAGCGTTCCCCATTCCCTGGTCGATGTCTCGCATCGCCAATGCGCGATCGAGGTCAGCGGCGCCGGCGCGGCGCGGCTCCTCAACGCCGGCGTTCCCCTGGACCTCGACATCGCCGCCTTTCCCGTCGGCATGGCGGCGCGCACGCTCATGCTCAAGGCCGAGATCGTGCTGTGGCGGCGCGGGGCGGAGACCTTCCGGCTGGAGGTCGCCGAATCCTTTGCTCCCTATGTCGCCGCCGTGCTTGACGCCTCGGCGCGCGATCAGGAATTGTGCTGAAACAAGCAAAAGGCCCGTCGGCAATCGACCGCGCAAGCCGTCGTTGCGCGCCGCGCCGGATCCGCGCCCGCGAGCGCTCGACGATCGCCGTCGTCGTCATTCGCCGGCGGTCGCCTCGGGCGCAAGAGCGGGGTCGACGCCGATCCCGGCCGCCGCGACGAGCCAACGGCGCGTCGGCTCATCGGCCGGAAACGACATGTCGATGCGGAGCTCCTGCAGCGTCACGTCTTGCGGCGTTCCGAAGGTCGCAAATGTGCTGAACAGACGAATTTGCCCATCGCCGACGCGCAGTTCCAGCGCCAACATCGGATCGGTCGGATGGTCGTCGAGGAGGCGATCGGCCGGGCTCGCGCCTTCCTCGAGTTCGCGCCGCAGTTGTCGGGAGGGTGAAAGCGGGTTCGCGGCGGCTTCGCGGCGCAATCGGCCGAGCAGCGCCGCGCGGGTGTTCGGCCAATTGACGATGAAGGGTCGCAGGCCGTTGGCGGCGAACATCAGCCGCATGAAATTGAGCGCGCCGCCCGAAGACAGCCGCCGCAAGGCGTCCGTTTCGACGCAAGATGCGACGATCCGCGCCGCGGCGGCGTTTTGCATCACGATGTTCCAGTGCGCGTCCATAACGATCGCGGGATAGGGTTCGTGGCGCCGCAAGATGAGCTCGAGCGCTTCGCGCGCGCGGCTCATTTCCGCCAAGTCCAGTCGACGCTCGGCGTATCGGGGGGCGTAGCCGGCGGCGACGAAAAGGTCGTTGCGCGCACGCAGCGGAAGGTCGAGGCCAGCCGCAAGCTTGAGGATCATTTCGCGGCTCGGTTGCGCCCGCCCGGACTCGACGAAGCTGATGTGCCGTTGCGACACCCCCGCGACCAGCGCGACGTCAAGTTGGCTCATGCGCCGAAAGGCGCGCCATTCGCTGAGGATGTGACCAAAGCCGCTTTTCACTTCGCCACTCTAGTCCCTCGAGGCTTCAACGCAATTACGTCCGGCGTAATTGCGGCGCTCGCGACGTCTCAATAGCGTCCTCCGCGGCGCGACGGCCCGAAGCCGCGCAACCGCGAGGACCTAGCCCATGACAAAACCTATCATTCTCGTCACCGGAGCGACCGGCAAGACCGGCGCGGCGACCGTGACGCAGCTTCTCTCCCGAGGCTTTCCCGTTCGCGCGTTGGCGCACAGGCCGGACTCGCGCTGCCAGGCCCTGAAGCAAGCGGGCGCGGAAATCGTCATCGGTTCGCTCGAGGACGTCACGGACCTGCGAGCCGCGATGAAAGGCGTTCACCGCGCCTACTTCTGTCCGCCGTTGGCGCCGGGAACGCTCCGACGCGCGGCGAATTTCGCCACGGCGGCGACGGAAAACCGGCTGGAGGTCGTCGTGGCGCTGAGCCAATGGGTGGCCGACGCCCATCACCCGGCGGTTCACGCGCGCGAAAAATGGCTCAGCGACAAAATCTTTCAGTGGGCGCCGAGCCTCGACGTCATCACCGTCAATCCCGGGTTCTTCGCCGACAACTACATGGCCGCGCTGGAGCCGATCGCGCATTTCGGCCTGATGGCGATGCCGCTGGGCAAGGGGCTGAACGCGCCGCCTTGCAATGAAGACATCGCCAGGGTGGTGGTCGGGGCGCTCGTCGATCCCGCGCCGCACATCGGCAAGTCCTATCGCCCGACCGGGCCGAAATTGTTGGCGCCGGAAGACATCGCGGCGGCGATCGGCAAGGCGCTCGGCCGCAAGGTCACATACCAGGACGCGCCGATCGCGCTGTTCCTCAAAGTCGCCAAGTCGCTCGGGATTGCCGAATTCGTGATCGAGGAGCTCTATTGGTTCCTGCTGGATTACCAGCAAAACGCCTTCGGCCTCGGCGCGCCGACCGAGGCGGTGCTCGAAGTCGGCGGCGTCGCGGCGGAGCCTTTCGAAACGACGGCCCGGCGTTACGTCGCGGCGTCCGGCTTCGGCCGGAGGTCGGCGCGGTCGCACCTGACGGCGGTTCACAACCTGATCGCCGGGCTGCTCACCGCCGCCCCGGTTCCCGCGGCGATCGCGCGTCGGCTCGCATTGCCGACGCTCAATCACCCCTCGCTCGCCGCCCAGAGCGAAGCCTGGCAAGCCTTGCATGCGCCCGATCGCATGAACTGACGTTGGCTGGCCCCGCCTGCGCGCCCGCGAATGCAACTGGCGGAAGACGGGACAATTCCAGTCCTGCTGGTGTAGCCTCGCGCAGGCCGCCGCCCAACGGGTCGTTCCCGTTGGGGTTCCGTCGGCCTCATTTTGGCGATTGGGAGAGGCCCCCATGATCAGCGCCTTCGAGCTCTTCAAGGTCGGCATCGGGCCTTCGTCCTCGCATACCGTCGGGCCGATGAAGGCGGCGGCGGCTTTTGCCGGCGGCTTGGCGCAAAGCGGCGCGATCGCGCGCGTCGCGGGCGTCGTGGTCACGCTTTACGGCTCGCTCGCCTTCACCGGCAAGGGCCACGCCACCGACAAGGCGGTGATTCTCGGCCTCAGCGGAGAACGGCCCGACACGGTCGATCCCGATCGCGCCGAGGCGCTGGTCGCCGCGGTCGACGCGCTGAAATCGATCGCGCTTTGCGGGCGGCGCGCCATTCGTTTCGATCCGACCTTGGATATCCGCTTCGACACGATCGCTGCGCCCAAGCGCCATCCCAACACGCTCGGTTTCTGCGCGCGCGACGCGGCCGGGGGAACGTTAAGCGAAGAGACCTGGCTCTCCATCGGCGGCGGCTTCATCGCGCGCGAGGACGAGGAGCCGCTGGCGGACGCGGCGGGCGTGGCGTTCCCTTACCCGTTTCGCAACGCCGCCGAACTGCTTGGTCTTGCTGAGCGGAGCGGCCTGGCGATCGGCGAACTGGTGCGCGCCAACGAGAGGGCGGCGCGCCCGCCGGCCGAGGTCGACGCCGAACTCGACGCGGTGATCGGGGCGATGTTCGCCTCGCTCGACCGCGGCCTCAAGCGCGAGGGGCTGCTGCCGGGCGGGCTGCACGTCGCCCGGCGCGCCAAGGCGATCTACGATTCGCTTGTCGCCGACGCCGGGCGCAACGCGCGCGCCGCGCACGAGATCATGGACTACATCAGCGTCTACGCGATGGCGGTCAACGAGGAGAACGCCGCCGGCGGGCGCGTCGTCACCGCCCCGACCAACGGCGCGGCGGGCGTCATCCCCGCCGTCATGCGCTACTACCGCGACCATTGCGTCGGGGCGACGCCCGGGGGCTTGAGGACGTTCATTCTCACCGCGACCGCGATCGGGGCGCTGTTCAAGATGAACGCCTCGATTTCCGGCGCCGAGGTCGGCTGCCAGGGGGAAGTGGGCGTCGCCTCGTCGATGGCGGCGGCGGGCCTATGCGCCGCGCTCGGCGGCTCCAACGCGCAGATCGAGAACGCCGCCGAAATCGCCATGGAGCATCATCTCGGCATGACCTGCGATCCCGTCGGCGGTCTGGTGCAGATTCCCTGCATCGAGCGCAACGCCTTCGGCGCCGTCAAGGCGATCGCCGCCGCCTCATTGGCGCTGCACGGCGACGGCCGCCACAAGATCTCGCTCGACAGCGTCATCGCCACGATGCGCCAGACCGGCGCCGATATGCAGTCGAAATACAAGGAGACTTCGCTCGGCGGCCTGGCGGTGAATTTCGTCGAGTGCTGAGGGGGCGGCTGGCCCTATGCGCGCTCCACCCGCGCCCAGCCGTTCAGCCCGAGCCGCTCCTGCGGGAGATAGGCGGCCTTGTAGGCCATTTTCTTCGAGCCCTCGACCCAATAGCCGAGATAGACGTGCGGCAACCCGAGGCGGCGCGCCTTGTCAATATGGTCGAGGATCATGAACGCGCCGAGCGAACGGCGCTTCTCGGGGGGAGCGTAGAACGAATAGACCAGCGAAAGCCCGTCGCCGAGTCGGTCGGTGAGGCAGGCGCCGAGCAGGGCGCCCTCGCCGTGCGCGGCGACGAAGGCGCCGACGCCGCGCTGCCGATATTCGGTGAACATGGTGTCGATGTGGCTGTCTTCCACCATCATGGAATAGTCGAGCATCGACATGTCGGCCATGCCGCCGTCGGGATGGCGGGCGTCGAGATAGTCGCGAAACAAGGCGTATTGCTCGCCGGTCGGCTTGGCCGGCGCGACCTCGCCGATGAGATCGGCGTTGGCGCGCAGGACGCGGCGCTGGCTGGCGCTCGGCGTGAATTCGTCGACGAGAACCCGGACGGAGACGCAGGCGCGGCAATTCTCGCAGGCCGGGCGGTAGGCGATGGTCTGCGAGCGGCGGAAGCCCGTCTGGGTCAGCGTGTCGTTGAGCGCGATCGCCCGCTTGCCGACGAGATGGGTGAACACCTTGCGCTCCAGCATGCCCGGCAGATACGGGCACGCGGAGGGGGCGGTCAGATAGAACTGCGGGGCGTCCCGAAATTCCCGCGTCACGGTTTCGCACTCCTGAAGGCGCGGCGACAAAACGCAAGGCTAAATCGGATCGCGCCGGACGGGAATGGGCGGACGCAAAAATACTTTTGAAAAGTCACATCCGCCGGACCAGCGTCACGTCGGCGAGGATGTCGTGTAGGCAGCGTTTCTCCGAATCGATGAGGGAAACGAGGAAGACCGGCGGGAAAAACCAGCTGAAATAGAAAAACAGCGCATGCGCGGCGGCGTTGATGAAGGGGACGCGCGCCCCGGTGTCGTGCACGCGCATTTCCAGGTCCATCGCGCGCATGCCCGGCGTCGCCATCTTCGCCCCCGAGGCGGTCAGCCCGTTGTAGAAGAAGGCGACGAGCGGAAAGAGCGGCGGCAGCAGAAATAGCGACAGCCCCAGCGTCAGGATCAGCAAGGCAAGCCAAATCAGCCCGGCGAGGACGCTGACGAGGACGAGGTCGAGCGCGAGGGCGGCAATGCGGCGCGTGCGCACGCCGGCGAAGGCGTCGATGCGGAACGCCTGGGCGCTCGAAACATTGGACATGGCGGGCCTCCTCGAGGCTTCGCTTGAGCCTGGCCCGCACGATGTGGGGCGCGCGCCGGGCAAGTCAAGAGCGCGCTCCGAGCAGGCCTCCCGGCCGCAGCGCCAGGACGATGGCGAGCAGGCTGAACACCGCGACGTCGCGATAATCGATGGCGAAATAGGTCGACCACGCGGCTTCGAAGGCGCCGACGAGGAAGCCGCCGACGAAGGCGCCGGGGATCGAGCCGACGCCCCCGAGTATGGCGGCGATCAGCGCCTTGAGGCCGAGCGCGGTCGCCGCGCCGTAGCCGACCGAGCCGTAGTACATCGTCATGACATAGCCGGAGAGGCCGGCGAAGGCGCTGGCCAGCGCGAAGGTCTGGGCGAAGATCGCCCGCGGGTCGACGCCGAGGAGTTGGGCCTCGAACGGATCGTCGGCGTAGGCGCGCCAGCGCCGCCCGAAGCGGGTCCGATGCATGCCGAGAACCAGCGCGAGGCCGGCGACAAGCGCGAAGCCGCCCGCCAGCAGCGCGTTGGGCGCGGTCGTGACGATGAAGTCGGCGGCGCGGGCGACGGCGAAGGGCGCGTTGAGGATCGGGTTGACCCAATTGGGCCGATTGCCCTGCGTGAGGCGAAGGAATTCCTGCAAGAACAGCGCCAGGCCGATCGAGGCGATCAGCGCCTGCTGTCCGCTGGCGCGATGCAGCGGCTGAAAGACCCAGCGGCTCGAGGCGACGCCCCAAAAGGCGGCGCTGGCGGCGCCGAGGGTGAGCGCCACGCCAAGAATGGTCGCCGGCGCTTGGGCGGCGGTGAGAATTGCGCCGAGCGCCGCCGCGTAGCCGCCGACCGCCGCGATCTCTCCGAACGCCAGGTTGATCCGCCCGACGAGGCCGTAGACCAGCGAGTAGGCGGCCGCGAGCAGGGCGTAGACCGCCGCCAGCGGCAGGCCGTTGATCGCCTGCTGCAGGGCGTAGGCGAGGGGGGGCGCAAGCGACGGCAAGCCGGCGACGTCGCCGAGCGGCGCCGGGTCGGCGGCGCGCGCGTCGGACGTCCCCAGCCAGAAGCGGATCAGCATATAGAGCCGGCCGTCCGAAAGCGGCCCGTCGTCGGTCGTCAGGCCGACCAGATCGTCGGCGCGTCGCGGACGTCCCCGCGCCTTGAATCGACATTCGGCGAAGCGCGTCCGCGCCGGCGCGTCGAGGCCGCCGAGGCGATAGTCGACGCGCAGGCCGCGCCCGTCGGGGAATTCGCTCTGCTTCAGGACGGTGACGATGGCGTCCGGCGGCGCCAACGCCGGCAGCGCCATGCGGCACAGTCGCGCCTGGTCGGTTTCGACGAGGGTCGCGCAGCCCGCGAGCCCGAGGGCGGCGAGCGCGGCGAGGGCGATGCGGCTCCGGCGCGTCACGCGAGCCGACCGCGCGCGGCGAAGCGCCTCTGCTTGGCCCGGTTGCCGCAGACTTCCATCTCGCACCAGCGGCGACGCCGGTTCTTGGTTTCGTCGTAGAACAGCCAGCCGCAGGCGCGGCCGGCGCATTGCTTGACGCGCGACAGATCGCCCTGCGAAAGCAATGCGACCGCGGAAAGAGCAATCGGTCCGAGCGCAGCCTCGGCGGGGAAAGCGCGCAACGGCCAGCGCCATGCGTAGCGTTCGCCTGACGGCGCCAGCGCGCCGCGGGCCAAAGCGCGGGCGTGGAACGCGGTCAAATCGGACATCGGGCGCTCCGGCGCCGACGCGCCGAGCGCGATGGCGCGGAAAATCTCGCCGATGTCTTCGCGCAGCCGCTTGGCGCGCGCCAGCAGGGCGGCGGCGAATTCCGCTTTCGCGGCGGCCTCGGCGCGCAGCCATCCCGCCTCGTCGGGCGCCAGCGCGCCGGCGTGTTGCAGCCAGTCGGCGATGTGTCGGGCCTCGCGCAAGTGGTCGCGATGGGTAGCGTCGCCGCGGCCGGATTCGGTGTTGACGAAATCGAGCGCGAGCGCGCCGCCGACGAGGGGCAGGGAGCCCGCGCGGGATTCGGGCGCCGAGGGCAAAATAACCGTCATTACGACCTTTACAGGTTATCACAATCCCGTTAGCTTCACCGCTCTAACCGATTATCGTGGTTTAGGAGGTTAGCATGAAATCGGCCATATTCAAAAGCTTACCGCTGGTCGCCGCGCTTGTCTTTGCCGGCGCCGCGCAGGCGCAAGTCAAGATCGGCGTCGCCGGTCCGATCACCGGCGCCAACGCTTCGTTCGGCGCGCAGTTGACCGAGGGGGTGAGCCAGGCCGCCGAGGACATCAACGCCGCCGGCGGCATCCTCGGCCAGAAAATCGAAATCGAGCAAGGCGACGACGTCTCCGATCCCAAGCAGGGCGTCTCTGTCGCCAACAAGTTCGTCGGCGACGGCGTCAAGTTCGTCGTCGGCCACTTCAACTCCGGCGTGACCATTCCCGCCTCCGAAGTCTATGCCGACAATGGCGTGCTCTTCATCACGCCCTCCGCCACCAACCCCAAGGTCACCGAACGCGGCCTGTGGGACGCCTTCCGCACGTGCGGCCGCGACGACCAGCAGGGCAAGCTGTGGGCCGACCTGGCGCTGACCAAACTCAAGGACGCCAAGATCGCCATCGTCCACGACAAGACCCCCTACGGCCAAGGCCTCGCCGACGCCGCCAAGGGCTTCATGAACGCCGGCGGCAAGAAGGAAGTCCTCTACGAAGGGGTCAACGTCGGCGAGAAGGATTATTCGGCGATCGTCTCGAAGATCAAGGCTTCGGGCGCCGACTATCTCATGTGGGGCGGGCTGCACACCGAAGGCGGCCTGATCGTGCGCCAGATGCGCGATCAGGGCATGAAGACCATCATGATCTCCGGCGACGGCATCACCGACACGGAATTCGCCTCGATCGGCGGCCCCGGCGTCGAGGGCACGCTGATGTCGTTCGGCCCCGAGCCGCGCAACAATCCCAACGCCAAGGACGCCGTCGCCGCGTTCAAAGCCAAGGGTTTCGAGCCGCAGGGGTACACGCTCTATTCCTACGCCGCCATGCAAATCTTCAAGCAGGCGGCGGAGCAGGCGAAGTCGCTCGATCCGCATAAGGTCGCCGAGGTCATGCATTCCGGCGTCGCATTCAAGACGGTGATCGGCGACATCGCCTACGACAAGAAGGGCGACCGCACCACCGTCGACTATGTCTGGTACGTGTGGAAGAAGCAGCCCGACGGCAAAATCAACTTCGAACAATTGTGAGCGGCCGGCGAAGCGCGCTTTTCGCCAAGGGTGAAAGCCGCCGCCGCTAGGGACGAGGGTCCCTGCGGCGGCCAACCGGCGTCGAAGCGATGGCCGTGCGGGCGCATCGGAATTCCCCGCGCCCGCGATCCTTTTCTCTTGCGAGCGCGCGCCGCCTCACGTCTTGACCGCGACCCCCGCATAGAGGTCGGGAACATACATCGCTTTGGGGATGGGTCCGCGAAGGTAATTCGGGTTGTGCACCCGCTCGGGCAGAACCGGATTTTCGTGGGGGATTTCTTCGTACGAGATTTGGGCCAAGAGGTGGGCGATGCAATTCAGCCTCGAGCGCTTCTTGTCCACGGCCTCGACGATCCACCACGGCGCCTCGGGGATGTGGGTTTTCTCCAGCATCGTCTCCTTGGCGACGGTGTATTGCTCCCAGCGGCGGCGCGACTCGAGGTCCATCGGACTGAGCTTCCATTGCTTCAAGTGATCGTGGATGCGCATCATGAAACGCAGGTGCTGTTCGTCGTCGGTGATGGAAAACCAATATTTGATCAGGATGATGCCCGACCGCGCCAACATCCGCTCGAATTCGGGAACGGAATGGAAGAACTCGTCGTATTCCTCCTGGGTGCAAAAACCCATGACGCGTTCGACGCCCGCCCGATTGTACCAGCTGCGGTCGAACAGGACGATTTCCCCTCCGGCGGGCAGGTGCGGCACGTAACGCTGGAAATACCATTGGCTGCGCTCGCGTTCGCTCGGCGCCGGCAGGGCGACGACGCGACAGACCCGAGGGTTCAGGCGCTGCGTGATCCGCTTGATCACGCCGCCCTTGCCGGCGGCGTCGCGTCCTTCGAACAGAACGACGACCTTCAGCTTCTTGTGCACGACCCAGTCCTGCAGTTTGACGAGTTCCCCCTGCAGGCGCAGCAGCTCGCGAAAATAAAATCGGCGCTCGATGGTTTCACGCTCGGCATGATCGGCGACATCGCCCAGCAGCGCGGCGAGCGAATCGTCGTCGATCTCCATCTCCAACTCTTCGTCTAAACTGTCGACCAGTTCGCCGTGGATGCGCCGATAGAGCGCGCCCTTTGGTTTCGTTTCGTCCGCGCTCATGTCGAGCTTCCTCCGATCGGGCCATTCGGCTGGCCGGGTTGAATTATCAACAACTCGGGAACACGGATAGGACGGATTCGCGACAGTTTGGCGGCAGGCGCCCACGGCGCCGTTCCGTTCGCCCGACCTGCGCAAGCGCCGCCGCGCGCCCCCAAGCGCGGCGGGGGAAGGCGGCGCCGCCGGGGAAGGTTGACAGGTTTCCACCGGGATTGTATCGTTTCATTGTATCGTTTCATCAGAACGTTTCCTAGAAGCGGCAGATGGCCAAAATCGGTGACGTCGCCAAACGCGCCGGAGTCTCCGTGGGCAGCGTTTCGCGCGTGATCAACGATCATCCGTCGGTGAGCCCGGCGACCCGCGAGCGAGTCGAGCGCGCCGTTCGCGAACTCGGCTATGTTCCGAACGCGATCGCCGGCAGTCTGCGCAGTCGGCGCAGCAAAATGGTCGGTCTGATCATTCCCGATGTGACGAATCCGTTTTTCGGCGAGCTCGCATTGCACGTCGAGCGATCCGCCAGGGCGGCCGGATACAATGTCATCCTCGGGAATTCGGATAATTCGGTTGACCAGCAACGGTACTATCTGCACGCGCTCGCCGTGCGTCGCGTTGACGGCATTATCCTTGTGCCGGCGAACGAGATCAGCCCCTCCTTCGAATTCGCAATCCCGGTTGTCGGCGTCGATCGCGAGGTCGGCGGATACCCGTTCGTCGCAAGCGATAACCGGGCTGGAGCGAAAAGCGCGATCGAGTATCTGCGCTTGTTGGGTCATCAGTTGATTGCCTGCGTTTCCGGCCCAAAAGGCCTGCCGGCCGCCCAGGAGCGACGCAAAGGTTACGAGGACGTCGCGCTGCCCATTCTTCGATCGACGGGCGCGGATCCCTCGCAGTACATTGTTTCCGCCGACTTCAGCTACGACTCGGGCTATGCGGCGGCCCGGATCCTTTTGGAGGCGACGCCCCGGCCGACGGCGATCTTCGCCAGTTCCGACCAGCAGGCGATTGGCGTATTGCGAGCCGCCGCCGATCTTGGTCTGGCGGCGCCGCGCGATCTCTCGATTGTCGGCTTCGACGACATTCCGCTCGCCAATCTGGTCACGCCGCGCCTGACCACGGTGGGACAGCCGGTCGCGGAAATTGGCGTTCTCGCGATGCAACTCTTGCTTGACCTCCTCGCCGGAGTCGCGGCCCCGCGTCCACGCCGTCACCGCTTGGCGACCTCATTGCAGATACGACAGTCTTGTGCGCCTCCGCATGCAGATGGTGCTGCTTTGCGCCGGCAAGACCAGGAAGCTTCCTTGCAAAATACGTTACAGGAGGAAAAGCAGGAAGTTTAGTATGTGTGAACGACTGGAAAACGATAAGATATAGGGGAGAAAAAATGGCTAGGATGGAACAATTGTTGACGGGCGGGCGCGCCACGCGCCGCCAGTTCGTTTTGGCGAGCGCGGTCGGTTCAGTCGCGCTTTTGGCCGGGGGCGTTTCACCAGCATTCTCAGCGGCGAAGCCGAAAATCGGCTTGGTGATGAAGTCGCTGGCCAACGAGTTCTTCAAGCAGATGGAGGCCGGCGCCGAAGAATACGCTGCAAAGAACGCCGACAAGTTCGACTTCAAAGCCGTCGGCATGAAAGATGAACGTGACTTCGCCGCGCAAGTGGACGCCGTCGAGAACTTCGTCACCCAAAAGTACGACATCATCGTGGTGGCGCCGGCGGACTCGAAGGCGATGGTCACGCCGCTGGCCAAAGCGGTGAAGGCCGGCGTGGCTGTGATCAACATCGATGTCGAGTTGGACAAGGACGCCAAGACGGCGGCGGGGATCGACCTCGCGTTTTTTGGTCCCGACAACCGGGCCGGCGCCAAATTGGCGGGCGATGCGCTGGCGAAGGCGCTCGGCCCAGGCGGCAAGGTCGTCATCCTCGAGGGAAATCCGGAGGCCGACAACGCCCAGCAGCGCAAGAAGGGCTTTGACGACGCGGTGAGCGCCGGCAAGCTGCAGCTTCTCGACAGCAAGACCGCGCATTGGGAGACGGAGGAAGCCAACACCCTGATGACGAACTTCCTGACCCAATATCACGATATCCAAGGCGTCATGGCGGCCAACGATTCGATGGCGCTGGGCGTCGTCAAGGCGCTTGATTCGGCCGGCAAGAGCGGGCAGATCAAGGTTGTCGGGTTCGACAACATTCCGGCGGTGCAGCCGTTGATCAAGGGCGGCAAGATGCTGGCCACCATCGAGCAATACGGCGCGCAAATGGCGGTGCTGGGAATCGGCTATGGGCTTCGGCAGTTGGCGGGGGAGAAATTCACCGGCTGGGTCAAGACCGACATCAAGTTGGTCACCGCCGCCGATCTCTAAGCACGCTTTTTGTTGCGGCTCGTAAGACACTTGAAGGGCGCGCGCGGCTCGCGCCCTTCCTTTTGAGGTATGGCGGCCATGGACGCCGCGGTGAACGACATGGATAGCCCAATCCTAACGCTGAAGGCGGTCAGCAAACGCTTCCCCGGCGTCATGGCGCTGCGAAACGTCTCGCTCGAAATCCAACCGGGCAAGGCGCATGTCTTGCTCGGCGAAAATGGCGCGGGCAAGTCGACCTTGATAAACCTGCTCGCGGGCGTCTATCCGACGGACGACGGCGAAATCATCTTCGACGGCCAACCGTATCATCCGCGCACGCCGACCGACGCCTATCGCGCCGGCATTCGTGTGGTGCATCAAGAATTGAGCATGCTTTCGCACCTGACGATTGCGGAAAACTTGCTGTTCGAAAGTCTTCCCCAGCGCCACGGATTGGTCAACTATCCCGAAATGAACCGACGCGCCGCCGGGTTGCTCAAGGAAGTCGGATTGGACGTCGCGCCCAACATTCCCGTCGGCACGCTGGGAATCGCGCAGATGCAACTTGTCGAGATCGCCAAGGCGCTCTGTTACGATAGCAAGTTGCTTATCCTGGACGAGCCGACGGCGACCCTCACCTCGAAGGAAGTGGCGCGCTTATTCGAGATCCTCAAGAAATTGAAATCGAAGGGCGTGACGATCCTCTATATTTCGCATCGTTTGCAAGAGATCTACGACATCGGCGACAACGTGACGGTGCTGCGCGACGGTCAGGTCGTCGCCACCCGGTCGCTTGCCGGCCTTACGATCGCAGAAATCGTGCGCATGATGGTCGGCCGGAACATCGAAGAGGCTCACCTGTTTCGCGAGGACGTGAAGGTCGGCGGCGAACTGTTGCGCGTCGAAAATTTGAAACGCGGCGCCCACAGTCCCGAGGCGTCCTTCACGGTGGGACGCGGCGAGATTGTCGGCGTGGCTGGGCTTGTGGGCAGCGGCCGCACCGAGACCATGCGCGCCCTATTTGGCGCCGACCCGAAGATCTCAGGCAAAATCTTTGTCGAGGGAACCCTCGTCGAGATCAATTCGCCACGCGACGCCGTCCGGCACGGGCTGAGCTTGATGACCGAGGATCGTAAGGGTCAGGGCCTGCTTCTGACGTTGCCGTGTTGCGAGAATATCACGATCACCGACCTCGCCAAGATCTCGCGCGCCGGCCTGCTGCAGCGTGAGGTGGAGAGAAGCGAGTCCAGCGAGCTCGTCGTAAAATTGCGCATCAAGACCCCTTCCGTCTACCAGCTCGTGCGAAATTTCTCGGGAGGCAACCAGCAGAAGGTCATTATCGCGAAATGGCTATTTCGCGGCTCGAAAATATTGATTTGCGACGAACCGACGCGCGGCGTCGATGTGGGGGCAAAGAGCGAAATTTATGACTTGCTTTGGCAGCTTGCCGCGACGGGCAGAGGCATAATTTTCGTGTCTTCCGAATTGCCGGAACTGATTGCGGTCTGTCACCGGATCGTTGTGTTCGCCAAGGGCAAGATTGTCGGAGACGTGCCCCGGACCGCCTTCGATCAACAGCGAATTCTCTCGCTTGCTTACGAGGAATACGACCTTGAGCCAGCAAACTGACATAGCGCCGGGCGAGAGCGCGAGCGCGCGGTGGAACAACCTCCTGCGTTTCTTGGTGCGGGAAGCCGGCGTCGCCCTGGCGCTTGTGCTGATCATCATATTCTTTTCTCTTACGGCTCCGTATTTTGCTAGCGCTGAGAATTTCTTGAAGATATTTGTGCAAATATCGATCAACACCGTCCTCGCCGCCGGAATGACCTTTGTTATACTGACCGGCGGGATCGACCTTTCGGTTGGCTCGGTTCTCGCGTTGTGCACGGTCGTCGGCGCGCTGATCATGACGAATAAGAGCCTGCCGGCGGGGCTTTCCGTTCCGCTGGCCTTGCTCGGTTGCATGGGGACGGGCGCGGCGTGCGGCGCGGTCAACGGGTGGGTGTGCGAGCAGTGGAAGCTGCCGTCGTTCATCGTCACCTTGGGCATGTTGAACGTGGCGAGCGGCGCCGCGCGGGTGACCAGCAACAACTCGACGATAACCGGCTTGCCGCAATCCTTCGTCGATTTTGGCAACATGATCGTCGGCGGCGTCTTGCCGTCGATATTTCTGATCGCGGTGGCGGTGATCCTGATCGGTTGGTTTGTCCTCCGCTTCACGGTTTTCGGCCGCCTCATTTTTGCGATCGGCACGAACGAGGAAGCCGTGCGGCTGTCCGGCCATACGCCGCGATACTATAAAATCGCGGCGTTTACGATCAGCGGACTGACCGCCGGCACCGCGGCGATGGTTTATCTACTTCGGCTGAACATCGGCAGCCCGATCGCCGGCGTGGGTTACGAGCTCAATGCGATTGCGGCGGTCATCATTGGCGGCACCAGCCTCAGCGGCGGCAAGGGCTCGATCATCGGCAGCCTCATCGGGGCCTGTATCCTTCAGGTCCTCAGCACTGGATTGCAATTGTTCGGCGTCGGCGACAATTTCAAGCCGATCGTCATCGGCACGGTGATCGTGCTGGCGGTTGTTTTGGACACGTATCGGGACAGATTTCTTCGCTCGCTCGAGACGCGCTGACGAGGCGCGTTGTGGCGCGCAAATCGCCGCGGAGCCCCAAAGCGCACATCCGGGCAGTGGCGCCGGACTCTCGCGGCTATCGCGCCGCCTTCAGTTTCGCGGCGGCGCGCGGGGCGAAATAGGTCAGCACGCCGTCGGCGCCGGCGCGCTTGCAGGCGATCAGGCTCTCCATCATCGCCTTGTCGCCGTCGAGCCAGCCGTTCTGGGCCGCCGCCATGATCATCGAATACTCGCCGCTGACCTGATAGACGAAGGTCGGCGCGCCGAATTCGTCCTTCACCCGCCTGACGATGTCGAGATAGGGCATGCCCGGCTTGACCATCACCATGTCGGCGCCCTCGGCGAGGTCGAGCTCCACTTCGCGCAACGCTTCGTCCGAATTGGCCGGGTCCATCTGATAGGTGCGCTTGTCGCCCCTGAGCGCGCCCGCCGAACCGACCGCCTCGCGGAACGGGCCATAGAAGGCCGAGGCGTACTTGGCGGCGTAGGCCATGATCTGCACGTCGATGAAGCCCTCGGCGTCCAGCGCCTCGCGGATCGCGCCGACCCGCCCGTCCATCATGTCGGAGGGCGCGATGACGTCGGCGCCGGCGCGCGCCTGGTTGAGCGCCTGGCGCGCCAGCGCAGCGACGCTCTCGTCGTTGAGGATCGCCTCGCCCGCCATCAGGCCGTCGTGGCCGTGGCTGGTGTAGGGATCGAGCGCGACGTCGGTGACGAGGCCGAGCTCGGGGAACTCCTTCTTGATCGCGCGGCACGCCCGGCAGACGAGGTTCCTCTCGTTGAACGCCTCGCTGCCCTCATCGTCCTTGAGACTGGCTTCGGTATAGGGAAAGAAGGCGATCGCAGGAATTTCGAGGCTGACCGCGCGCTCGGCCTCGCGCACCGCTTCGTCGATGCTGAGACGCTCGATCCCCGGCATCGCGGCGACGGGAACGCGGGCCTTGGCGCCCTCGATGAGGAACAGCGGCCAGATCAGGTCGTTGGCCGAAAGCACGTTTTCCCGGATGAGCCGGCGCGCCCATTCCGCCTTGCGGTTGCGGCGCGGCCGTTGCGGCAGATCGAGGCGCGGCGCGGGGGCGGGGCGGGCGGACTTGGGCATGGGCTGGGCTCCTTGCGGCGCGGTCATACACCGGAGGGGCAGGGAATTGCGAGGGGATGGACGCTCAATCGCCGCATCGACCCCGGCTTGGACGACGAGCCCTAACGCGATGCCGACATCGACACCGACGCCGTCCGGTTCGAGGCGTTGTCGCGCGCTCTCATGACCGCACCAACACGTACTCGCCCGGCGCGTCGCCGATCGGTTTCAGCTTGCCGGCGCCGGGTTCGCGCGGGGCGACTTTTTCGGGCGTCTGGGCGGTGACCCACGCGATCCAATCGGCCCACCAGGAGCCGGGGTTCTCCGTTGCGGCGCCGAGCCAGTCGTCGAAGGCGCCGCTCGGCGGCCCGCCGGTCCAATATTGATATTTCGGCTTGTCGGCGGGATTGACCACGCCGGAGATATGGCCCGACCCGCCGAGGACGTAACGCACCGGCCCGCCGAAGAACTTGGCGCCGGTGAAGACCGACTTGGCCGGCGCGATATGGTCCTCGCGCGTCGCAAGCTCGTAGACGGGAATGGTCACCTTGGAGAGATCGACCTTTCTGCCTTCGATCGTCATCTCCCCCTTGGTCAGATCGTTCTGGAGATAGCAGTGGCGCAGATAGAAACGGTGATTGGCGGCGGGCATGCGGGTCGAATCGGCGTTCCAGACCAGGAGGTCGAACGGCATCGGCTCCTTGCCCTTGAGATAATTGTTGACGAAATAGGACCAGATGAGATCGTCGGGCCGAAGCATGTTGAAGGCGTTGGCCATTTGTGCGCCGTCGAGATAGCCGGTCTCGGCCATCTTTTGCTCGATCGTCTTGAGCTGTTCGGCGTCGACAAAAATCTTCAGATCGCCAGCGTCGGTGAAATCGACCTGCGCGGTGAAGAACGTCGCGCTGGAAATGCGGTCGTCGCCGATCTCGGCCATGAAGGCGAGCGCAATCGCCAGCAGCGTGCCGCCGACGCAATAGCCGATCGCCGCCACGTCGCGTTCGCCCGTCGCCGCCTCGACGCCATCGAGCGCGGCGAAAATCCCTTCGCGCATATAGGCCTCGAAGCCCTTGTCGGCGTGGCGCTCGTCGGGATTGACCCAGGAAATGACGAAGACCGTCAACCCCTGCGCCACCGCCCAACGGATGAAGGACTTCTGCGGATTGAGGTCCAGCACATAGAACTTGTTGATCCACGGCGGCACGATCAGCAGCGGCCGCTTGTAGACGCTCGGCGTCGTCGGCGCGTATTGAATGAGTTCGATCAGCTCGTTGCGGAAGATCACCTTGCCGGGCGTCGTGGCGAGGTTGACCCCGACCTTGAACTTCTTCGCATCGGACTGACGGATGCGCAGATTGCCGCCGCCGGCGGCGATGTCCTCAGCCATCATCTTCAGGCCGCGCACGAGGTTTTCGCCGCTTTCGGCCAGCGTCGCGCGCAGCACTTCGGGGTTGGTGGCGATGAAGTTCGACGGCGACAGGGCGCTCGTCACTTGACGCAGGTACAACTGCGCCTTGTCGCGGGCGTGCGGATCGAGATCCTCCGCCCGCTCGACGAGATCGCTGGCCCAGTGCGTCGTCAGGACGTAGGCTTGCTTGACGAAGTCGAAATAGGGGTTGGTGCGCCATTCCGGATCGGCAAAGCGCTTGTCGCTGGGATCGGGCGCAGCCACCGGCGCGGCGTCCTCGCCATGGAGCCGGCGCAGCGTCGTCGCCCAGAGTTCGACGAAGCGCGTCGACAGGGCGGCCTGCGCCTCGAAGGCGCGTTGCGCGTCGGAGACGTAATATTCCGCCACGCGGCCGAGCGAGGCCAGAATATCGGCGATTTCGCTGCTGGCCCCGGACTCGGTTTCGCCGGTCTCGCGGGGCTTGAGATAGGCGGCGATCACTTTGCCGCCTTCCTCGATCATGCGCGCGATGTTGCGCGCAAGCGTCTCGAAGTTCGGCAGGGGCGTGCCGGAGCTTTGCGTCGCGCCGGCCGCCCCGGCCCCCGTGGGCGTGAGAGCGACGGGCTTTTGCTCGAGGCTCGTGGCGGGGGTCGGCGCGAGCTCGCTCGTAGGCAAAGGCGCGGCGGGGGCCGCCGCGGGCTCGCGCGTTGGCAGGGACGCGCCGGCGCCCGTCGGCGCCGCCTCCGCCTCCGGCGGATCGGCGATCGGGGGCTCGGTGGGCTTCGTCGCTTTGCTGGTCGCGCGTCGTTCGGCCGGCGACGAAAGCAAATCGTCCGTCGAAACGCGCAGCAGCGGGCGCGCGCGCGCGTGTCTCACCGGCGGCAGCCGAGACTTCCTGGGCATGCGTTTCCTCATGCGGGGCGTTGCGTATTGGGTCCCGTTTCCGACATAATATACCTTTAGTTTGCGTTCACGCTATACGTTAGTTGCTCTTTGTGACGCGCGCGAGTCGCTGCGCCGGCAGGCGTCGGGAAAAATGGGTTTCGACGGTTCCTCGATGAAGGCGGGGCTCGGGCGTCGGCGCGCGACGCCGCCGGCGTTGGTGGTCGCGACGCTCCTTGCCGCGCTCGCCGCCGCGCCTTCGCGGGCGCAGGAGACGCCTCAGCCCGATTCGCCTATTCGCGCCCTGATGAAGGCCGTCGGGGCCGCCACCGACGTCGATCCGCCTCCCGATTTCGTCGTCCAGTCGCGTGCGCCGCAACCGCCGGCTTCGATTCCGGCGTTTACGACGCCCCCCGAGCCCCCGGGAAAGGTCAAGACGGAGAAGGAATTGGAGGAGATGGACAGCGAGCTCGAGACCGTGGGCAAGCGCCACGACGCTTTGCGCGCCGCCTTTCCGCCTGCCGCCAAGGCCCTCGCCGAGGCCGCCGCGGCGAAAAAGGAAAAAGCGAAGTCGAAGACCCGCCCAGGCGGTCCCCTGCCGTAGTTTGGGCGGAAGTTGGCCGGAAGCGGCGTTGCGCCAACGTTTTCGGTTTGCGGCGCGCTCGCCGGCGGTGCTAACAGAATCGACGCTGCGGCCCCGCCGAAGCGGTGACAAGGAAGGAAGCTTTTCGCGATGTCCGAATTTCACAGCGTGCGGCGCCTGCCGCCTTACGTCTTCGAGCAGGTCAATAAGCTCAAGGCGAAGGCCCGCGCCGCCGGGGCGGACATCATCGATCTCGGCATGGGCAATCCGGATCTGCCGGCGCCGCGCCACGTCATCGACAAATTGGTCGAGACGGTCGGCAAGCCGCGCACCGATCGCTATTCCGCCTCGAGGGGCATCCCAGGCTTGAGGCGCGCGCAAGCCGCCTATTATGCGCGGCGCTTCGGCGTCAAGCTCAATCCGGAAACCCAGGTCGTGGCGACGCTCGGCTCGAAGGAGGGCTTCGCCAATATGGCGCAGGCGATCACTGCGCCCGGCGACGTCGTGCTCGCGCCCAATCCCTCCTATCCCATTCACGCCTTCGGCTTCCTGATCGCCGGCGGCGTGATCCGCTCGGTGCCGGCCGAGCCGACGCCGGAGTTCTTCGTCGCGATGGAGCGGGCGCTGATCCACTCCATCCCGAAGCCGATCGCCGTGGTCGTCTGCTATCCCTCGAATCCGACGGCGATGGTCGCTTCGCTCGACTTTTACAAGGATCTCGTGCTGTTCGCCAAGAAGCACGAGATTTTCGTCCTGTCCGATCTCGCCTACGCCGAGGTCTATTTCGACGACGAGCCGCCGCCCTCGGTGCTGCAAGCGCCGGGCGCCTTCGAGGTCGCGGTCGAGTTCACCTCGATGTCGAAGACCTTCTCGATGGCCGGCTGGCGCATGGGCTTTGCGGTCGGCAACGACCGCCTCATCGCCGCCCTGGGGCGGGTCAAGTCCTATCTCGATTACGGCGCCTACACGCCGATCCAGGTGGCGGCCGCGGCGGCGCTCAACGGGCCCGACGATTGCATCAAGGAGATGCGCGCGACCTACAAGCGCCGGCGCGACGTGATGGTCGAGAGCTTCGCCGCCGCCGGCTGGGCGATCGAGCCGCCGCGCGCCTCGATGTTCGCCTGGACTCGGGTGCCGGAAAAGTTCCGCCATCTCGGCAGTCTCGAATTCTCCAAGCTGCTGATCGAAAAGGCCGACGTCGCCGTCGCGCCGGGCGTCGGCTTCGGCGAGCACGGCGACGACTATGTGCGGCTCGCCCTGGTCGAGAACGAGCAGCGCATTCGCCAGGCCGCGCGCGGCGTCAAGCGCTTCTTCGAGACGGCCGATGCGACGCTGCACAATGTGGTGAAGCTGAAGCAGCCGGCGTGAGCGGCGAGTTTTCTCAGCTCAAGTCGAGTTCGTCGAGACGCAGGGCGAAGGCTTCCGGCGCGAATGTCGGGATGAGACGCTCCGACGCGCCGGCATCCCGCGCCTCGGCGTAGCCGCCTTGCGAGGGCGCGCGCAAGACGCGCGCCGTCAGCGTGACCGCGTCGATGACCCATAATTCACGCACGCCGAAGCTCGCGTAGAGCGCCGCCTTGCGCCCCATGTCGTAACGAAGCGAGGAATCGGCGATCTCGACCACCAAGAGGGCATTCGCCGCGGTGAGGTTCTTGAGGCCCGTCGCGCGGGGATAGATGACGATGTCCGGCTCGAGATAGGTGTCCTCGCTGAGGCGGAACGTCGTTTCCTGCGCCAGTCTGCATTCGTCGGGGCGAAGGCGAATCCACCTGTCGACCAGCGCCACCTTCACGACCTCATGTTGATTCCCCTTCGGCGACATCGGAACCAGCTCCCCCCCGATGAGTTCGACCCGCTCGTCCTCCTCCATGACGCCAGCCGCCACCATCGCTTCGACCTCGGCGACGGTGAAGCGGCGGCGCGGCAAGCCTTCGGCGGCGGTGGTGATGCGGGAAGCGAAGGGGACGTTCATGTCGGCGCTCTCCAACAAACAGGGCTCGTCGGCCGCGACTTCGATCAGGGGATGGGATATCACAACCGCCGCCGCGCGTCCGCCGCAAGATCGACCGGTCCGGCGGTCGCACGCCTGAAGGGGCAGGGGAAAATGCCGCGCGCCATCGACCATCTCGTCATTCCCGCCCGCGATCTCGCGGCGCAAGCCGAGCTCTACCGCCGTCTCGGCTTTCAGGTCGGGGCGCGCAACCGCCATCCCTGGGGCACCGAGAACCATATCGTCCAATTCGACGGCGCCTTTCTCGAACTGATCGGGCTGGGGGAGGGGTTCGCGCCGCCGCGGCCCGAACCCGGCGTCTTTTCCTTCGCCGGCTTCGTCGCGACGTTTCTGGCGCGGCGCGAGGGAGTGGCGATGCTGGTGATGCGTTCGAGCGACGCGGAGGCGGACCGACGCCGGTTCGTTGCGGACGGCATCGGCGATTTCGCCCGCTTCGATTTCGCCCGCAAGGCGCGCCGGCCGGACGGCGGCGAGGTCGACGTCGCCTTCTCGCTCGCCTTCGCCGCGACGCCGTCGCTGCCCGAGTCGGGCTTCTTCGTCTGCCAGCAGCGCTTTCCCGAGAACTTCTGGAGCCGCGCGGCGCAGATCCACCCCAACGGCGCCTTAGGGATCGCCGGCGTCGCGATCGCGCACGAAAATCCTGGCGAGGCGGCGGAGTTTCTCAGCCGCTTCGTCGGCGGCGCAAAGCGGCGCGAGCGCGACGGATTTGTCGTCGAGGCCGACGGCGCGCGCCTCGAATGCGCGCCCCGCGACAGGCTGGCCGAACGCTACGGCGCCGCCGCGATTGGCGTCGAGGGTCCATCGATCGCGCTGGCGCGTGTCGCGGTCGCCGATATCGGGGCGGTGCGAGGCGTCCTGGAGGCGGGCCACGTCCGGAATGAAGCGCGCGGCGAGGCGCTCGTCGTGAGTTCCGCGGCCGCCATGGGCGCGGCGATCGCTTTCGAGCCCGTCCGCGTCGGCTAGGCGCCGATTTCGGCCCCGGCTCGGCTCGGCAGGCGCGGCAAGTTCGGCGCGCCGGTCCAGCGCCGTATGCGCTCGAGCCTCTCCGCGGCGGCGAAACCATAGAGGCAGCCGATCATCAGGAACAGATGCCGCCAATGGCTGGTGTCGATCTGCACCCCTTGCAGGATTTGCGGAAACAGCGCCGACCACAAGGCGATGATCTGCGGCTGAAGCGGCGAGCGTCGAAACGACAGCGCCCAGCCCAAATAGAGCGTGACGCCGACGAAGGCGAGAAACGCCAGGCCGCCGAGCCAGCCGAAGGAGGCGAACGCGCTGAGGAAAACCTCGTGGGGGTCTTGCGGAAAAATGTGGCTGAAGCGCAGCGGGCCAAATCCGAAAGGCCGTTCGAGAAGCATCGGTATGGAACGGATCTGATTGCCGAAACGGCCTTCCTCGCCGGCGTCGTAGTCCTGAACCAGCGACGCGCGCGAAAGAGCCATATCCCTGACGTTGGGAATGGCGAGGATGACAGCCAAGAGGCACGCCACCAGGAGCGCGCCGAGAAGCGCGATCATGACGGTTCGACCTCGCAGCCTGGCGGAGGAGGCCGTCAAGAAGGTCAATCCCAACAGCATGACCAGCGAGGCGACGCCGTCCACCACCGCGCCGCGCGAGAAGCTGAGGAACAAGCCGAGCAACAGCACGATCAGCTTCGCCGTCGTGGCGACGGAACGGCCGCGGCGCAACAGAGCGTCTTGGCACAGCCAAACGATCGGCGGCACGAGAAACGGGCCGAACACGTTGGGATCCTTGAACGGGCCCATGGCGCGCGAATTGTCGTAGAGGGTGAAATAGGGGCCGAGGCCGGCGACGTCGAAATAGCCGAGTATGCCCAGCACGGCGGCGAGGACCGCGGCGAACACGTAACCCGAACGAATGACGGCCATTCTCTCCGTCGGCGCCTCGGCGACCACGGCGGCGAAGAAGATGGCGGTCAACGAGATATAGACGGTGATGCCGATGAAGGTGACGCTTTCGGCTTCCCCGACAAACGGCGTCAGGGCAAGCAGGCCTCCCGCATTCCAGACCGCCAGGGTGACGATGAGCGGCGTCATCGCTTTGTCGAAGCGCAGGCCGCCGCCGACGAAGGCGAGGAGCGCGACGCCGAACATGAACTCATAGGGCGAGGGCTCGATCGCCGCAAAGGCGCTCACGGCGAGGAAGGCCCACAGCGCCCATTGCCGCAACGCCTCCGTGCCGACCATCTCGGTGAACTCCTCGCTGAGCGGCGCGGTGTATCCGCCCTGGGTCGAACGTTCCGCTGCTAGAGCTAAGTCCGTTAGGGTTAACGGGGCGTAAGCGGGCGGGCCGCGCCGGCCGGATTCCGGGCGCGGGCGTAAGTCGCCCTTAACGGCCGAGGGGTAAAAAAGCGTGTCAGGTTTCGCACCGAGCGCCTTCCCGGATGGTCTTCGCTGTCGTCTTCTTCCTTAACGCCGCCGCCAACTTCGCGTTCGGAATCGTGCTCAGCGCCTTGCTGGGTCCGGCCGAATTCGGACGTTACGCGACGGTCGCGCTCGCCTCGATCACGCTGGCCGGCGCCGCGTTCGATTGGCTGCGCTATTCCTCGCTGCGCTTTTCCGGCGACGACGAAGCGCGCGCGCGCGTCGCGGCGAGCCTCGAGGCGGCTTATCTTGGCGTGATGACGCTGCTTTTCCTCGCGGTCGGGGCGGCGGCGCTGACCGGTCTGACATTTGGCTTCACGCCGGCGCTGCTGGCGTTGACGCCGCTGCTCGCCGTCGCGCTCAACCGCGTCGATTTCGCCGGCGCGCAATTTCGCGCCCGCGAGCGCGAGCGCGCCTTTGCCGCGCTCTACGGCTTGCGTCAGCTATTGTGTTTCACCTTCGTCGTCGTCGTCGCCTATTTCAGCCGCGACGCCGCGCTGACCGTCGCCGCGCTCGCCGTCTCGAGCCTCGTCGCCGCGGTCGCGCTCGGCCCGGCGCTGCGTACGCCGGGGGCGCGCCTGAGCCAGGCGAGCCGCGCAAACGTCTGGCAATTCTTCGTCTACGCCAAGCCGATCGTCGCCTCGCTGGTCATCTATCAGCTGATCGCGCTGATCAATCGGCAGGTCGCGCTGGATCATCTCGGCGCGGTGGAGACCGGCAAGCTGTCGCTCGCCTCCGATCTCGGCCAGCGCCTATTCCAGGCGATCAACTCGCTGCCGGAATTGCTGCTGTTCCAATATGCGTTGCTGCGCGAGCGCGCCGAGGGAAGAGCGGCGGCGGAGCGCCAGATCGGCGTCAATATCGTATGCGTGTTCGCCATGCTCGCGCCGCTCGCCGCCGGCTATGTCGCGATGGCGCCGACGTTCGAGGCGCTGCTGGTGCCCTCGGCGTATCGAGGCGACTATGCGCGTCTCAGCCTCGAACTGGCCCCCGGCTTTTTCGCCTATTGCGCGCTGTCCTCGGGGTTGAACCCGGTCTTTCAGCTCACCCGGCGCACCTGGCCGGTGACGATCGCCGCGCTGAGTGCGTTGGCGACCGATTTCGCGCTGCTGCAATTCGGCGATGCCGGGCGCAGCACCGACGCGCTGGCGCGCGCCTATTCGATCAGTCTCGGCGTCGGATTCCTCATCGGCGCGACGCTCGCGTTCCGCAATGCGGACGTGCGGCCGAAATTGCGCGACGTGGCGATCATCGCCGCGGCGACGCTGGTCATGGCCTCCGTCATTCGGCCGCTCAACGGCGTCGGATCGCACGCGCTGGCCGCCGCGCTTGCGCTTGGCCTCGGCGGCGGCCTCTACGGCGGGGCGTTGCTGCTGTTCGACGTCGCCGGCCTGCGTGGATTCGCGCTGGAGCGCCTGCGCGCGCCGCGCCAAGGCTGGGGCGCTCTGCCCCGCCCGCATTCCTGAGGGCAACCCCTTGCCCGCGCCGCGCGGCCTCGCCGTCAGAAGGCGTTCTTGCCCTTGAGCAGCGCGAGCGGCGTGATGGCGAGGATGTAGAGGTCGAGCAGGATCGACCAGTTCTCGATGTAGTAGAGATCGTGCTCGACGCGCTGCTGGATCTTCTCCTGCGTGTCGGTCTCGCCGCGCCAGCCGTTGATCTGCGCCCAGCCGGTGATGCCCGGCTTGACGCGATGGCGGGCAAAATAGCCGTCGACGACCTCGTCGTACTGCCGGTCCGCCGCCTTGGCGTGAATGGCGTGCGGGCGCGGGCCGACCAGCGACAGATCGCCCTTCAGAACGACGTTGAACAATTGCGGCAATTCGTCGAGCGAGGTCTTGCGGATGAAGCGGCCGACACGGGTGACGCGCGGATCGTCGCGCGTCACCAGCTTGGCGGCGGTCGGATCGAGCTTGTCGACATACATCGAACGGAATTTGAAGACCTCGACCAGCTCGTTGTTGAAGCCGTAGCGCTTCTGCTTGAACAACACCGGTCCGCGGGAATCGAGTTTGATCGCCAGCGCGGTCACGGCCAGCGCCGGCGAGAGCGCGATCAAGGCGAGCGTTCCGACGATCTTGTCGAACGCCAGCTTGATCACGACGTCCCAGTCGGCGATCGGCTTGTCGAAGAGATCGAGCACCGGCACCTTGCCGACATAGGAATAGGAGCGCGGTCGGAAGCGCAGGCGGTTGGCGTGCGCGGCGAGGCGGATGTCGATCGGCAACACCCAGAGCTTGCGCAGCATCTGCAGAATGCGCTGCTCGGCGGTGATCGGCAGCGCGAAGATCACCAGGTCGACGCGCGTCGCGCGCGCAAACTCCACGAGATCGTCGACATTGCCGAGCTTGGGGTAGCCTTCGACTGTGTCGGGCGCGCGGTCCTCGGCCCGGTCGTCGAAGACGCCGAGCATGCGCACCTCGGCCTCGTCGCTCTTGGCGAGATCGCGCAGCAATTCGCGGCCGAATTCCCCGCCGCCGACGACGACGGCGCGCCGCTCCAACCGTCCCGAGCGCGCGAGTTTGGCGATGCCGCGCGACAGCAGCGCGCGCTCGAGGGCGAGCGCGGCAAAGCCCAGCGCGAACCAGCCGGCCATCCACACCCGCGACACGGCGCCGTCGAGCTTGAGAAAGAACAGCGCGGCGAAGACGGCGAGAAACACCAGCGCCCATCCGGCGGCGACGCGGGCCATCTGGCGGACGGGATGACGAAACGCCGGCACGGTGTAACATTGCAGCGACTGAAACGTGACGATCGACAGCGCGGCGACGGCGACGATGGCGGGGAAGTAGCCCGGCTGCTGCCCGACGTTGCGAACGACATAGGCGAAATAGACCGCCAGCCCGGTCAGCACGATCAGCGCGCTTTCGATCGCCCGCACGACGCCGGCGACGACGACGCGCGAGTAGGCGGCGCTCGCCGGTTCGGCCGCGAGCCGGCGCAGAACGTCGGCATTGGCGCGCGAAGCGGGCCGTTCCGGGCTGCGAGCGGGAACGGCGACCTTTTGCATGTCTCTTGCCGAAAACGCAGCCATTGTCGACCTCACGTGTGCGTTTGGATCGAAGCGGCCCCCGCCGCGGCGAGCGGCCGTCGGCGTCGCGCCATGGCTTCGGCGTATCCGGCCATCACCGAATTCACCATGGTCTGGATCGAGAAATTCTCGGCGACGTAGGCGGCGAGGTCGGCGGCCTCCTCCCGCCGTCGCTCCGGCGAGGCGTCGAGCGCGGCCTCGATGCGCGCCCGCAGATTGTCGGCGTCGTTGGGCGGCCCGAGACGGTTGCGGAACGGCCCGTAGAATCTCGGGAATGCCGCCGACGTCGGTGGCGAGCATCGGCACCCGCGCCCCGGCCGCTTCGAGCACCACGTAAGGCATCGATTCGGCGCGCGAGGGCACGACGAGAATGCGCCCGAGCTTGAAGGCCTCGCGGATCGGCATGGGGCCGGGAAAGGAGACGAACGCCGAGACGCCGAGGCGCCTGGCGCGCTCGGTCAACACGGCCTCGTCGGGTCCCGAGCCGACGAGCACGGCGCGCGGCGCGACGCCGCGCGAGCGGCCGATCAGCGCAATCGCGTCGAGCAGGGTGTCGATGCCCTTGGCGGCGCGCAATTCGCCGACGTAAAGCAATTCGGCGGCGTCGGCGTTGGCCGCGATCGGCTCGAATTCCGCCGGGCTGATCCCGTTGGCGACGATGCGGCGAACGCCGTCGGCGGCGCCGACGAAGGCGTCGAAGCGGCCGGCGATGTAGGCGCTTTCGAACAGGAAGACGTCGGTCATCGGCGCCATCAGCCGCTCGGCGAGCATATAGGCGCGGTGCAACGGCTTGCCGGGCCGGTAGTTGAAGCTGCCGCCGTGGGGCGTATAGGCGCGGATGGCCCCGCCGCGCGGCCCCGCCAGTCCGCTCAAGCGGGCGTAGACGCCGCCCTTGGAGCCGTGGCCATGGACGATGTCGGGCTTGACCTTGCGCAGCCAGGCCAAGAGTCGCGCCATGGCGAAGACGTCGGAGATTCCGGGGTTGCGTTGGATCGCCGCCATGCCGACGCCGAGCTTGAGCCCGCCGGGAATGCGGGCCAACGCGGCGGCGACGCGCGGGCAGTTGCCGCCACTGTTGAAGAACATGCCGACTTCGCAACCGCGCGCGCTTTGTTCGGCCGCGAGATCGACGACATGGCGGAAAAGCCCGCCAAGCGGGGCGCGAAAAACGTGGACAATTCGAAGTTTGTCGGTTTGCGCTTCGTTCGATGCGGCCATCATTGCAACCCGCGGCGGATTAAGGCTCCTTAACTAGCGCGACATCCTAAAAGAACCGTTCTCGGACCTGGATCGTGTCGCCGGGCCGAACAGCGAAGGTCAGCGGCACGGAAGCCGTCACCGGCCGGCCATTGACGATGCGGGTGAGATCGACGCAGTCCTGCGCGCCGCGCGGGGTGAATCCGCCGGCGACCGCGATCGCGTTCTGCACCGTCATGCCGTTGACGAAGGGATATTGGCCGGCGATGGTCACCTCGCCGAGCACGAAGAACGGGCGAAAGGCTTCGACTTCGACCGAAACGCTAGGCTCGCGCAAGAAACCCTGGCGCAGGCGGGCCTCGATGGCGCGGGCGAGCTCCGCCGTCGTCAACCCTTGCGCGCGCACCAGGCCGATCAGCGGCAAGGATATATTGCCGGCGCCGTCGACCGAGAAGGAATTGGTCAGCGTGTCTTGGCCGAACACGATGACGCGCAGGCGATCGCCGCTCGCCAATTGATAGGGCGCGTCGATCGGCGTGCGCAGGAGCGCCGCGTTGTATTGCGGCGCCGAACAGCCGCTCAAGGCGGCCAGCGCTACAGCCAGGGCGACGGCGAGGATTCGATTCATGGCTGATGACCGCGCATTGGGAACTGCCGTCCCTTTGTTTAGCCGGGCATGGTTAACGAATGGACAACGGGCCGCCGCGGCGCGTCCGCTTAACGCCTCAGCAACCTTAATCGCGCATAAACAGGGCGAATTCGGCGGCGTTGACGAATTGGAGCGACGGATGGGCGGCGATGGATTCGAGGACGGCGGCGCGCCGGCGGACCGCGGCCAAGCCATCGACTTGACGCGACTGTCGCGCGCGATGCTGCGTCGCAAATGGCAGGTTCTCGTCCCGACGCTGGCCGCGTGCGGTCTTGCCATCGTCTTCGTCGCAGCGGTCAGCCCGCGTTACACCGGCGTCGCCAAGGTGTTGCTGGAGAACCAGGAGAACTACTTCACCCGGCCCGACAAGGCGATCGCCGATCCGGGCGCGGTTCTCGATCCCGAGGGGGTCCAAAGTCAGGCTGAAACCGTCGCCACCGCCGAACTCGCGCGCAAGGCGGCCGAGACGCTCGACTTGGCCGCGCGCGCCGAATTCAATCCGCCGAGCTCCGGCAATCCCTTGGCGCTGGCGTGGTCGCTTTTGAGCGGGGGCGGCCGAGCGAGCACGGTCGAAGATCGCGTCGTCGAGGCGTTTCTCGCCCGCCTCGACGTGTTTCCGGTCGCCAAATCGCGCGTGCTGCAAATCGAATTCGTCAGCGTCGATCCCGCCTTGGCGGCGCGCGGCGCGAACGCGGTGGCCGAGCTCTATCTCGCCGAGCAGGAGGACGCCAAGAAGAACGAGGCGAAAGCGGCGAGCGCCTGGCTCTCGCAGAAGATCGAGGAGTTGCGCGTCAAGGTCGCCGACGCCGACGCCAAGGTCGAGGCCTTTCGCGCCAATTCCGGTCTGCTCGCCGCCGCGAACGGCATGACGGTGCCGACCCAGCAGCTCGCGGACATCGCCACGCAACTCGCCACCGCGCGCGCCGCACAGGCCGACGCGATCGCCAAGGCGCAGGCGTTGCGCACGATGATGCGCGAAGGCCGGCTCGACGAGATTCCCGACGCCGCCAAAGACGAGTCGCTTCGCCACTATGTCGAGCAGTGCGTCGCGCTGAAGGCGCAAATCGCTCTCGAATCGCGCACCCTGCTGCCCCAACATCCGACCATGAAGGAATTGAATGGCGAACTCGCCGGGCTCGACGGCGAGATTCGCCTCGCGGCGGCCAAGGCCGTGCTCGGCCTGGAGGACGACGCGAAAGTGGCGGGGGCCCAAGTCGATAGCCTGAGCGCCGCTTTGGCCAAACAGTCCAAGACGGTGGCGACCGGCAATGCCGACGACGTGCAATTGCGCGCGCTCGAACTCGAAGCCAAGACTTCGCGCGATCAACTCGAATCGTACTTGCAGAAATATCGCGAGGCGCTCGCGCGCGAGGCCGACAACGCCGCGCCAGCCGACGCGCGCATCATCGCCAGCGCGAGCGAACCGCGCACGCCGACCTTTCCCAAGAAGGCGCCGACCGTGCTGCTGGCCACCCTCGCCGCATTCCTCGTCTCGGCCGGCGTCGTCGCGGCGCGGGCGCTGCTCGTCGACGACGCCATCGTCGTCGCAAACGAGGCGGCCTCGCCGCGCCAAGCGCCGGCAAGCGAGCGGCGCGCCGAAACGACGCCGACGCCCGACGGGGCGGCGGAGCAATCCCCAGCAGCGGCCGAAATCGGCGCGTCCTCGCCCTCTGTCGAATCGCGCTTTTCCAGCGCCGAGGCGCTCGCCGACCGGCTCGGCGACATCCCGCGCGACGGCGCGGCGCTGACGGCGCTGTTCGCCGGGGAGGCGACGAGCCGCGGGCTCGGGTTGGCGTTGAGCGCGGCGCGGCGCTTGTCGCAGCGTGGGCGCGCCGCTTTCGTCGACCTCGGCGTCTCGCAGGACTGGCTCGGCGACGCCCTCGATCGCGAGGCCGAGAGCGGCCGACGCCTCGCGGGGCTGGCCGAGCTTCTCGACGGACGCGCGACCTTCGAGGAGGCCTTGCACCGCGATCTGTCCTCCAGCCTCGACGTCATTCCGGCCGGCGCCGGCGAGATCGATGTCGAGGGCCTCGGCGAGGCGCTCGCCGCCCTGGCGACGAGCTACGAATTCGTCGTGTTGCACGCCTCGGACTGGCGATCGACCGAGGTCGCCGCCGCGCTCGAGGCTGTCGCGGTCTTCGTCATGGTGGCGCCCGCGCCGCGGCTCGAGGGCGCGCTGCGACGCCTGCGCGAAACCCTGGCGCAAACGCCGATCACGACGCTCGGCCTCGTCTCGGGCGACCGTTCGGCGATCGAACGCGCGGCTTAGACGAACGCCGCGCGCAGGCGTTTGAACTGGGACATGAGCCGCGGCGAGCGCTTGATGCGGCGCTTGGCGCGCTGAGCAAGCTTGAACGCGAGCGCCGCCAAGCGGCCGATGGTCGTGAAGGCGAAGGCGCTGTCGAACAATTCCTCGGCGGCCTCGCAGACCTCGTCCTTGTAGCGCGCCTCGCCGACGCCGAGATCGAAGGTCGAAAAGCCGCGCGCGATCGCCTCGCCGACGATCGCCTGGACCATCAGTTCGCCAGGACTGGAGCGCGCGATTTCGGGATCGGCGTCGTAGGAAATGAAGAGCCCGCTCATCCGGTCGCCCGCGCTCAAGGCGCCGAACGTGGCGACAATGCGATCGGCTGCGAAGAGCGCGTGCAGCTCGAGGCGGGGTTTTCCCTCGGCGAGGCCGCAGAGCGCGAGGTCGCGCAGGAACGCGCGCGCCTCGGCGCTCTCGTAGGCGTCGGGGATTCCCAGCGCGCGCATGCGCGCGCGTCGTTGCGCGTCGAAGGCGGCAAGGACACGTTCGACGTCGTCCGCCTCGACGGCGCGGCAATGGGCCAGCGCGCCCATCGCCTCGAGGCGCTTGGCCTTTTTGCGCAGCTTCTTTTGCGCCTCCTTGGAGGCATGAGCGTCGCGCCAGACGGCGAAATCGCGCGGCAAGGCGCTTTTGTAGGCAAAGCTCGGGCTCGGCTGGCGCGGCGCGCCGGCCAGGGGATTGAGCATTCCCTGCCAGTCGCGCGGCTGGTTGACGAAGAGAAAGGCGTCGATGCGGGGCCGGGCGAGCCGGGCGGCGGCGGCAAGCAGCGCGGCGATCTCTTCGCGCGGCCAGGCGACGCCCGGTCTGAACAGGCCAAGGTTGAAATTGGCGTCCTTGCCGCCGAGGAAGACGGCGAGCCGCAGCGGCCCCTGGGAATAGGCCCCAAGCGGCAGCAGCGCGACGACCGCGCCCGCCTCGTCGCGCGCCACGACGATCATCGGCGCGATGCGCCGGGCCGCGCCGACGGTCTTAAGCCACAGACGGGCGAAGTCGAAGTCCTGGTAGGGGGTCGTCGATGCAACCGCTGCGATTTCGGCCCAGGCGCCGCGCGCCGCCTCGATGGCGTCGTAGACTTCGACGATGACGAAGCTGCGCGCCGGGTTCGCGCCGGCGCGAGGCGGAGGCGCGGCGCGTGGCGGCGGGAGGGAGCGGGCGAGCGCGGTCGCTGGAGACAAGGGCGGGCCTCCGGGGGAGGAGAGCCGCCAGTCTAGCGGCCAAGCCGTCAACGCATTGTTTACGGCGGCTCGCCTCGGCGCGAAAAAGGCGCGAGCCTTCTCGTCGGTAAACCCTCGGCAAGATCCTGCGCGTAAATCTACGCGGGGGTGCGCGCCATGGCGTTAAGGAAACTCATCATCGATGCCGGCTTTGCGGCTTTCCGCGCCAGCGGCCTTCACAAGGCCTTGGCGCCGGCGACGCGCGGGCAGGGGGTCATCCTGACCTTTCATCGCGTACGCCCGTGGAACCCGCCGACGCCCGGCTTCGCGCCAAACCGCCTGCTCGAAATCACGCCGGAATTCCTCCACCAGACGCTCGGCCTTGTCCGACGCCTTGGCTTCGAATTGGTGTCGCTCGAGGACGCGCGGCGAAGGCTCGTCGAAGGCGGGCCGCGGTTCGCCGCGCTGACGTTCGACGACGGCTATCGCGACACGCGCGATTTCGCGCTTCCCGTTCTCGAGCGGCACGGCGCGCCGTTCACGGTCTTCTTCTCGCCGGGCTTCATCGAACGCTCGGCGCGGCTGTGGTGGCTGGAGCTGGAGGAGTCGCTGCGCCGGCTCGACGAGGTCTCGATCGATCACGGCGACCTTGCGCTGAGCCTTCCCACGCGCTCGCCGGCGGAAAAGACGGAGGCCTTCGCCAGGATCTACTGGGCGTTGCGGGCGCGCCCCGAGCCCGAACTCCTCGACGTCGTCGGCGCGTTGGCGCGCCAAGCCGGAGTCGGGGGCGCGGGCATCGCCGACGCGCTGTTCATGGGCTGGGACGAGGTCGGCGCCTTCGCCCGCCATCCGCTGGTCGCCGCGGGCGCCCACTCGATGACCCACCGCATGCTGGCGAAGTGGCCGGAAGACGTGGCGCGCGAGGACATGGCCGGGTCGAAGGCGGCGCTCGAGGCGAGGCTCGGGCGTGGCGTCGACGCCTTCGCCTATCCCGTCGGCGACGCGACCAGCGCGGGCGGACGGGAATTCGCGCTGGCGCGCCAACTCGGCTTCGCCGTAGCCGTGACGACGCGTCCGGGCATGCTCTTTGCCGAGCACGCGCGCCATCTGACCGCGCTGCCGCGCGTATCGGTGAACGGCCTGTGGCAGAAAGCGGGGGCTCTGGAAGTGCTGCTCTCCGGCGCCCCTTTCATGCTGTGGAATCGCGGCCGGCGGCTCAACGTCGCTTAGGGGCGCGCGAGGGCGACGATCACAGGGTCGCGCGGCGAAGCCGTCCTGACCCGCGAGGGCGCGACGAGCCCCCGCGCCGCGGTCTGCGGGCAAGGCCGCCGGGCGGTCGCGTTCGCATTGAAGAAGGATTGAGCCGCGACCGCCTATTCTCCCTAGACGATCGTCACCTTTCGCCCTTCGCCGGTGCGATCCTGCCAGCCGTGGCGGACGAGTTCGGGGTCGTCGTGCTCCTCTGTCGGCCAGCCCAGGCAGAGATAGGCGATGAGCTTATGTTGCGGGGGCGCGCCGAGATCGCGCGCCGCGGCGGCGGGATCGAGAATCGATATCCAGCCGAGCCCCAGGCCGGCGGCGCGCGCGGCGAGCCAGAGCGAAGCGATCATGCCGACGACGGAATAGTCCAGCATTTCCGGCATCGTGCGCAGGCCGAGCCCATAACCTTGCGTCGTCGATCGATCGCAAAACGCGGCCAGTTGCACCGGCGCCGCGTCGAGACCGGCCAATTTCAGCCGGGCGTAGAGCTCGGCGCGTTCGCCGCATTGGGCGGCCAGCGCCTCGGCGTTGCAGCGCTCGAAATTGGCGCGGATGGCGGCGCGCTTTTCCCGGCTTTCGACGCTGACGATGCGCCAGGGCTGACTGTTGCCGACCGAGGGCGCGAGCTGCGCGACGTCGAGCAGTTCGTCGATCAAGGCCGGAGACACCGGGTCCGGCCGGAAACGCCTGACGTCGCGCCGCCACGCCAGCAGCAACGCGAGCCGTCGGCGAAACTCGGCGTCGAAAGCAGGCGGCTCGCGGTTCATGAGGGCGCGCGCATCTCAGAAAGTCCCGGTCTCGAGTCACGCGCGCCGGTCGGGGCGCTCCATCCATCGGATCAGCGGCATGAGCGGCAAGGTCCAAACAAGACCGAGCACGATATAACCGAGCGTCTGCAACAGCGGCGGCGCCTCTTGCAATGGGCGCGACTGAGCGAGCGCCATCGCGATCATCGCGTAGACCCCGATGAAGGCGATCATGACGACGCCGCCGATCAGTTTGCGGATGCGCGCGGGCATGGCGAAGCCTCTCCAGAAGGCGCGGCGTCGAGGATTTGCCGCGCCTGGCGCGATCGCTTATGTCTCGCCGCGAGCAACGACGCAAGCTGGGAAACGGCAATGGTCCAGCAAGACGGCCTGACGACGAGCCAAAGCGAAACGCGGCCGCCGGGCGGCGCGTCGCCCGCCGTGCGCGCCTGGCTCATCGCGGTCGCGGCGCTGATCTTCGTCATGGTGATCGTCGGCGGGGCGACGCGGCTCACCGAATCCGGTCTGTCGATCACGCAATGGCAGCCGGTGACCGGCGTCATTCCGCCGCTCAGCCCATCCGACTGGGAAACGGAATTCGAGCGCTATCGCCAGATCCCGCAATATTCCGCGCTCAACGCGGGCATGACGCTCGACGGTTTCAAGACCATCTATTTCTGGGAATGGAGCCATCGCCTGCTGGCGCGCGCGATCGGCGCGGCCTTCGTGCTGCCGGCCTTGTGGTTCTGGCGCCGCGGCGGCCTCAAGGGTCCGCTCGGGCGACAGATCCTGGCCGCGACCGGCCTTTTGGCGATGGAGCCGGTCGTCGGGTGGTGGATGGTCAGTTCGGGGCTGGCCGAGCGCACGGAGGTGGCGCAAGATCGCCTCGCGCTGCACCTGCTCATCGCGACCGCGACCTTTGGGACGCTGATCTACGCCGCGGTCGGCTTGAGCGGTCCCCGGCGCGCAAGAGCCGGCGCGGGCTTTGTCGCGGCGGCCGGGGCGCTCGTCGCGCTGATCTTCTGCCAGATCGGTCTCGGCGCGCTGGTCGCCGGGCTTCGCGCCGGTCTGATCGACAACACCTGGCCGCTCATGGAAGGTCGGCTCGTTCCCGCCGGCGTCTTCGGCCTGGCGCCCTGGCCGCGCTCGATTCTCGACGACGCCACCACCGTGCAATTCGATCACCGCTTGGTCGCCTATGTCGTCGTCGCGGCGGCGCTGGCCTTGGCGTTCGCCGCGCGGCGCCGCGCGCCGCTGTCCCCGCTCGCCCGCCGCTCGGGCGCGCTCGCGGCGCTGGCGACGTTGCAGGCCGGGCTCGGGGTCGTCACGCTGATCCGGCTCGTGCCGGTCGAATTCGCGCTCGCCCATCAGGCGGTCGCGCTCCTGCTGTTCGCCGTGGCGGTCGCGCACTGGCGGGCGACGGGATTGGAGCGAGCCGGCACGGGCGGCGCGACGACGCCGGCCCTCGACGATACGGCTCAGGCCCGGCCGCCTCGCAACGTCATGCGCCAAGCGCGATGAGGTTCGCCGTTTCGCAATGGTCCCTCGCCGCCGCGTCGCGCCTGCGCGCGGCCGTCCGTTCCAGCGAACTGTCGCTGGTCGTCGTCGCGGTCGCGGTCGGCGTGCTGGCCGGGCTCAGCGTCGCCGCCATGACCTCGATCGTCGACGTCGCGCACGTCGCCATCTACGGCATTCCGTTCGATGTGCGATTGAGCGCGGCGGCGCGGGTTTCGCCGATCGCGGCGTTCGCCGCGTTGCCTCTCGGCGGCCTCGCCGTCGGGTTGATCACGCATTGGCGCCGCGCCCGGAAGCTGCCGCGCGCGGTCGATCCGATCGAGGCCAACGCTTTGCGCGGCGGCCGGATGGCGATGGGCGAGAGCCTGATCGTCTGCGCCCAAACGGTGATCTCCAATGGCGTCGGCGCTTCGGTCGGGCTCGAGTCGGGCTACGCTCAGATCGGCGGCGCCATCGCCTCCCACCTCGGCTTGGCGTTGCGGCTGCGCCGCCAGGACTTGCGCATCCTGGTCGGGTGCGGCGCCGGCGGGGCGATCGCGGCGGCCTTCGGCGCGCCGCTGACAGGCGCCTTCTACGCCTCGGAGCTGATCATCGGCGCCTATTCGCTCGCCAACGCCGGCCCGATTTTCGCCGCCGCGCTCGCGGCGACTCTGACGACCAAGGCGCTGCTCGGCGCTCCCTATGTCATCGTCGCCCCGCCGGTCGCGCCGCTGACCCTCGGCCATCACTTCGTTCTCGTGGGCTTAGGCCTCATTTCGGCGGCCCTGGGCGTCGGCGCCATGCGCGCGGCCGCCTTGCTGGAGCGCGGATTCGGGGCGACGCGCGCGCCGCAATGGGCGCGCCCGGTCCTCGGCGGCCTGATGCTCGCGGCGATGGCGCTCGATACGCCGCAGGTGCTCGGCGCAGGACACGGCGCGATCGGGCTCGACTTCTCGGCGAAGCTTTCCGCCGCGACGCTGGCGACGCTCCTCGCGCTCAAGTTGAGCGCGAGCCTCGTCTCGCTCGCCTCGGGCTTTCGCGGCGGCCTGTTCTTCGCCTCGCTGTTCGCCGGCGCGCTGCTCGGCAAGCTCTACGCCCTCGGCGTCAACGCCGCACTGCCCGGACTGGCGCTCGACCCGACCGCTTGCATCATGGCGGGCATGGGAACGCTGAGCGTTGCGGTGGTCGGCGGACCGCTGACGATGACGTTCCTGGTGCTCGAGAGCACCGGCGACCTCAGCGTGGCGGGAGGCGTGCTGGCGGCGAGCATCGCCACGAGCCTCGCGGTGCGCGCCGCCTTCGGCTATTCCTTCACCACGTGGCGCCTCCACCTGCGCGGCGAATCCATCCGCGGCGCCCAGGATGTCGGTTGGCTGCGCGATTTGACTGTTGCGCGCCTGATGGTCAGCGCGCCGCCGACGACGCCGGCGGCGACCTCCGTGCGCGCCTTTCGCGCCGCTTATCCGCTCGGCAGCGCCCACGTCGTCGTCGCCGTCGACGAAGCCGGGCGCTATCGAGGATTGATCCTGGTCCCCGAAGCGCACGCCGCTCCACTGGATGAGAACGAGGACGGCGGTCCGATTTCCGCCGTGGCGCGCCTGCCCGAGACGACCCTGCGTCCCGACGTCGACGCGCGCTCGGCGCTGGCGATCTTCGACGCGGCGCAGGCCGACACGCTCGCCGTCACCGAGCGCGAAACCGGCGTCGTCGTCGGCCTGCTCAGCGAGGCCTTCGCCGCGCGCCGCTATGCCCAGGAAACCGACCAGGCGGCGAGGGGGGTTCTCGGCGGGGGGTAGGCGAAGAGCGGGATATTGACGACATGACCGTCATCGCGAACCGGCCGAGCCGGCGTCCCGGACGTGATCGGGCTGGGTCCGGGCGCGCCCCGCCTCACGCCAGCGCCTGGTCGAGATCCGCGATCAGATCCGCCACGTCCTCCAGCCCGATCGACAGCCGCACCACGTCGGCCCCGGCGCCGGCGGCGGCCTTCTGCGCGTCGGCGAGCTGGCGGTGCGTGGTCGAAGCGGGGTGGATGACCAGCGAACGGGTGTCGCCGATGTTGGCGACATGGGAGAAGAGTTGCAGCTTTCGCACGAGCGCGACGCCCGCTTCATAGCCGCCCTTGACGCCGAAGGTGAAGACGCCGCCCGCCCCCTTGGGGCAATAGCGCCCCGCCAGCTCGTGATAGCGGTTGTCGGCCAAGCCGGCATAGGACACCCAGCTCACCCTGTCGTGTCCGGCCAAGTGGCGCGCGACCGCCAAAGCGCTGTCGCAGTGACGTTGCATGCGCAGCGAGAGCGTCTCAATGCCGGTGAGGATGAGGAACGAATTGAACGGCGAGATCGCCGGTCCGAGATCGCGCAGGCCGAGCACGCGGCAGGCGATCGCAAAGGCGAAATTGCCGAAGGTCTCGGCGAGCGTTATGCCGTTGTATTCGGGCCGGGCGGCCGACAGCATGGGATAGCGCGCATCGCCCAGCCATTCGAACGTTCCGCAATCGACGATGACGCCGCCCATCGAATTGCCGTGGCCGCAAAGGTATTTCGTCGCGGAGTGGACGACGATATCGGCGCCGTGATCGATCGGGCGGATGAGATAGGGCGTCGCCAGCGTGTTGTCGACGATCAACGGGATCTTGGCCGCTTTGGCGATGGCCGCGACGGCTTCGATGTCGGTGACGACGCCGCCGGGATTGGCGATGGACTCGATGAAGATCGCCTTGGTCTTGTCGTTCACCGCGGCCTTGACCGCGTCGAGATCGTCGGCGTCGGCCCATTTGACGGTCCAGCCGAAGTTTGTGAAAGCGTGAGCGAACTGGTTGATCGAACCGCCGTAAAGCTTTGTCGAGGCGACGAATTCTTCCCCCGGCTGCATCAGGGTGTGGAAGACGATCGCCTGTGCGGCGTGGCCCGAGGCGACGGCGAGGGCGGCCGGCGCGCCTTCCAGCGCCGCGACGCGCTCTTCGAGCGCCGCGGTGGTCGGGTTGGTGATGCGCGTGTAGATGTTGCCGAACGCCTGCAGGGCGAAGAGCGCGGCCGCGTGGTCGACGTCGTCGAAGACGAAGGCGGTGGTCTGGTAGATCGGGGTGATGCGCGCCCCGGTCGTCGGATCGGGCCTCGCGCCGGCGTGGATCGACAAGGTCGAAAAACCGGGCTCGTCGTTGGTCATGGTTTCCCCGTTTGGCGTCGACGGGCGCACATTGGCAAATTAACCCGCCGAGGGAAAGCCGGCTGCGACGCTGCACCCCGTCGGGCCGCCGCGGTTGCCGGTTGACGGCGCCAGGGCCGCGGACGCACCATCCACCCATGTCGCGCCGCCAACAGAAGTTCGAGATCACCCCCGACATTCTGCTCAGGGCCTATTCCATCGGCCTCTTCCCCATGGCCGAGAGCCGCGAGGCCGCCCATCTCTTCTGGGTCGAACCGGAGGCGCGCGGCGTCTTTCCGCTCGACGGCCTGATCGTCTCGAAGAGCCTGGCCAAGACGGTGCGGTCGGACCGTTTCGTCGTCTGCGCCAACCGCGATTTTCCCGCGGTGATCGAGGCTTGCGCCAATCGCGAAAAGACTTGGATCAACGCCGAGATCGTGCGCCTCTATTGCGAACTCTTCGCGCGCGGCCACGCCCATTCGATCGAAGCTTATGAGGAGGGCAAGCTCGTGGGCGGGCTCTACGGGGTCAGTCTCGGCGGGGCCTTCTTCGGCGAGAGCATGTTCCACCTGGCGCGCGACGCCTCCAAGGCGGCGCTCGTCCATCTCGTGGCGCGCCTGCGCTACGGCGGCTTTCGCCTCCTCGACGCGCAATTCGTCACGCCCCATCTGGCGGCGCTCGGCGCGGTGGAGATCACGCGCGAGACGTACCGGCGCCGATTGCACGGGGCGCTGGACGCGCCCGCCGATTTCGGGACTTGGCCGACGGGGACCCCGATGACCGGAGCCGAGGCCCTGGCGCTGGCGACGCGGCGTCATTGACGGCACGAAGATTGCTTTGCCTTGCGGAAAATCGCGAGGTTTTGAAGGGGTTGCGAAATGGGGGCCGGCGGCTCTTTCGACGAGATGGGCCTGGGCGCCGGAGGCGTGCGCCCGCTTTACCGAAAGATCGCGCGCTGGCTCGAGGACACGCCGCCCGACGTCCTCGCCTCGCGCCGCGCGCAAGCCGAATACATGTTTCGCCGCATCGGCATCACCTTCGGCGTCTACGGCGACAAGGACGCCGCCGAACGGCTGATTCCCTTCGACATCGTGCCGCGCGTCATTTCGCGCGGCGAATGGGCGGGCCTGGCGGCGGGCCTGACGCAACGCGTCAACGCGCTCAACCTATTCTTGAAGGACGTCTACGGGCCGCGCGCCATTCTTCGGGAAAACATCGTTCCCCAGGAACTGATCCTTCGCAATCCGTACTACCGCCCGGAGATGATCGGGCATCGCGCCCCCCACGACATCTGGGTGCACATCGCCGGCATCGACATCGTGCGCGTCGGCGAGGACGGCTTCTACGTGCTCGAGGACAACGCGCGCACGCCGTCGGGCGTTTCTTACATGTTGGAAAATCGTGAAGTGACGATGCGGCTGATGCCGGATCTGTTCGCCCGCCACCGCGTCGCCCCCGTCGACGACTATCCGGACGAATTGCTCGCCTGCCTGCGCTCGGTGACGCCGCGCCCGAGCGCGAGCGACGCCTCGATCGTGCTGCTGACGCCGGGGCCTTACAATTCGGCCTATTACGAGCACTCGTTTCTCGCCGACAAGCTCGGCGTCGAATTGGTCGAGGGGCGGGATCTGTTCGTCGACGACGACGTCGTCTTCATGCGCACGACGCTCGGCCCCAAGCGGGTCGACGTGATCTACCGTCGGGTCGACGACGAATTCCTCGATCCGCTGGTGTTCAACCCGGAATCGCTTCTCGGCGTGCCCGGGCTGCTCGGCGCCTATCTCGCAGGCAATGTGACTATCGCCAATGCAGTCGGGACCGGCGTCGCCGACGACAAGGCGATCTACAGCTACGTTCCCGAGCTGATCCGCTTCTATCTTGCCGAGGAGCCGTTGTTGCAAAACGTGCCAACCTATCGCTGCCGCGAGCCGCCCATGTTGAAATTCGTGCTCGAACGGCTCGATCAGCTCGTCGTCAAGGAGGTCAACGGTTCGGGCGGCTACGGCATGCTGGTCGGGCCGCACGCCAGCGCCGCGCAGCGCGAAATGTTCGCCGCCAAGCTGAAGGCCGATCCCGCCAACTACATCGCCCAACCGACGCTCGCCCTGTCGACCTGCCCGGCCTCGTTCGAGGGCGGCGTTTCGCCGCGCCACGTCGATCTGAGGCCGTTCGTGCTCTCCGGCGCCAACGGCGTTCGCATCGTGCCGGGCGGCCTCACCCGGGTTGCGCTGACCAAAGGCTCGCTGGTCGTCAACTCCAGCCAGGGCGGCGGCACCAAGGACACCTGGGTCCTCGACGACGAGGACGCGGCGCTTGGGGAGGGCTGAGCGATGCTGGCGCGAACGGCCGACAACCTCTTCTGGCTCGCGCGCTCGATGGAGCGGGCCGACTTCATCGCGCGGATGATCGAGGCGACGCTACGCCTGGAATATCTGCCCAGGAGCGGGGTCGACGACCCGGCGGTGGAATGGGCCGGCGCGCTCAACGCGGTCGGCGTCGACGAGGCGTTCCATGCCGCGCACACCGAGCTCGACGAGGCGAACGCCGTCGATTTTCTCGCCTTCGATCGCGCCAACCCGTCCTCGATCTGCAACTGTCTCGAGAACGCGCGCGCCAACGGCCGCGCGGTGCGCACCGCCCTGACGGTGGAGACATGGACCGCGATCAACGACGCTTGGCTGGAGCTCAAGCGCTTCGAGGCGACGCGCCGCGCGGGCAGGGATCTGGACCGCGAGGCCCTGGCGCGCTTCCTCGAGTACGTCAAAAAGGCCTCGCTCGATTTCGACGGCTCGTGCTACCGCACGCTGCTGCGCAACGACGGCTATTGGTTCAATCGGCTGGGGGTTTTCGTCGAGCGCGCCGACAACACGGCGCGCCTGCTCGACGTGAAATACCATTTGCTGCTGCCGTCGAGCGAAAAGGTCGGCGGCTCGCTCGACTATTTCCAGTGGGTGGCGATCCTGCGCGCCGTCTCGGCGGCGACCGCCTACCATTGGGTCTATCGCGATCGGGTCAAGCCCTGGCTGATCGCGGACCTCCTGATTCTCAAACCGGCGATGCCGCGCTCGTTGATCTTCTGTTACGAGAGCATCGATCGGGCGCTCGAACTCGCTGGCGCGCGCGGACGGTCGCAGCGGCGCGGCGCAGCGCCAGGCGCGCGCCATGCTCGCCGCGCTCGAGCGCGCCAGCATGGGCGAGATTTTCCAGGACGGCCTGCACGAGTTCATCACCACCTTCATCGAGGACAACGCGCGGCTCGCCGCGACGATTTCCGAACAATATCTCTTCGTCTGAAGTCCCTTCAGCGCCCAACGCCAACCCGAGAGCGCGCCGCGCATGCGAATCCGGATCTCTCACCAAACGACCTACGCTTATGCGCCGGCGGCCCGGTCGGTGATCCAGAACCTGAGACTGACGCCGCGCAGTTTCGATTCGCAATACGTGCTGCGCTGGCGCGTCGGGGTCGACGTCGACTGCTCGTTGCGCCAGAGCGAGGATTCGCTCGGCAACGTCATGCACGCCTTTTCCTATCAGGGCGCAATCGAGCGCTTCACCGTTTCCGCCGTCGGCGAGGTGGCGACCGCCGAGGCGGTCGGCGTCGTGCGCGGCGCGGTCGAGCCGCTTCCGTCGGCGATGTTCCTGCGCGCCAGCCCGCTCGCCCAGGCCAATGGCGTTTTGCGCGAATTCGCCCTGGAGGCGATTGGGGCGGCGACCGACCCCCTCGAGCGGTTGCACCGTCTGATGGGCGCGATCCACGCCGCAATGACGTTCGACCCCGAGGCGATGGAGGCCAAGGGCGGGGCCGGCGAGGCGTTCGCCCTGCGGCGCGGCGGCGCGCCGGACTTCGCGCATGTGTTCATCGCTTGCGCGCGCTGGCTCGGCGTTCCCGCGCGGTTCGTCAGCGGCTATCTCGCGCCGCCCGACGCGCCGCCGCCGCAGGGCCTCTTCGCCTGGGCGGAGGCCGAGGCGCCGGTGCTCGGTTGGGTCGCCTTCGATCCCGCGCGCAATCAGTGCGCCGACGAGGCCTACGTCCGCGTCGCCGTCGGCTTCGACGCGCTCGGCGCGGCGCCCTTCCGGGCCGCCCAGTCGGGCGGCGGCGGCGAGACGGTCAGCGCCGCGGTGATGATCGAACAGGCGGCGGGGCAGAGCCAGAATTGAGGGCGTCGGCGCTCTCTGTTCGGGACGACCGCGGCTGCCCCGCCGCGATGGGCTCCCCATCCGCTCAAGCCGACAGCGCACGCCCTAGCGTCGATAGGCCGCAACCGGCCAATCATTGTATTTCACTTGCAAATATGCAAAATGCGACACGGCCAGCGCGATAAGACCGACCAACGGGCTGATTGAAGCGGGCTTGGCTCTCGGGGGGGGGGGGAACGTGACGCTGCAGGCGAAGCTGATGTGGGCCGGCATTGCCGCGCTCGGGGTGATCTCGTTCGCCATTGTCGCGCTGACGCGCGGGGAACCGGTGAACGCCGCCTGGCTGGTGATCGCCTCGGTCTGCATCTACGTCATCGCCTATCGATTTTATGGCCTCTTCGTCGCCAACGTCGCGCTCGGCGTCGACGCGGGGCGGCAGACGCCGGCCTACCGGCGCAACGACGGCCTCGATTACGTGCCGACCAACCGTTACGTGCTGTTCGGCCACCATTTCGCCGCGATCGCCGGCGCCGGGCCGCTGGTCGGCCCGGTTCTGGCGGCGCAGATGGGCTATCTGCCGGGCACGTTGTGGATTCTCGTCGGCGTCGTCTTCGCTGGCGCGGTCCAGGACATGACCGTGCTGTTCCTCTCCACCCGGCGCGACGGCCGCTCGCTCGGCGACATGATCCGCTCCGAGATCGGCCCGGTCGCCGGAGGCGTCGCCAGCTTCGGCGTGCTGTTGATTTGCGTCATCCTTCTCGCCGTGCTCGCCCTTGTCGTGGTCAAGGCGCTGACGGGAAGCCCATGGGGCGTCTTCACGGTCTTCTGCACCGTTCCGATCGCGCTGATCATGGGCGTCCACAGTCGTTTCATCCGGCCGGGGCGCATCGGCGAGATGTCCGCCATCGGCGCGGTCCTGCTGCTGGCGGCGCTGGTCTTCGGCCGCACCGTCGCCGAGAATCCGGCGCTGGCTCCCTATTTCAATCTCTCCGACCGGACGCTGGCGCTGATCGATCATCGGTTACGGCTTCGTCGCCTCGGTGCTGCCGGTATGGCTGTTGCTGGCGCCGCGCGACTATCTCTCGACATTCCTGAAGGTCGGCACGGTCGGCTGCTGGCGGTCGGCATCGTCATCGTTCGTCCCGATCTGCAGATGCCGGCGGTGACGAGCTATCATCGACGGCAGTGGGCCGGTGTGGGCGGGCGGCCTGTTCCCGTTCCTGTTCATCACCATCGCCTGCGGCTCGGTGTCGGGCTGGCACGCGCTGATCTCCTCCGGCACGACGCCGAAAATGATCGAGAACGAGAGCCAAATTCCCTTCATCGGCTATGGCGGCATGTTGATGGAGTCGTTCGTCGCCATCATGGCGATGATCGCCGCCTCGGTGCTGCATCCGGGCGTCTATTTCGCCATGAACAGCGGGGCGGGGCTCATCGGCACAACCGCCGATTCCGCGTCGCAGGCGATCTCGTCCTGGGGCTTCGTCGTCACGCCCGACGTTCTGACCCAGATCGCCCATGACGTCGGCGAAACCACGCATCCTGTCGCGCACCGGCGGCGCGCCGACGCTCGCCGTCGGCATGGCGAGCATCCTGTCGAGTTTCCTCGGCGGACAGCGCGCTGATGGGCGTCTGGTATCATTTCACCATCCTGTTCGAGGCTTTGTTCATCCTGACCACCGTCGATGCCGGCACCCGCGTCCTGCGCTTCATGATCCAGGATCTCGTCGGCGCCGTCGTTCCCGACATTCAAGGAGACGAAGTCCTGGACCAACAACCTCATCGGCTCGGCGGTGGCGTGCCTGCTGTGGGGTTACATCCTCTATCAGGGCGTCATCGACCCCTACGGCGGCATTTAGACGCTGTGGCCGCTGTTCGGCGCCTCCAACCAGATGCTCGCCGCCATCGCGCTGACGCTGTGCACCGTCATCTTGTTCAAGATGAAGCGCCAGCGCTTCGCGCTCGTCACCATCGCGCCGACCGCGTGGCTCGTCGTGACGACGGTCACCGCGGGGCTGGAGAAAGTCTTCAGCCCCGATCCGGCCGTCGGGTTTCGTCAGCCACGCCTGGCGGTTCTCGGAAGCGCTGTCGCAGGGCAAGATTCTGGCGCCGGCGAAGACGATGGAGACGATGAGCCGAGTCGTTTTCAACGACTATGTCGACGCGGCGTTGGCCGCTCTGTTTGTCGGCGTCGTCGTGACGATGGTGATCTACGGCGTGATCGAGGCCCGCAAGGCGCTCGGCAGCGCCAAGATCACCGCGGTCGAAATCGGCGGCGCGGCGATGGCGGGAGGCGCGCGTTGACGGAAGCTGACGAGGTTCGCGGTTCGTCTGCGAGATGGCGGTCAAGACCGCGCGCCTGATGGTCGGCGTGCCCGACTACGAGACCTATGTCGCCCATCGCCAGGCCAATCACCCGGGCCAGCCGATCATGACCTACGCGGAGTTCTTCCGCGAGCGTCAGGAGGCCCGCTACGCCGTCGGCAAGGGCCGGTTCCGCGGCTGCTGCTGAGCGGCCCCTGGCTCGCTGTCGAGCCGCTCCGCGAGGACATTTGTCCACATCAGCCCGCCGCTTCTTGCCGGTCGGGTCAGAAAACTCGCCTGGCGAAGCCAAACGCCGCGATCGGCGAACGGACCGCTTCCGGGTCAGCCAGGGCAGGGCGAGACGTCACGAAACGCCGCGCCTCGCAGCGATGGCGCGCAGCCCGCAACGCCGTCCCGTAAGCAGCCTCCAGTTCGATCGAAGCGGGGCGGATACCCCGGGTCTGATCGAGGGCAACCAGACTGTGGAGACTGTCGATGACACGGCAAACCTTCTTCGCCATAGCGACCGGCGCGGCCCTGCTTTCTCTCGCCCTTTGCGGCGAGGCCATGGCGGCGCACACGCGGCGGCTATTCGCAGGGGGGGCCGGCAGGCCCGGGGAGCGGGCCCGGACCGGGGACCAGCGCCGGTCACGGCGGCGATCCCACGCTGCGCGGCTGTGGCGGCCAGGCCGACAGCCACTCGGCCTCGATGGCCCAGCGCGCCGCGATTTCATGTGGAAGCGCGAACGCGGGCTACGGTTATGAAGCCTACGACGGCGCGGCGACGAAGCGAGGTCGGATTGCGCCGTCCTCGCTCCGCCGACCTATGACGTCACCGCGCCGGCGCTGCAATCGTCGCCGGATTAAGCGGTCCCGCTCGTCGGGTCGGGTCTGCCTGGCGAGCAGGCAAACGCTCCGCGGCGGCGATGGAGGTCGAATATCGCCAGCACGACGAAGCAGCCGGCTGTAACCGGATTCTGGGTCACCAAGACGCCGAAGACCAACGGCTAATACGGCGGCGCCGAGGTAACCCATCATCCCGCCCATGCCGGTGACGGTCGCCACTTCCTTCTTTTTTAAAATGTCCGAGGTCGCCGCGTAAAGCGCACCAGACTTTGTCGGGAGCGCTTTACGCGGCGACCTCGGACATGTTCGGCAAGAAGGAAGTGGCGACCGTCACCGGCATGGGCGGGATGATGGGTTACCTCGGCGCCACCGCATTCACGTTGGTCTTCGGCGTCTTGGTGACCCAAGTCGGTTACAGCCCGCTGTTCGTCGTGCTGGCGATATTCGACCTCATCGCCGCCGCGGCGGTTTGCCTGCTCGCCAGGCAGACCGACCCGACGAGCGGGACCGCTCATCCGGCGACGGCGGCCGCGCCGGCGCGGTGACATTGTTGGTCGGCGGAGCGAGGGACGGCGCAATCCGACCTCGCTTCGTCGCCGCGCCGTCGTCGGCTCAGAGCCGTTGCCCGCGTTCGCACTTCCACATGAAATCGCGGCGCGCTGGGCCATCGAGGCCGAGGTCGTCGGCCTGGCCGCCACAGCCGCGCAGCGTGGGATCGCCGCCGTGACCGGCGCTGGTCCCGGGCCCGGGCCCGCTCCCCGGGCCTGCCGGCCCCCCCGGCGAGTTGCCGCTGGTGCGCGCCGCCATGGCCTCGCCGCAAAGGGCGAGAGAAAGCAGGGCCGCGCCGGTCGCTATGGCGAAGAAGGTTTGCCGTGTCATCGACAGTCTCCACAGTCTGGTTGCCCTCGATCAGACCCGGGGATCCGCCCCGCTTCGATCGAACTGGAGGCTGCTTACGGGACGGCGTTGCGGGCTGCGCGCCATCGCTGCGAGGCGCGGCGTTTCGTGACGTCTCGCCCTGCCCTGGCTGACCCGGAAGCGGTCCGTTCGCCGATCGCGGCGTTTGGCTTCGCCAGGCGAGTTTTCTGACCCGACCGGCAAGAAGCGGCGGGCTGATGTGGACAAATGTCCTCGCGGAGCGGCTCGACAGCGAGCCAGGGGCCGCTCAGCAGCAGCCGCGGAAGCGGCCCTTGCCGACGGCGTAGCGGGCCTCCTGACGCTCGCGGAAGAACTCCGCGTAGGTCATGATCGGCTGGCCCGCGTGATTGGCCTGGCGATGGGCCACATAGGTCTCGTAGTCGGGCACGCCGACCATCAGGCGCGCCGTCTTGACCGCCATCTCGCAGGCGAACCGGAACCTCGTCGTTTCCGTCAACGCGCGCCTCCCGCCATCGCCGCGCCGCCGATTTCGACCGCGGTGATCTTGGCGCTGCCGAGCGCCCTGCGGGCCTCGATCACGCCGTAGATCACCATCGTCACGACGACGCCGACAAACAGAGCGGCCAACGCCGCGTCGACATAGTCGTTGAAAACAACTCGGCTCATCGTCTCCATCGTCTTCGCCGGCGCCAGAATCTTGCCCTGCGACAGCGCTTCCAAACCGCCAGGCGTGGCTGACAAACCCGACGGCCGGATCGGGGCTGAAGACTTTTTCCAGCCCCGCGGTGACCGTCGTCACGACGAGCCACGCGGTCGGCGCGATGGTGACGAGCGCGAAGCGCTGGCGCTTCATCTTGAACAAGATGACGGTGCACAGCGTCAGCGCGATGGCGGCGAGCATCTGGTTGGAGGCGCCGAACAGCGGCCACAGCGTGTAAATGCCGCCGTAGGGGTCGATGACGCCCTGATAGAGGATGTAACCCCACAGCAGGCACGCCACCGCCGAGCCGATGAGGTTGTTGGCCCAGGACTTCGTCTCTTTGAATGTCGGAACGACGGCGCCGACGAAATCCTGGATCATGAAGCGCAGGACGCGGGTGCCGGCGTCGACGGTGGTCAGGATGAACAAAGCCTCGAACAGAATGATGAAATGATACCAGACGCCCATCAGCGCGCGTCCGCCGAGGAAACTCGCCAGGATGCTCGCCATGCCGACGGCCAGCGTCGGCGCGCCGCCGGTGCGCGACAGGATGCTGGTTTCGCCCACGTCATGGGCGATCTGGGTCAGAACGTCGGGCGTGACGACGAAGCCCCAGGACGAGATCGCCTGCGACGCGGAATCGGCGGTTGTGCCGATGAGCCCCGCCCCGCTGTTCATCGCGAAATAGACGCCCGGATGCAGCACCGAGGCGCCGATCATCGCCATGATGGCGACGAGCGACTCCATCAACATGCCGCCATAGCCGATGAAGGGAATTTGGCTCTCGTTCTCGATCATTTTCGGCGTCGTGCCGGAGGAAATGAGCGCGTGCCAGCCCGACACCGAGCCGCAGGCGATGGTGATGAAGAGGAACGGAAACAGCCCGCCCGCCCACACCGGCCCACTGCCGTCGATATAGCGCGTCACCGCCGGCATCTGCAGATCGGGACGAACGATGACGATGCCGACCGCCAGCAGCCCGATCGTGCCGACTTTCAGGAATGTCGAGAGATAGTCCCTCGGCGCCAGCAACAGCCATACCGGCAGCACCGAGGCGACGAAGCCGTAACCGATGATCGTCAGCGCCAGCGTCCGGTCGGAGAGATTGAAATAGGGAGCCAGCGCCGGATTCTCGGCGACGGTGCGGCCGAAGACCAGCGCCGCCAGCAAGAGGACCGCGCCGATGGCGGACATCTCGCCGATGCGCCCCGGCCGGATGAAACGACTGTGGACGCCCATGATCAGCGCGATCGGAACGGTGCAGAAGACCGTGAAGACGCCCCATGGGCTTCCCGTCAGCGCCTTGACCACGACAAGGGCGAGGACGGCGAGAAGGATGACGCAAATCAACAGCACGCCGAAGCTGGCGACGCCTCCGGCGACCGGGCCGATCTCGGAGCGGATCATGTCGCCGAGCGAGCGGCCGTCGCGCCGGGTGGAGAGGAACAGCACGGTCATGTCCTGGACCGCGCCAGCGAAGACGACGCCGACGAGAATCCACAACGTGCCCGGCAGATAGCCCATCTGCGCCGCCAGAACCGGGCCGACCAGCGGCCCGGCGCCGGCGATCGCGGCGAAATGGTGGCCGAACAGCACGTAACGGTTGGTCGGCACGTAATCGAGGCCGTCGTTGCGCCGGTAGGCCGGCGTCTGCCGCCCCGCGTCGACGCCGAGCGCGACGTTGGCGACGAAGAGGCCATAAAATCGATAGGCGATGACGTAGATGCAGACCGAGGCGATCACCAGCCAGGCGGCGTTCACCGGTTCCCCGCGCGTCAGCGCGACAATGGCGAACGAGATCACCCCGAGCGCGGCAATGCCGGCCCACATCAGCTTCGCCTGCAGCGTCACGTTCCCCCCCCCCCCCGAGAGCCAAGCCCGCTTCAATCAGCCCGTTGGTCGGTCTTATCGCGCTGGCCGTGTCGCATTTTGCATATTTGCAAGTGAAATACAATGATTGGCCGGTTGCGGCCTATCGACGCTAGGGCGTGCGCTGTCGGCTTGAGCGGATGGGGAGCCCATCGCGGCGGGGCAGCCGCGGTCGTCCCGAACAGAGAGCGCCGACGCCCTCAATTCTGGCTCTGCCCCGCCGCCTGTTCGATCATCACCGCGGCGCTGACCGTCTCGCCGCCGCCGCCCGACTGGGCGGCCCGGAAGGGCGCCGCGCCGAGCGCGTCGAAGCCGACGGCGACGCGGACGTAGGCCTCGTCGGCGCACTGATTGCGCGCGGGATCGAAGGCGACCCAACCGAGCACCGGCGCCTCGGCCTCCGCCCAGGCGAAGAGGCCCTGCGGCGGCGGCGCGTCGGGCGGCGCGAGATAGCCGCTGACGAACCGCGCGGGAACGCCGAGCCAGCGCGCGCAAGCGATGAACACATGCGCGAAGTCCGGCGCGCCGCCGCGCCGCAGGGCGAACGCCTCGCCGGCCCCGCCCTTGGCCTCCATCGCCTCGGGGTCGAACGTCATTGCGGCGTGGATCGCGCCCATCAGACGGTGCAACCGCTCGAGGGGGTCGGTCGCCGCCCCAATCGCCTCCAGGGCGAATTCGCGCAAAACGCCATTGGCCTGGGCGAGCGGGCTGGCGCGCAGGAACATCGCCGACGGAAGCGGCTCGACCGCGCCGCGCACGACGCCGACCGCCTCGGCGGTCGCCACCTCGCCGACGGCGGAAACGGTGAAGCGCTCGATTGCGCCCTGATAGGAAAAGGCGTGCATGACGTTGCCGAGCGAATCCTCGCTCTGGCGCAACGAGCAGTCGACGTCGACCCCGACGCGCCAGCGCAGCACGTATTGCGAATCGAAACTGCGCGGCGTCAGTCTCAGGTTCTGGATCACCGACCGGGCCGCCGGCGCATAAGCGTAGGTCGTTTGGTGAGAATCCGGATTCGCATGCGCGGCGCGCTCTCGGGTTGGCGTTGGGCGCTGAAGGGACTTCAGACGAAGAGATATTGTTCGGAAATCGTCGCGGCGAGCCGCGCGTTGTCCTCGATGAAGGTGGTGATGAACTCGT
>CAVWKL010000100.1:0-35816 GCA_963755075.1 uncultured Alphaproteobacteria bacterium
CCTCGTGACGGTTCTCCTCCAGCGCCCGCCGGATGTTGGCGAGCGTGATCCGTTTCATGTGCGGGCAGAGGTTGCACGGGCGGACGAAATCGACCTCGGGATGACGAACCGCGACGTTGTCGCTCATCGAGCATTCCGTCAGAAGTACGACCTGCCGCGGCCTGCGCCTCTCGACATAGGCCGACATCTCGGCGGTCGAACCGGCGAAGTCGGCTTCGTCGACCACCTCCGGCGGACACTCGGGATGGGCGAGCACGACGACGCCCGGATGGCCCTCGCGCAACTCGCGCACGTCGGCGCGGGTGAAGCGCTCGTGCACTTCGCAGGCCCCGTCCCAGGGGATGATTTCGACGCGCGTCTGCTTGGCGACGTTTGCCGCCAGATACTTGTCAGGCAGCATGATGACCCGCGGCGCGCCGAGCGATTCGACGACCCGGCGAGCGTTGCCGGAGGTGCAGCAGACGTCCGACTCCGCCTTCACCGCCGCCGAGGTGTTGACGTAGGTGACGACGGGAACGCCGGGAAAGCGGCGCCGCAGCCCGCGCACGTCTTCGGCCGTGATCGATTCGGCAAGCGAGCACCCGGCGCGAAGGTCGGGGATCAACACGGTCTTGTCGGGATTGAGGAGCTTGGCGGTCTCGGCCATGAAATGCACGCCCGCCATCACGATCGTGCCCGCTTCGACCTTCGCCGCCTGGCGCGCCAGCGCCAGGCTGTCGCCGACGAAATCAGCGACGCAATGGAAAATCTCCGGCGTCTGATAATTGTGCGCGAGGATCACGGCGTCGCGGCTCGTCTTCAACGCCTCGATGGCCTCGATGTCGGCTGCGAACGCCGGCCATTCGAAGGGCGGAATCACCTGCGCGACGCGCTCGTATAGCCCGTTCGCCCGAACGGGCGGTTCCACATGCGCGGTCATGTTTTATACTCAAGTTGAGCATATCCTGGATATACTTATCATGAGTATAACGAATGTCAAGTCCGCGCGAGCGGCAATTTTGTGCCGACGACGGCGCGCTCCTCGCGCACCGCCGGGCGGAACCGATAAAGCTTGGCCGGCCGCCCGCCGGTGTCGGCCGCGCTCTCGCCGGTCTCCTCGACGAGGTTCTGCTGCTCGATGAGCCGGCGAAAATTCGGCTTGTGGACGAGAAGCCCCGCCAGAGCCTCGACGCAGCGTTGCAACTGCGACAGCGTGAAGGTCGCCGGCATCAGTTCGAACACCACCGGATTGTATTTGATCTTGGCGCGTAGCCGCGCAATGCCGGTGGCGAGAATGCGGCGATGGTCGCCGTTCATCGCGCGGCCGGTCGCCGCGCGTATCGAATCGCGCGTTCCGCGACGGGATTCGGCGACGAGCCTCGCCTCGAACAACAGCTCGTAGCGTTGCAGCACCAGCTCCTCATTCCAGTGCGCGCCGTCGAGGCCGAAGGCAATGGCGGCGCGGCGCCAACGCCTCGCCCGCGACGCCGCCTCGGGCGCGCCCTCCGCCCAGGTCTTGAGACTCGGCGCGAGCGTTTCGCCGAGCAAGGGCGGCGCGCCGGCGCGGTGGTCCTCCCAGGGAAAATAATCGTACCAGCCGCGCCACCCCGCATGCGGCGCGGCGTCGCCTTCGGCGCGCGTCAGCCCGAGATAGCTGATCGAGATCGCCCTCGTCCCGTCGGCGCCGCCGCGCCGGTCGGGATCGGCGAAGGTGTAGAGCTGTTCGACGTAGCCGATGGGGTGGCGCGTCTGCCGCTCCACCCAAGCGCGCAGGCCCGACTGCAGCGAGCGATGCCCGACCTCGAAGGGGCCCGAAGGCAGCGCGAGGCCGTCGTCGATCGTCATCACCGTCGGCCGCGCTTCGGCGACGGCGACCAACACGGCGATGAGTTCGACCGAGATCGAAGGCGCGAGGTCATCGTTTCTCTTCCGTTCGGCCGGCCCCGCCATCGCCGAATCCCCTCCACGTTCGCCGCCCAGGATTAGCGTGAATTCGTCGCGCCGGGAATGGAGGCCGGGCTCGCCGAGCCGGCGACGGCCCCGCCTCCGCGGCGCCGAGCCGCCCATTCACAGCGACCTGGGAAGTCCGGGAACCCGCGCGGCCGGGGGCGCCGAGGTCGCGCGGCCGGCGGCGCTTGCGAGCCCAAGGACGCTCCATTGCCAAAATGTCGCAGCTGCGCAAATGTGGGCGCGTGGTCCTCGCCCGTCGCGACGACCCGGTCGGCAAAAGGGGGCCGGAGCATGACCAATCATTGCCATCGCGCCAAGCGTCGCGCGCGCTTGATCGCTCTCGCGCTGACAACAGGGGGGCCGCTTTGTTTCGCGCCGGCGGCGTTCGCCTGGCCGGTCGGCGAGAGCGGCGACGTCACGATCGAGAACTTCACCGCCAAGGCGCAGGACGGCGCCGCCTTCGCCATCGCGCGGGCGGAGTTCGACAACACCAATTTGAGCAAGGACGAAATCGTCAAGATGCTGACGCCGGACACGCCGGTCGCCGACGAGCGCGCCCTCGTGCAGAAGTTGAAGGCCGACAAGATCACGATTCCCGCAATCGACATCGTCGCCAAAGACGGCACGAAAATCCATCTGCGCGACTTCGTCGCCGACGCGATCGACGCCGGCAAGGCCGAACGCCTGGAGATCGGCGGATTGGACGCCGCCGGAGTTCGACGCGAGCGCTCCGGTCTCGGTCAAGTCCGGCGCGCTTCGCCTCGAGGGGCTCGATGTCGCCGACGCGTTGAAGGCCGTCGGCGCGTCGGCGGAGACCGTCCCGACAGGGCGCCTCGGCCACTTGAGCTGGGAGTCGCTCGACATCGTCGCGCCGGATCAGGGGAGCGCGCCCGGCAAGACGATCCATGTGGCGTTGGCGACGGTGGAGCTTCGCAACGCCTATGACGGCGACACGTTCAAACAGGGCTCCACCAAGCTCACCGAACTCATCGTCGAGCCGTCGCCCAATTCCGAGTTCGGCAAGAACCTCGCCGACTTGGGCTATTCCAAAGTCGAACTGTCGATGGTCGTCGGCGCCGACTATGCGGCCGACGCCAAGACATTCACGCTCGACGAACTGACGATCGAAGGCGCCCAGATGGGTTCGTTGCGCCTGAAGGCCAACTTCGGCGACATTGATCCGACGCTTTTCGGCGCCGACAACAGCGCCCGCATGGCGGCGCTGCTCGGCTGCAGCGTTTCGGCCCTGGAGATCAAAGTCGTCAATTCCGGCCTGTTCGAAAAGGCGCTCGCGCTGGCCGCCAAGCAGCAGGGCGCGAGCGCCGATGCGCTCAGGCAGCAGATGTCGGCGATGATCGGCCAGATGGCGCCCTTGCTCTTGGGCGGCGACCCGTCCTCGCTGAAGGTCGCGGCCGAAGCGCAGAAATTCATCGCCGCGCCGCAGAACCTCACCATCGCGATCAAGGCCAAGCGGGGCGCCTTGAAGGCTGCCGATTTCATGGCGATCAGCGATCCCGCCGCTTTCGTCGGCAAGCTGGACATCGCCGCCGTCGCGGACAAATAGGCGCGGCGCGCCGGCGGGCCGAACGGTTCGCCGGCCCGCTGCGCGTCTCGCATTCGCCTCCTCGTCATCGGGCGAGTGCAAAACGCCCTCTCCACGCCAACCTGCCGGAGCTTTCACCATGACGCGCCTTATTTTTCTCGCCACGCTCGCTCTCGGCCTCGCCGCCTCGACGGCGAACGCGGGCACCTTTCCGATTCCCGCCGACAACCCGATCGCGACCGTCAGCATTCCCGATTCCTGGGACCCGAAGACCTATGACGGGGGGGTCGAGGCGACCTCGGAGGACGGCGCGATCTACGTCGCCATCGAATCGGTGGCGGCCGACGACGTGAAGTCGGCGACCGAGGAAGGCCTGAAGTTCTTCCTCAAGAGCGGCGTCGACATCGATTTCAATTCGCAGAAGACCCGAGACGCCAAGATCAACGGGCTCGACGCTTTCGACTTGGCGTTCACCGGCAAGGACAAGGACGGTCCGGCCAACATCAGCCTGACGCTGGTCAGGACCAACGCCAAGGACAAGTTCCTGATGCTCTATTATTGGGGCTCGCCCGCCGGCGAGAAGGCCAACGCGAGCGATCTCGGGAAGATCTCCGACAGCATTCAGGCGACGAAATAGCGCCGGCGCGCCGCGCCGGCGTTGCAATCACCACTGCCACGGGAGCTTTGCCATGCGCTACGAGATTTCCGGCACGGTCATGCAGACCGTGGCGATTGATCTCGCCCCCGGCGAGACGGTCTACAGCCAGACCAACACCATGGCCTGGATGAACGACGCGGTCACGATGGACACGCACACCGGCGGCGGCCTGTTCGCCGGCCTGAAGCGCTCGTTCGGCGGCGGCTCGTTCTTCATCACCGACTTCACCGCCAGCGGCGCCGGCCATGTCGCCTTCGCGCCGCGCTTTCCCGGCACGATCGTTCCCGCCCCGCTGCCGCCCGGCCAGTCGCTGATCTGCCGAAAGGAGACGTTCCTGGTGGCGCAGAAGTCGGTGACGCTGGAGCTTGCCTGGCAGAAGCGGCTCGGCGCCGGGTTCTTCGGCGGCGACGGCTTCATCCTGCAAAAGGTGACCGGCCCCGGCGTCGTCTGGCTCGATCTTTCGGGCGAACTCATCGAGCGCGACCTCGCGCCCGGCGAACGGCTGCTCGTCCACGCCGGCCACGTCGGCGTGTTCGAGCCGAGCGTCGGCTTCGACATCCAGATGGTGAGCGGCTTCAAGAACATTCTGTTCGGCGGCGAGGGCCTGTTTCTCGCGACGCTGACCGGTCCCGGCCACGTCTGGCTGCAAAGCATGCCGATCCTCAACCTTGCCGAGGAAATCGGCCGCTATCTGCCCCATGGCGGAGCCGACAGCGGCGCCAATTCGACCGCGGGCGGCCTCGCCGCCGGCGCGGCCCTCGGCGTGGCGGGCGGCCTGCTCGGCAGCCTGCTGGGAGGACGCGATTCCAGTTAGACGGCCGCGTTCGGCGCCCCCTCAGGCGGCGACCCTGAGAACGCGTCCGGCGATCATCGGCTTGACGGGGCGACGAAAGAGCGCAAACGCCGCGCGTTGGCTTGCGCTGCGGCCATTGTCGATGATTGCCGCCTTGAAGGCTTCGAGCGCGTCCTTCAGGGCGACGATGTCCTTGTCGAGGCCGGCGAGAAGCGCGTCTCGGCCCGGCGAGAGCGCCTCCTCCCAAAGGCGGAGGCTGACGTGAGCCGTGGTGACCGCCGCGATCGTGCGCGCCAGGGCCGGCGACAGCGCCGGAAAATAAAAGCCGACGAGCATCTTGGCGTTGACCAGTTTCAATCCTGCGCGCTGGAGATCGTCGTCGCCGCAGGCCGCGGCGCGCCGATCGGATTGGACGAGCGAATAGCGCTCGCCGAAGAAGCGCGACAGCTCTCGGTCGATGGACTCAGCCGAACAGTATAATTCTTCCGCCTTCCGGCCGATGAAGCATTGGCTTTCCCGCGACACGTTGATCTTATAGGTCACCACCCCCGCCATCACCGCGCTGACGATGACGGTGATAAGCATAAATGCCAGCTCCACGGAAATCTCCATGACCGACTTGGTGTTGTCAGCGAAACAAATTGCCTGAAATCATTTAATTTTCTTCTAAGTTAGGATTAATGAGCGCCTGCACGTCGAATGAAAACTGACAGGGCGCGACTGCGATGGCGGCTACGAACCGCTTGCGGGGACGGCGGGGCGGTCGGCGCTTGCACAGGCGCTGCAATGGAACTGTCGTCTCCGCGGATCGACGTTCCCGCGCTAAAGTTCACCGATCGGCTGGTCGCCGCGACGTCGGGGTTATTGCCCTATTTGCCGGCCTCGTCCTCGACCGCGTGGCAATTGGTCGCCGTGAAACCAAGCGCCTCGCCTCATCGAGACACGCCACGGCACTCGACAGGAAGCCTCATCCCTAGCTATGTCGCTGAACCGGCGATTTGCACATTTGGGGCGCGATTCATGTCTGAATCTTCGACTGAGCATCGACGCCATCGCGACGCGGTGAGCCAACTCTATCGTGAATTGCTCGGCAGGGAGCCCGACGCGGACGGTCTGTGAGACTGGACGAAAGTCGCGGAAGAAAAGGGCATCGCGGCCGTTCGCGCGGGAATCGCGGCGAGCGACGAATTCAAGCGTCGCCCCAGCGCCGAGCCCCTCGATGTCTTCCGCGGCTACGAAGAGGGGGAACTCGAAATTCTGTTCGCGTTCGTCGACGCGAAAGCCTCGCCCCAGCCGGGGTTCGTCGTCGACTTCATGGGCGGTCGCATTCGCACGAGTTCGCTTTGGCGCTCCGCCCGCGAACTCGACGGTCAGGTGACCCCTCCGCCCATTCCGGCCGATTTTCACTCCGAAGCGGTCGAATGGATCGGCGTTCTCAAGAGCGTCCGTTCGGCGCGCGACCGGTTCGTCGCGATGGAGCTGGGAGCGGGTCTTGGCCCCTGGATCGTGGCGGGCGGAACCGGGGCGCGTTCGCGCGGGCTCGAGGACATCCGCCTCTACGCCGTCGAAGCCGATCCCACGCATTACCGATTGCTTCGCCAAAACCTCGACGACAACGGCTTTCCTGCGGAGCGGCACGTTCTGTTGCAGGCCGCGGTCGGCGCCGTCGCCGGCAAGGCGCGCTGGCCGGTGATCGGCGATTCCCGCGAGGACTGGGGCACGCGGCCGCTGGAGGCGGCGCAAGCGGCCGATGGAAAAGCCGATTACCTCGGCCGATCCTTCCGCGATTTCATCGACGTCGACATCGTGCCGATGCGCGACCTCGTCGCGCGCGAAGACCGCTGGGACCTCGTCCATATCGACGTCCAAGGACACGAGTTCGACATATGCAAGGCCGCTCTGACGGAGCTCAACGCGCGCGTCCATTGGCTCGTGCTCGGCACGCATTCGCGTCTTCTCGACGGGCAAATGATCAGCTTGCTGTTCTCCGCCGGCTGGATGCTGGAGAACGAAAAGCCGGCAAAATTCAGGTTCAACCAAAAGGCGAAGAGCCTCGAAGCGATGACGATTGTCGACGGCGTCCAGGTTTGGCGCAATCCGCGCTTGGATTAATTCTTACGCCTTCGGTCGAAAGTCGCCCGTCGTCAACGTGGCGGGGCTTTCCCCACATCCGGTTCTCCAACCCGCCCCCCATTGTTGGGCGCGCACTCGCGTCGGCGCCCCGCTTGGCCCAGGCGCGCGCAAGATAGGGGTGCGACAGGGCTTCGCTCTCCTCGGCGAACAGGAGCGCGATGTCGCCGGCCTCGACTTGGGCTTTGAGCAGCTGCAGCCGCAGGCCGCCCCGATCTCCTTGGAGGCGGGGATGCCGGCGAAGGCGTCGGAGCGGCCGTGCTCGGCGATGTCGCGCCACTGATTCGGCCAGCGAATGGAACGGCGCCTTGTCCGTCGCGCGACCGTCCATGGTATGGTCGGGGCGGGCACAAGATCCGCGCCGGCTGTCGGACGAAGGACAAAACGATGCGTGCAGTTGGACTCTTCACTCACGGCGGGCCTGACGTTCTTGAGGTCATCGAATTGCCTGAAGTTCACGCGGGCCCGGGAGAGGCGCGGATCCGCGTCCATGCGGCGACGGTCAACCCAACTGACGTCTGGGTTCGCAACGGCGCACGCGCCGAACAGCAAAAGGCTGATCCGCCGCCCTACGTGCCGGGAATGGAGGCGGCGGGGATCGTCGATGAGGTTGGGAGCGGCGTTCCTGACCGAATCAAAGTTGGCGACGCCGTCATGGCGATCGTGCTGCCGAAAGGCAGCCATGGCGCCTATCGCGAGCAGATTGCGCTCGATGTTCGATCGGTCGTGCGCGCCCCCGCGGGAAAGACCCATGCGGAGGCCTGCACCTTGCCGATGAACGGGCTGACGGCGCGCCAGTCGCTCGACCTGCTCAAGCTGTCGCCCGGTCAGGTCATCGCGGTGACCGGCGCTGCAGGCGCATACGGCGGCTACGTCATCGAGCTCGCCAAAGCCGAGGGGCTGACGGTCATCGCCGATGCGTCCGAGAAAGACGAAAAGCTGGTCGCCTCGCTCGGCGCCGACATCGTTGTTTTGCGGGGCGATGATGTCGCCTTACGGTTTCGCGATCACTTTCCTCAAGGGGTCGACGGGCTCGCGGACGGAGCGGTGCTCAACGAGAGCGTCATCCCCGCGGTTCGCGACGGCGGCGCCTTCACCTCCGTCCGCGGCTTCCTGGGCGCGCCTCAGCGGGATATCCGTTTCACCGCAACCTTCGTGCGCTCCTACGTGCAGGAGTTCGAAAAGCTCGATCGGCTGCGCCAACAGGTCGAGGCCGGCGAAATCACGCTTCGCGTGGCGGAGGTCTATCCGCCGGAAAGGGCGGCCGACGCCCATCGTCGGCTGGAGGCTGGCGGTGCGAGAGGACGGCTGGTCATCCAATTCTAATCCGAGGGGACAAGTCGGAGACCCGGAGCGCATACGCGAACGGCCCGTGCGGAGGCGCTGATCGGGCCGGACGGGACGCGTCAGGTCCGGTTCTCGGCTTAGTCCCTATCGACCGCGACGACGCCAAGACGCGCGGCGAACGCCGGCGCGCCGTCCGACAAGCGCCTTCCCAGGAAATAGAGGGGCTTCGGCGGCGCCTCGAACGGCGCCCTTTCGATCGCCACCGCGTCGCCGACCTGAACCTCCGTCAGAAAATTCACCTCGTAGCGGTCGACGCGATACGTCCGATGGGTTTCCGACGGCGCGGAGTCGAGGATCCATTGGGCGTAGCGGGTATTGTTGACGTGCCCATTCAAATCCAGGTCGCTGTTGCGCACCGGAAATCTCGTCGCCTCAGTGAGGTCCTGGCGCACCGCGATCTTCTCCGGCGTCGAAGCGAGCGCGCCGTCGGTTGGGCGTTCGAATTGCGTTCCGGCGGCGGCTGGCCGCACCGGCCGCCGCGTTTTCGCGTCCAAAGTCAGCCAGCTGGCCGTCCCTTCGCCGACTCTGCGATCGCCAATCAGCATTTCGTAGTCGCGATGGACCAGCGGTCCTCGGATCGGTCGAATCCAGGTGCGTACGAGCAGCTCGTCGCGCCAGATCGGCCAATCGGCCATGACAAGTTTCTGACGGCTGAGAACCCAGATCGCGCCCCTCTCCATGGTGGTTTCATAGCCGTGACCGAGATGCTCAGCGTGCGCCCATGCGACGTCTTGCAAAATGCTGAGCAGACCGACAAGGCCAAGCCGCTTCTGAGCGTTCACGACGATGGTGTTGACGGCGTAACTCTGCGTCCAAATCGCCTGCGTCATGCCGTTCCACCAAACTCGGCGCCCGCGGACGACGAGGTCGTCGGACTGCGGTCATCGGTTAGCCCGCGCGCCCGCCTATCCCTCGGAGTTCGGCTGGGGCGCGAGCGAGAAGGGCCGCATGGTGATCGGATGGGAGGCGTTTGTGAAGACCGGGCATGGTTCTCATGCCGTTGGCGTGACCTTGCGTGATGGACCAAGTGACGCAAGTCACGGGAAAGAGCGTCGCCTTCTCCCGCATCGCCGCCGCCAGGCGCCCCTCCGGCGAGGCCGCGACGGCGGCGCGTCTCGGCCGATCAGGGGACGGAGTTTGTTTTCCTTTTTGCGAAGCGGGCTTTCTCGGCGTTTCGTCAATTGGCGAGACGACCGAGAGCGTATTTGATCGGCAATACGTCGATCGCGTTTGGGTCATAGTCGTCGAGCCATTGCTTGGCCTCGGCGTGGTTGGGATGTCTCGGGATCGGTCGCCGCGTCGAGCCTCTCATAGAAGCCGGGTATGCCGCCGCAATCTTCCGGCGGCCCGTTGCGTTCGCCGGCGACGTAGCGGGGGTATCCAAGATTGGGATCGCCCAATCGGACATTCGTGACCGTAAGCAGGTGCTCCCAGCAATCGCCGAAGTCGTAGATATAGTCGATCGTCGTCTTGCCGGGCCGCAGCACGTCGCGCAACTGGACCTTGCTGGCGTCGACGCGCGGCTCGGTTCCCCAATCCTCATCCATCGGCAGCCCATATCGGCGCTTGGCGATGGTGAACTCCCAAAGATGACAGTCGAGCCACCCCATGGTCGCCTGGATGATGGCGTGCAGCGTTTTGAGCGTGACCGAAGTCGGAACATCGACTTCGCGCCAGATCAGCGGCTCGCTGTCCTTCAGCTCGATGCGAACGGTGGCGATCTCGTTGACGCTGTCGGCGGATGCGCTCATGGCGCCAATATGGCAGGCTGACGCGTCAAATTCCACGGCGGCAACTCAGCGCGCCGGGTCTGCCACGCTTTGCGCACGAGCCCGACACGCCGGTTCAACCCAGGCGGCCGTCGGCGCAGGCTTACGCGGATATCGCGGCCGGGCGAGGCGCTGACGGCGATCTTGCGCCATAGCGCAGGCCCGAGCCGCAAAGCGGACCCGCGTTCGCTTGCGCCCGCACCGCGCGGCGGGGTTCGAGGCCAGCGCGCGAATGCGCCTTGATTCCCGCGCACCGGGTCGACGGCGAGAGGGAATGCGACTTCGGAGGCCGGGTTCCGAGTTCGCGACCCGTGGCGGCCACGAACCGGGCGCCCGAGCGAACGTCTCTGTGACGCCGGTCGGACGTCCGCTCGTGCCTCCTATCGCCCGAACCCCGTCCGTTATCGGCAACGTCGGGTCACGTATCGCCAATCAGGCGGTTTCGGTGCGGCGCGCCAGAAGATCGGCGAGCCAGCCTACCACAGCGGGTTCAGGGCTGGGCCTTCCTGGCCGAACCATTTCTTATAGTTGGCCTGATAGGCGCCGCTGCTGATGTAATTGGACACGAACATGTCGAGATAGCGGACAAATTCGAGATCGCCCTTGGCGACGCCTATCGCCTCGGGATCGGAGGTGTAGATTTGCGGCAGCGAGATCAGGCCGGGGTTCTTCAGCGCCGCATAATCGACCAGCGTCGAATCCTCGATCGCGGCGTCGGCGCGCTTTTGCTGCAGCAGCAGGATGGCTTCAGGCGCAAACGATTCGGTGTAGACCAACTCCGCGTCCGGCGCCTCGCGCTTGATCATCGCTTCGCCGGTGGTGCCGCGCCCGACAATCACCTTCTTGCCTTTCAGATCGGCCATCGACTTCACGCCAGTTCCATCGCGCGTCAGCAACTTGATGCCCGATTTCAGGTAGGTGATGGAAAAATCCACCGCCCGCGCGCGCTCCAGCGTCGCGGTCATGTTGCAGACCACCACGTCGATCTGGCCCGATTGAAGCATGGTGATACGGACCGCGCCCGACACCTCTGTGATCTGCAATTTCACGCCGAGCGAATCGGCCAGCCGTTGCGCGACGTCGACATCATAGCCGACCGGGTTGTTGTCCCCATCGCGAAAGCCGATCGGTTCGCCGGTCAGCCCAACGCCGACGCGGATGACGCCCGCCTTTTGAATGTCTTCAAGCTTGCCCGCGTAGGCGGTCGCCGATGCGAGCGTTGCCGCCATCAAGCCGGCCGCGAGCACGCGTCCCACTGCAAATAATTTGCCCATCATGTCCCATCTCCCTTGGTTGATTCCTGCCCGGCTGCGGCGATCATCGCCGGCCGGGCGCACACTCAATCCATCGCTTTGCCAGTTTCGCGTCCTTCCTGCCGCTTCCAATCTCGCCGCGGCCCTATGCCGCCGCCGCAATTCTGCGCTCGGGCGCGGACATGCCCGGAAGCCAGAGCCAATAGGGAACCGGACCCGCCGCGTTGAGCGCGACGACCCGATGGCCGCCTGCACAGTCGACCGCGTGAATGACGACGGCGCCCAATTGGCCGCCCCGCAGATCGCGCAGATCGGCCACCGCACGATCCACCGCTTCTTGCAGCGGCATGCCGAGTTGCAGAAAGAGCACGATGGAGCGCGCCGTGCCGGCCCGGATGGTCATTTCGCCGGTGTGGGTGCAAGCGGCGGCGCCGAAGCGGGAATCGGCGTAAGACCCCGCGCCGATGATCGGCGTGTCGCCAAGCCGGCCAGGATATTTCCAGCCCCAGCCTGAGGTGCTCGCGCCGCTCGCAAAATGGCCGGCGGCGTCGCAAGCGAGATAGACGGTGGTGTCGCGCACCAACTCGGGATCGGCGGCGGCGTGGGCGAGCTCAATCAGAGGGGCGTCGGGCGTCGCATCGAGCGCGGCGCGCGAAGCGCCATGCCGCTGCAACACCTCGCCCCAGCGCGCATCGACGAACGCATCGCGCCCCGCGATCGTTTCCGCGCCGATCTCGCGAGCAAAGCGGGCGGCCCCTTCGCCCGCCAAAATCTCATGCGGCAGGCGGTCCATCACCGCCCGCGCGACGCTGATCGGATGGGCGAACCCGGAGAGGGCGCCCACCGCGCCGCTGCGACGGCTCGTTCCCTCCATCATCGCAGCGTCAAGCTGCAACTTGCCCGCAATGTTGGGCCAGGAGCCCGGTCCGACCGAGCGCACCTTGGGATCGGCCTCGACCAGCCGAACGCCCGCCTCAATTGCGTCGAGCGCCGCCGCGCCGGCGGCGAGTCGGCGTGCGCTTTCGCCAACCCCACTCGTCCCCTCGCCGTTGGTGAGCAATATCACGAGCCGCTCCCGCTAATGCCGAACCATCTTGTTGAGAAAGCGCTGAATCCGTTCGTCCTGACTCTGTCCGAAAAATTCGCCGATCGGTTGGTCCGCCACGACCCGGCCGCCTTCCAAGAACAGCGCGCGATGGGCGACATGACGGGCAAACTCCATCTCATGCGTCACCAGGATCATCGTGGTGCCGCCCTTGGCCAGCCGCTCGATCACCTGCAGAACCTCAGCCGTCATTTCCGGATCAAGTGAGGAGGTCACTTCATCGAGCAGCAGATGGCGCGGCTCCATGCAAAGCGCGCGACAGATTCCGATGCGCTGCTGCTGGCCGCCAGAAAGTTGTCCGGGATAGGCCTTGGCGCGATCCTCAAGCCCCACGAGTTGGAGCAGTTCCATCGCCTTCGCCTCGACGCGCTTGCGCGGCTTCTTCTGCACCACGACCGGGGCGAGGCAGATATTGTCGAGCACGTTGAGATGCGGATAGAGGTTGAACTGCTGGAACACCATTGCGCAGGAGGCTCGGATCGCCGCCCGGCCCGCGCGATCGCGCACCGATTGGCCGTCGACTCTGATGTCGCCGCCGCTGAGCGATTCAAGGCCGTTGATGCAGCGGATCAATGTGCTCTTGCCGCCGCCGCTGGGGCCGACGACGGCCACGACCTCGCCGTCGGCGAAAGTGGCGGAGACCCCATGCAGCACCGTCACCGCGCCGAAAGCTTTCGTAATTTGGTTGATCTCAATCATCGCTCAGTTCCGGCCCGTCGCCTGCAAGTCCGGTCGCAGCAGCTTGGCCTCCGTCCAATCGGCCAGCATCGAAAGCGGCTTTGAGACGGCGAAATAGCCGATGCCGACAATGGACCAGATCAGGTAAGGCGCTTGCGTGCGCAGGTTGAGAATATTGCCGACCTTGGTGAGATCGGTCACGCCAACGATCGAAATCAGCGAGGAGACCTGCAATTGCCCGACCGCCAGACTGACGGTCGGCGGGATCATCGCGCGCACCGCCTGCGGCAGCGCCACATATCGCATCGTTTGCCAATAATTGAGCCCGAAGGCCCGCGACGCCTCCCATTGCCCACGCGGCACTTCCTCGATCGCCGCCTGGATGATCACCGCCATGAAGGCGCCCGTGTTGATGCTGAGCGCAATCAGCCCGGCGGTCGTGGGCGTGAGGTTGACGCCCAAGATCGATGGCAGACCAAAAAAGATGAGAAACAATTGCACCAGCAGCGGCGAATTGCGGAACAACTCGACATAAGCGACCGCCAGTTGCGAGACCGCCGGCACGCGCCGCTCGCGGATCAGGGCCAGCGCGAAGCCGATCAACGTTCCGAAGACGAAACTAACCACGAAAACGAACAACGTAATCGCAAGGCCGTTTAGCAACAGCACCGCATCGTTCCAGGTAAGTGCGGTGTATTTATACATGCCGCTACGCTCCAGCTCGGGCTTCGATGGCTCGCCGCAACCACAGCGTCGACACCAGATGGACGATCATCGAGACAGCAAAGGTCGCGAGCCAGAACAGCGCGAGAACGACGAGATAAACCTCGAACGGACGGAAGGTCTCCGAGGCGACATTCTCGGCATTCGACATCAATTCATTCACAGTGATCGTGGACAAAACCGAGGTGGTCAGAACGAGATTGACGAGCACGCTGCCAAGCGGGCGGATCGCAAAGCGAAAGGCGATGGGCAGGATGATGTAACGATACTGCTGGAACGTGTTCAGGCCATAAGCCCGCGCCGCCTCGATCACGCCGCGCCCGACGCTCTCGATGCCAGCGCGGATCACCTCCGCCGCGCTGGTGGCGCTGGCGAGGCTCAGGGCGAGAATGCCCGTGTCCAGCGCGTCCCAGTAAACGCCAATTACGGGCAATCCGAAATAGAAGAAGAAGAGTTGGACGATGAAAGGCGTGTTGCGGAAGACATCGAGAAAGGCCACCGCCAGCCAGCGCACGAGGCGAATGTCCGAGCGGCGGGCGAGCGCCAGCGCCAGGCCGAAGATCAGGCTGAGGACAATCGAGACGACCGAGACGTAGATCGTCACGCCTAGACCTGCAATCAAGGTAGGGAAATATTGCAAGACGGGGATGAAGAAGAGGTTCATCGCCGCTCCCTCCCCGCGGCCAACGTCACCAGCCGCGCCGGGCCAACCGCAAGTCTTGGCGGCGACACCGAGCCTCGAAGAATCAACTCGACTGGGACGCGCTCGGCGATGTCGGTCTCCGCCCTGCCCGCCAGGAGATCAAGCAACACCCGTGCGCCGCGCCGGCCCAGTTCGTGGATCGACTGGCGGATGGCGGTGAGCGGGGGATCGAGCAGATCCATATGCAGCATGTCGTCAAAGCCGATGACCGACAGTTCGCGCGGCGTCTTGATCTTAGCGGCGCGGGCGGCGCGCAAAATACCAATGGCGAGCAAATCGGCGGTCGCCAGAATCGCGGTGGGGCGGCTTGGCCCCCGCCACAACTGTTGGAGCGCCTCCGCGCCCGACGTTTCCTCGTAGACGCCGAAGCAAACAAGGTCAGGATCAACCACCAAGCCTGCCTCAGCCAAGGCCGCGCGAAAACCGGAAAGCCGCTCGCGCGAACTCGTCATGCCCTCTGGGCCGGAGACGAAGGCGATGCGCCGGTGGCCCTGGGCGATCAGATGGCGGGTGGCCATGAGCCCGCCGGCTTCATTGTCGACAAATATTCTGGGCGCCTTCGCGCCCGGAACGTCCTCGTCGAGCACCACGACCTTGCCGCAATGGTTGATGGCGTCGCGCAAGGTTCCATCGTCGACATGGTTGGTCATGAATAATGCGCCATCCAGCTGTCCATCCTCGATCTTGGATAAAAACAGCAATTCGCGCTCAACCTGGTTGCGGCTGTTGAACACGGCCAGACTGAACCCGGATTTGGCGACCTCCTCCTCCACCGCGCTCGCAATTGCGGCAAAGAAGGGATAGCCGATATCGGTGGTGATGAAGCCTAGCGTGCGGGTCGAGCCCGTCGCCAAATGCCGCGCTCGCGCATTGGGCCGATAGTTCAGTCGACGGATGGCGCCGTCGATCCGTTCAGCGGTTTGGGCGGGCAGATCGATCCGGCCGTTGACGTGCCGCGACACGGCCGTTGGCGACACGCCAGCGGCGGCCGCAACATCCTTCATCGTGATTTTTCGCCGGCTCGGCACGGCCAGTCCCTTTAAATCCTTAAGACCTATCAGCGGTATTTTTGCTTGTAAAGCGCATTAATAATGGGCATTACTAAAGACGTCGATGTCCGCTCACCCCGATGAGTCGGCAGGGCGCTGAAGGATCGGCCCTATCAGGAGCGCGCCTTGCGCGAACCCCATTGGCAACGCCCGATCCCCCTGCGCCCGCAACAATCAGCCGGCGCGCACGGCCTCGATCGTGCGGCGGACCGCGTCCGCGTCGGTCGTGGCGATTTGATATTCCCGCTCCAGCGGCGCGCCGCCCATGCCGACGCCGGGATTGCGGAACGTCATGCCGCCGGCCTTCATTCTGGGCGCCGCGAAATGCAATTCGTCGACCTGCGTTTCGCGCAGCACGGTACGTATGTTGTCGGCGTCCAATCCGCCGCAGGCCATGATTTTCACTCGCCCGCGCGCCTGCCGAACGGTGCGCGCGAGCGTGGCGAGGCCATCGACGGCGCGGTCGCATTGGCCGCTTGTCAAGATGCGGTCGACGCCGAGCCGCGCCAACCCCTCGACCGCCTCGGCCCCATCGCGCGTCATGTCGAAAGCGCGGTGACAAGTCACGCTCAGCGGCCGCGCCGCCGCAAGGAGGCGCGCCATGCGCGCTTCGTCTATCCTCCCGTCGGGCAGCAGGCAGCCGATCGCCACACCTGCGACTCCAAGGTTCCTCAGGGCGGCGACATCCTCAAGCATGCTGTCATATTCTGCGGCGGAATACAGAAAATCGCCGCCGCGTGGCCGTACGATGACGTGGAACGGCACGCACGCCAGCCGCAACGCCGCGCGCACCACGCCGATGCTTGGCGTCAGGCCGCCCTCGAGCAAGCTGGCGCAAAGCTCGATCCGGTCAGCGCCGCCCTCTTGCGCAGCCAACAACCCATCGATCCCTTCGACGCACACTTCGACGATCACGGACGGATCAGCGAGCATCTCAACCCCATTTCGTAGATTTGAAATCCATCAAGCCAAAAGGAATATTGTCATGGCGATAGCGCGCAACGTTGGTCTGATCGAGGCCAGCCTGCCAGAGTTCGGCGAGCCGACTGTTGAACCGGCCATTCCGACCGCGGTGCATGAGGCTCGCGTCGCCCGCGCCCTCGCGCGGGCGAAAGCCGAAGGTCTCGACGCGCTGGTCGTCTACGGCGACCGCGAACATACCGCCAGCATGACCTACCTCTCGGGCTATGATCCGCGGTTTGAAGAGGCTATCCTCATTCTCGCGCCAGGCCGCCTGCCGACCCTCCTGGTTGGCAATGAGGGGATGGCCTACGCCACCCTTGCAAACGGGCGTTTTGAGGCGGTCGTGTTTCCCGCTCTCAGCCTGATGGGACAGCCGCGCGACGGGATGCGCCCGCTTGACGCCGAGTTGCGCGCAGCCGGCCTCGCGCCTGGCATGCGGATCGGCTCGGTCGGCTGGAAGGGATTTGAGGCCGACGACATCGGCTTTGACTCGCATTGGCTCGAAATCCCATCGTATCTGGCTGACGCGCTGCGCGCGCTGTCCGGCCCCAAAGGCATCGTCAACGCCAATCATCTCTTCATGAATCCGCGCGACGGCCTGCGCGCCATCAATGAGGTGGAGCAACTCGCGTGCTTCGAGTTCTCGAGCACGTTCAGTTCGCAAGGCTTGCGCAATGTCCTGTTCAACGTGCGCCCCGACATGAGCGAATTGCAGGCGGCGCGCCTGATGGCGATCAACGCCCTGCCCGGCTGCGCCTACGCGGTGCTTTCAGGCGGCGAACGCGCCCGCGTCGGCCTTGGCAGCCCGACCCTGCGCCCGCTGCAGCGCGGCGAGCCGTTTTTCATGGGCTATGGTCTGTGGGGCTCGATGAACGCCCGCGGCGGATTTCTCGTGGAGGACGAACGGGAATTGCCCGAAGAGATCCGCGATTATGTTCCCAAGCTCGTCGCCCCATATTTCCGCGCCGTGGTCGCCTGGTACGAGACGATCGGCATTGGCGTTTCAGGGGGCGCGCTTTATGATGCGGTCCACGCGATCATCGGCGACCCGTTCTTTGGCGTGAAACTCAACCCGGGCCATCTCATTCACATTGACGAATGGATGCATTCGTCGGTCAAGCCGGGTTCAGAAACCAAATTTCGCTCCGGCATGGCGGTGCAGATGGACATCATCCCCGCGACCGGCACGAAGTATTTTACTTCCAACCTGGAAGATGGCGTCGCGCTTGCGGATGAACCGCTGCGTGCGGCCTTCGCCCGGCTTTATCCCGAAGCCTGGCGTCGGATCGAAGGGCGCCGGAAGTTCATGATCGAAACGCTCGGCATCGCGCTGAAGCCAGAAGTCTTGCCCTTCAGCAATATCCCAGCCTATCTGCCGCCCTTTATTCTGTCGCCTCGACGGGTCATGGCGTGTCGGTGAGCGATCGTCGTTTCCCATCAAGGCGCCCGGCGGCGGCGGCGCGGCGCGCTATATTGCGAGCCTGCAGCGCCCCTTCGCAGGTCGCCGTTCGTCCAAGACGCCGACGACGTCCGAACTGTGAATAGGCGCCGCCGCAGGATCCCCACCCGACGGCTGCTTAGTGGATCGACCCGAAAGGCGAAACCTACCGCCGCAAGGAAGCCTGTTCGGCGTCGATTGGGACCCCGCCAAAATGCCAGTTTGTTGATTTATACAAGCTGCCTATATGGAACGGAGACCGAAGTCCCAAGTCCGCGCCTATTCACAGGCTGGCCATCCAATTCCAATCCGGGAGGACAAGTCGGAGAACCGGAGCGTATACGGGGACGCCAAGTTCAACGACGTGTTCTTGGATGGAGCCGACGCCGCAGGATTCAGGTTTTTGCGACGCGCTCAAATGCTCTACGCAACAACTTGCGCATCGGCCCTTCATAGCAAAAGAACACGAAAACGGAGATGCAAATTAGGGCCGGCGCGAAGACAAGTCTCGCGTAAATCGCCAGGTGTTCCGGAACCCATAACGCTATATATTTTCGCATTGGGAATTGCAGCAGATATAGTGTGTAGCTAGAGCCGCCCAAAATGACCAGGATACGATTTTCTAGACATTTGCGGATAACGTTCCCTTTCGATGCAGCGGCGAGAGAGATGATCAAAGGACCGAACGCCAGCAAAACAACGGTCTGTATTGCAGGATAAGTCGACGAACCGGAAGCTATGACAATGATAAAACTCGCCACATAGGGCGTAAGGTTCGAGTGCATAAACTTGTTCCTCAAGAATAGCGTCCCAAGAATCATCCCATAGACAAACTCCGGCAACCGCAGAAACGGCACCGGAATGTGAAATACAAATCCGAACGCCTCCACTTCTCCGTCGCCGAGCCGGGGAGTCATGTTCAGCCAAATCAAAAGCAGCAAGCCGATCGCGACACACAATCCGCCCAACAGCAAGGGGGTCGACAATCGTCGAAAGAAAACAAAGGCAAAAGGAAATACTACATAAAATAGCAATTCAACGGACAGCGTCCAGGCAACAAAATTCCAGTCCGTCGCTCCAGAATTTGGAAACCAGGTTTGCAGAAGAAAGAATTGAAACCAATCTGTCGCGAAAGAAAAATGATCGACAAACGGAATGCAGATCAAGAGCGCCAGGATATAGACAGGGTATAGACGTGAAAATCGCGCGACGAAAAACCGCCCGAGTTGCACCTGATCAAAACGCATGTCGGCGTGCGCATATGTCAATATGAACCCCGACAAGATGAAGAAGAACGGTACGCCAAGCCACCCGTTGTTGAGAATATTCTCGACGATTGTGGGCGCGATTCGGGAACTCGCAGCGAATCCGGCGCCTGAATGATAAAATACGACGGCCAGCGCGGCGAAGAAACGCAGGCTCGTCAGGGCGTCCAATGGGACATTTGGCGGGTTCGCTATCGAAGCGGACCTCTCTGAAGCTCTCGACATTTTCTTTTCGGCGCGCCTTCAACGGTTCCCTGCGGCAGTGTGTAAGGGGCCAGCCGCCTCAAGTCAGCCTATAATTCGATCCTGGAGGCTGAGCGCGGATCCGAGTCGATACGTCGCAAGCCCTCTCGGAGAGTCCATTTGGCGCGCCGTTCGCGGACAGCCGGAAGGGGAGCCAGTGAGAATCGCGTTCCGCCTATTGCAAGGTCGCCCGTATCATGTTTTCGACACACCGATTGAAGCGGGCCACGCCAGACCGACGGAAAACCTCCCCCTATGAAAAAGAAAATTCTGGTCATCATCGGGACTCGCCCGGAGGCGCTGAAACTCTTCCCCGTCGTCCACAGGCTCAACGCTCAGGAAAACCTACGAACCATTGTTTGCGTGACCGCTCAACATCGGGATCTCCTCGATCCGATTCTGGCGTTCTGCAAGATAAAGCCAGACTTCGATTTGGACGCCATGAAAGCCAACCAGTCGCTGGATCAATTGAGCTCCCGGCTGTTGTTGGCGATCGGCGAGGTCTATGACCGCGTTCGGCCAGACAGGGTCGTAGTTCAGGGCGACACGACCAGCGCCATGGTCGGCGCGCTCACCGCTTACTACAGGCGGGTCCCGGTTTCGCACATCGAGGCCGGCCTGCGGAGCGGCAATATTTATGGGCCTTGGCCGGAAGAGGTGAACCGGAAGATCATAACCCAGATTGCCGATCAGCATTTTGCGCCGACCACTCGCGCCGCCGAGACGCTATATCTCGAGAACGTGCCCAGGGCTCAGGTCTATGTCACCGGCAACACGATCATCGACGCGCTTTTGGCCTCGCGCGCGATGATCGAGGCGGACCCCGGCTGCTCGGTGCGCGGTCGCACGCTCGCCGAGCGTCACAAGGACCGCAAGATCATTCTGGCCACGTGCCACCGTAGGGAGAATTTCGGCGACCGAATTCGGCAAATCGGCGACGCCTTCGAACGCATCCTTGAGCGCCCGGATGTGGCCATCGTCCTGCCGCTGCACCCAAACCCGAACGTGCGGGACGCGCTGGGCGCGCGGTTGGCTTCACACCCCCGGGCTGAGGTCATACCGCCCCAGGATTATCCCGACTTCGTCAGCCTTTTGGCGGCGTCTCATTTGGTTTTGACCGATTCCGGCGGCGTTCAGGAAGAAGCTCCCGCACTCGGCAAGCCGGTGCTGGTGATGAGGGAAACCACCGAGCGCCCGGAGGGCGTGGAAGCGGGCACAGCGCTCCTCGTCGGCGCCGACGCCGATCGCATCGTGACCGAGGTCAATCGCCTGCTCGACGATCGCGAGCATTACCAAGCCGTATCGCGTGCGCATAACCCGTTTGGGGATGGGCATGCGAGCGAACGCATTACAAGGATCATCGCCCAGTGAACGGATCTCCGAATGTTTGCGTCGTCGGCCTCGGATATATCGGCCTGCCGACCGCCGCGCTCATCGCCAGCCGCGGGATCAACGTGCACGGCGTAGATATCAGCGAGCGGACTGTCGCGACGATTGCAGCAGGCGCCATCGATATCCCCGAACCCGACCTGGACGGCCTCGTGCAGAAAGTGGTCTCGAACGGGACACTAAGAGTCTCGACGAACGTGGAGCCGGCCGACGTCTTTCTGATCGCCGTGCCAACGCCGATGGACGAAGAAAAGCGCCCGGAACTGCAAATGGTCTTCGCCGCCGTTGAGAGCATCTGCCCCGTGCTTGCGCCCGGCAATCTGGTGATCCTCGAATCGACCAGCCCGATCGGAACGACCGAGGAAATCGCCAAACGCATTTACGAAAAGCGCCCCGACTTGCGCGCCCATTCCGGAGAAAAGGACGCCAAGCCGCTCGCCATCGCCTATTGCCCCGAGCGCGTGCTGCCTGGACGCATCCTGACCGAATTGATCAACAACGATCGTTGCATTGGCGGCCTCACGTCGGCCTGCTCACGTCAGGCGCAGCGATTTTACAAGCTGTTTGTGCGCGGCGCCTGCGTCACCACGTCAGCCTCCGCCGCAGAGATGGTCAAGTTGACCGAGAACGCCTTCCGCGATGTCAATATTGCCTTCGCCAACGAGCTTTCGCTGATCTGCGACCGCTTCAACATCAACGTCTGGGAGGTGATCGATCTCGCCAACCGCCACCCCCGCGTCAACATCCTGCGGCCGGGTCCCGGCGTCGGCGGGCATTGCATCGCCATCGATCCCTGGTTCATCGTCGACTCTGCGCCCGATCTCGCTCGCATCATTCGCACCGGCCGCGAGGTCAACGATTCGAAGATCGCAACGACATTCGAACGCGCCTGTTCGCTCATCGAGGATAATTCCTTTGCGACGATCGCCTGCCTGGGTCTGGCCTTCAAAGCCAATGTCGACGACCTGCGCGAGAGCCCGGCGCTCGCAATCGCCGTCATGCTCGCCGAGCGCTATGGCTCGCGGATGAAGATCGTCGAACCGAACATCAAGCGATTGCCGCTTGAGCTGGCGCGCGCCGGCGCTGTTCTCACCGAGTTGGACGAGGCCATTCGCGGCTGTGAGGTCGCGATCGTGCTGGTGGATCACGACCAGTTCAAAATGGCGCCGTTGGCCGACCGCCGGCACCTCGCGGTGCTCGACACGCGCGGCATCTGGCAGGATATGCATCAGCGGTAGCCCGACGCCATGCGGCCGGAGCTACGGCCCGGGGAAGAACTCCTGCATCTTGCCCGTCAGGCGATAGACGACCAAGCCGGTATATTCGTGAACGGCGTACTTCAGTTCGGAGAGGCCATCGAGAAAGTCGAACCTTGGCGCGGTCAAGGAGCTATATCGGTAATCGACGGGAAAGGCGGTCACCGGAAAGCCGACGGCGCGAAAACAACCCATCGCGCGCGGCATGTGGAACGCCGACGTCACCAAAATCCAATGCTGGCCGGACTGCGGGCGGGCGATCTGTTTGACGAACAGCGCATTCTCGAACGTATTGCGCGAATGGACTTCGAGTTCGATGCGCTCAGGGGCGACGCCAAGTTCGATCAGCAACGCGCGCGTGGCTTGCGCCTCGCTGCGCCCGGGCTCGAGTTCGGGCCCGCCTGCAACAATCAGCCTCGCCAATGGATTGCGTTTGGCCAAGCGCGCCGCTTCAACGACGCGCCCCATCGAGCTCGTAAAGCCGGAGCCACGGCGCTCATAGTAGTTCGCCGCGTCTATGGCGCCCCCCAGCAGCACGACGCCATCGACGGACGTGGGGTCCTCAATGGCGGGAAATCGCGCTTCCAGCGACGCCAACATGTAGCCGCCCAGCGGCACGATGCTGATCAGCAGAAAAATCGCCAGCACTATCGAGAGGATGACGCGCCCCGTTCGCCGGGCGCTCGTCCACAGCAACGCGGCTCCGACGACCGCCAGCGTCAGGAGGAGATTGGCGGCGTCGGCGAAGGTCCACAGCGCCTTGGAGAGCCAAAAGAACATTGTCGCTCAATGCCCCACTAGATTTTGGCGGGCGTCGCCAAAGCGCCGCCAGAGCGATTGGCGAGCCTGCTCGGGAAGGGTCAACAGCAGCATCGGCACGAGGGTCAGGAAGGACCAGACAGTCATCTTCACCACGAGCGCGACGAGCGATGGCGTCGAATAGAGATGCATCAGAACAAAGCCGACCGCCAGCGACGCCAGAGTCGTGGCGAGCCCCGCGCCGGCGGCGCCGAGGCAATATCGGAAAAAGCCGGAAAACATCTTCATGCCCGCCAGCAGGGGCAGCAGCGCCCAATTGGCGACGACTTCGGAAATGGCGAGCCCGATAACCAGGCCGGTCACGCCATAGAATTTCTGACCGACCACGCAGAGTGCCGGCCCCAGCACAATTTGCGACAAACGCTGCAAGCCCGGCGCGAGCGACATGTTTGCATATTGCAGCAGCGCGACGGGCTGTTGCAGGAACACGACAGCAAGCAACGGCGCCAGCAAGAAGATGGCGATCTGCTGGGAAAACAGCGTCGCGTCCCCCACCCAGTACCGAGTGACATCTTCCCCGAAGGTGAGCACGGCGGCGACCATGACGCCGCAAAGCACCGTCGTCATCAGTCCGACTCTTGCGGAGAGCCGCCAGGCGCCACGGAAATCGCCGCTATGGGCAAGCGGCGCAATCTCAATGCCGGCCCCGATCGTCGCGAATTGAAAGGCCTGCCGGATCTGGTTGACCATCGTGCGGATAAGCAAGAATGAAGCGATGTCCCGCCCGGAGACGCCCCAGGCGTCGAACACCAGCACCGGCGCTTGCAGCCACACGATGGGCCCGATCACTTGCAGGCTGTACCATTTGAGATGAACGATCGCGGCGCGCAATTCGCTGAGCGTCGGCGCCGCCGGGCCGCTGACCCAATCGGGAAAGCGGCGCCGGATGTCCCAGCGAAAATAGATCAACGATCCGGCGCCGCTCACGACCAGATATAGAGCCGCTAGAGTTGTCGGTCCGGCCCCCAGCAAGACGGCGACAATCGATGCAAGCGTGGTGACGATCAGGGCCACCGCGGTCATAACGACGGTGAACGCAAAATGGCCGGTCGCCGAATAAATGCTCGTCGTGGTCGACCGGATGATCGTGAGCAGGTTGCCGACCCCCATCGGCCACAAAACCGCACGACCGGTGCGCATGTCGATCTGGTTGAGGCGCAGGAAACCGTTCGTTGCGCCGACGAGGGTCAGCAGCGACAGGATCGCGGTCAACGCCACGACGATGGCGAGGATGACGCCCAAATGGATGGCGGCGGCGCGTCGAAATCCGACTTTGTCTCCGGCGACGAAGGCGGCCTGCTGGACGTTCTGAAAATAGATCTGGATGCCAAACTCTGCGATCAATAGCAGCGTCGAAGCCGATTGGATGACCGAATAATCGGAAAAAACATCCGGGCCCCATCCCCGAATCAGAAAACCAACGAGAATAATTCGGTCGATGAGCGAAGCCGCGACCGCGAATATCTGCGCCGCGACGTTCGAGGTCATCCGCCTCAGGCTAGCCATCAATGTCCCCTGCCGACACGGCGGACGGACTCGGAGTCCGGCGTTGCGCAAAGAGGACAATGAGAAGCATGAGGCTGAGCGCAAGAAAGCTCAGCGCTTCCACCCACTTTCCGGAGATGTCCATGCTGGTCAGCAGTTTCAGGCCGAACCAGAGATAGGCAAGCGCAGCCATGACGCATGCTTGCGAAAGCCGCGGCAGGCAAAACGCCAGCGCCGCCACGGGCGCTGCAAAGACGAAGTCATAGGCGAGGTGGCGGATCGCCAGCAGCGACAAGAGGCAGAGGGCGGCGAGACACTCGGGCTCGGTCAGACGGACGGCTTTGAGCCTCAGCGCCGCAACCCCCAGGCACGACGTTACAATTCCAACGATCGCACTCAGTTGGAGCCCGCCGAGGACGGGCCTATCCAATCCGAACGACTGCAGCAAAGTCATGATGTCGCCGCCGCCCTCGCTTTCGGAGAAGAGGCTTGCCACTTTGAGCGGTTGGCGCAAGGTCGCGAAAGGGTTCTCATGGCATATCCATGAGAACGTCAGCCAGCCCGCCGTCAGGCAAACCACGCTCACAAGCAGCATCGCCAGCTTGCCTTTGACCAAAAACCACAGAAAAATCGCAGGGGCGAAGGAATATTTGGTCAACATGAGGCCGAGGCTAATACCCGCGCCGGCTTCATTCCTGCTCTGATAGATCCAGGCGATCAGGAAGGTGAGCAAACATAATAGCGAGGTTTGTCCATTGCCGACGGTGTTGCGATAGGGAGTCGACAGCAAGAACACCGCCGCCAGCAACGCGCCTTGCAACGCCGAAAGACGAAAAACTCGGGTCAGCATGACAAGGGATGCGCAGGCGAAACCGAAGTTGAGGATCGCCCAAATGAGTTTCGCCGGCGTGTACGGCAGGTAGGCCAGCGGAAGCATGACGATGTACAGCAGATGAAGATAAGGCGGCAATTGAGACAGTAGGATTTTTCCCTCGGGGTTCCCCGCTAGCGCGACCTGGTAGGGATTGACGCCCGCGCTCAAAAGAACTGTCGGGCTCCATTGGAAGTCGGTGCTGAAGCGCGCCGCGTTGCGAAATCCCTGGATGACGGAGATGAGCGCCAGCCCCCACAAGAGAACGCAGACGGCCACGCGCAGTCGAGGATTGCGCCACCAAAGCGTCCATTGTCGCAATTTCTGCAAGGGCGTTTGCATCGGCGGTCTCAAAGCAGGCTAAGCGCTCGCCGCGACCACGGCGGCGACGCTCGTCGGCCCGCTGTGATCTCGGGATATTTCCAGCGAGGCGTCCGCCATCTTCCGTCGCAACACGTCGTCGTCGCTGAACCGCGCGATCGATCTAGCCAATGCGTCGATATCCCCGAATGGATAGACTATAGCGTTGACGTCAGCGCGCGCAATCGAAGTCGGTCCGATAGCGCCAACTCGATCGCTGAGAATCATGGGCAGGCCGAGCGCGGCGGCCTCGAGCGCCACCATCCCGTATTGCTCGATTTCGGCGGAATGGACGAATACGTCGGCGGCGCTGTAGAGCGCCGGCAACCCATCGATATTGACGAAGCCGAGGAATCGGACGTCGAGAGCATGTTCGGCGACATAGGCCCGCAACATGTCGCTCTCCTCGCCGTCGCCGCCGATCAGCAGCGTACGTCGCCTGGACCCAGGAGCCTGGGCCGTCAATCGCGCCAGGGCCTCAAGCACGTCGAGCATGCGTTTTCGCGGATGCAGTTTGCCGACACAGAGCAAAACGAAATCGTGCTCGCTCAAGCCCAGCGCCGAGCGCTCTTGTGAACGAACCGCAAGCCGCCGCTCGCGCGCGCGCCAAAAGCCTTCATCGATCATCACCGGCGTGCGGAACATGCGCGAGCGGGGATAGCCGAGGCTTGCGAGATGCGCCTCGGCGCGATCGCTCATCGTCAAGGCCGCCCCGAACTGACGCAGCAGAGGCGGAACGACCGCCAGCTTCGCCCATCGACGAAAGCCTGGGGGTGACCCGTGAGACGAACTATCCGAGGCCAGAATCGCCTTGACGCCATGGATGCGGGACCAGACGAGCGCCCGCAGCGTCGTAAGCATGGCGTAGCCGTGGATGACGACGGCGTCCGGTCGGAAGCCGCCAAGCGCCGAGCCGATGCTAGGGTTGTCGACCGATCGGAAGCCGATCTCGCGGATCATATCGGCTTCGGGCAGGAATGCGTGGTCGTAGCCGGCCGTCAGGTCAGTCGCCCAGGCGACGTTCACATTCATCTCGCGATCGAACGTCTCGTCCAAACCAATGCGCGAGGCGAAGAATACCTTGACAACGAGCGAGGACGATCGCGCCAGGGCGCGGTAGAGCGTCACGTAATATTGTATCGGATGCGAGACGACGATCGCTAGGCGTCTGGTCTGGCTCACATCGCGGCTCCCATGCACGCGACGAGCATCTCCGCGCTTCGTTCGACGGCTCCGCTTTCGCGGAACCAGCGGTGCGCGAGATTGGTCGCGCCCCGTCTGAGCTCTGTGCGCCGTTGGGTTGGCCATGTGGCGAAGGTCTCGATCGCCTCGACCCAGCGAGTCACATCGGCAAGCGGCAGGTCCCAACCCGCGTTCGCCGCGGCGAGATGGCGCCACGGCGTTTGATCGCTGATCAGCACGGGGACGCCTGTCGACAGCGCCTCGAAAATCGCGTGACCAAAATTCTCGCCCGCGGTGGGAAGAAAGAACAGATCGGTCGTCGCCATGGCGGCGACCACGCCGTCGTTGCTCGTCTCGCCATGCCAATGCACACGAATGTTGTGCGGGAGATTGGCGATCAGCTCCTGACACCCCTTCCAATAGGCGACGTCCTCGGCGGGACCATAGATCTCGAAATTCACCCTGGACCGCACGCGGCTGAGGACATTCAACGCGTAATCCAATTGCTTCACCGGCACGATGCGGCCGACGAAAGTCAGCCGCAATGCGCCGTCGGGGGATGCGGCGAAGGAGGCGGCGTCGATGGGAAGTCGAATGTTGGGCGCCACCACGATCGGCGATACGCCCGGCAACCCTGCCGCCATGTCCCGCGCTTCCGCCTCGCTTGTGGCGTGCAAGGTGACGCCTCGCCACAAGCGTAGCCGACGCGCCGCCTCAAGAAAGGCGCGTTTCTTCGACGACTTCAGACTCAGCGCGCCCACGCCAAACTCGCCGCGCGGCGACAACAAGGTCGGCCCGGCCTCTATCCAGCCCAGGCGCCGCATCGCCAGCGCCGGCAACGAGAACTCCCGATCAAAGATACTGTTCAGCCAAAGGACGTCATGCGGCGTCTGTTGGATGAGCGATCGAAGTCCTACAGCGCCCAAAGCTCCGATGGAGCAATAGCGCGCATGAGCGAATCCCAAATCGGTCCACCCATCGTTCCGCGGCGGCGCGGCTTGAGCCGGGCCCGTCGGGCGATCCCGCGCAACGAGGCGAAATTCGAATTGATCGCCGAGCGCCGCGGCGAGCGCCTTGAAACTCTGATTGGGTCCGCTGGAATCGTTGCCCGGCCAGAAGCAACCGAGCAGCACGAGCACCACCGGACGGCGCTGGGGGGAAGAAGAGGAGCCTGCCATCACAATTCGATTCTATGGACTTCGCGAAGGTTCTGCTTGAAGGCTTCAAGGCCGTGCTTTTTTATGAACTCACGGGCCTCGTCGAGTTTCGCGTCGATTAACATGAAGAGCCACAGGCCATGCATGAAGTGAAACACCAGCCCGACGCGTCCGTCGAGAAAGCCGAGGCGAAAGACGTAGCGGTATAGATACATCAGCACGGCGCGGAGATAGAGCGGCAGCCGCGCGTAAATGGAATTCTTGAGGAAGCGATTGCGCTTGGCGGCGCCGTCCGTCCCGGCAATGCGCGTATCCTCGGCGAACAGCCCGAGCTCCCGGTTGAGATAGTCGACCATCGCCAAGGTGGCGTAGCGGTTGTGCTTGGCGATCCAGGCGTCGAGACCGTTGAGATTGTGATCGACGAGATCGCCGCCTTCGAGCAACGCCGTGCGTCCCCACTTGAGGATGATGTGCTCATCCATCCAACGCTGTTCGATGTCGCCCGCGCCATTGCGCCAGATGCGCAGCAGCTTGGCTGGATAATAGCGGCCGTGGCGTATCCAGCGTTCAAGAAATATGAACTTCCGCTGGACGATCACTCCCGTCACGTCGTCGGCAAGCGCCGACAGCGTGGCGCGCAGGAGGTCGGGAACCGAGGCCTCGAAATATTCGTCGCTGTCGACGCGCATCACCCAGGGCGTGGTCGGCGCGGCGGCTTGCAGTCCCCAGCGGAACTGATCGGCGTGGTTCTTCCAGGGGTGTTGCAGAACGTCAGCGCCGAGAGAGCGAGCGATCTCGACTGTTCGATCGGTCGAAAAGCTGTCGACGACCACAATGCGCTGCACCCACGAGGTGAGGCGCCGAAGACAACGCTCGATATGGATTTCCTCGTTGAAGGCGAGGATGATGACCGTGATCGGCAACGGGGTCGCGGCTGAGGCGACGGAGCTCATAGGCCGCGCAGCGCCTCTTCGATGGCGAGCGTCGCCAGCGTCACAGCCTCGATTTCGTCGAGCGGAATGGGCGCCGAAGCGCGACCACGCGCCGCCTCGAGAAACGCCGCGACAAGGCGCTGCTGCCCTTTGTCCTGCTTGGCCTTGACGACGCGCCGCTTGCCGCCTGCGTGAATCGTCAATTCGGTAAAGTCATCGAGCCGAACGACGCGCCCATGAGCGAACGCCTCCAAATATTCCTTGGGCAGGCTGGGGTCGCCGAGCGCGGAATAGACGATCGTGCCGACAGATCCATCGGCAAAGCGCAATAGAGCTGAGACCGTGCCCGATTGTCCGCCCGCCGACGCCGCCTGCGCCTCCACCGGGAGACTGCCGCATAGATAGGCGAGGCTGTCGACGAAATGGCAAACCTCGCCGAGGATGCGGCCGCCGCCTTCCTCGCGCTGAATCCAGGAGTCTGGGGGCAACGCGCCGGCGTTGACCCGGTAGATCATCATCAGCGGACCGGATCGCGGTTCAAGCGCTTGTTTCGCCGCCACCAGCAAAGGGGCGAAGCGCCGGTTGAAGCCGACGGTCAGGACGCCCTGCGCCCCTCGCGCGGCTGCGATGGCGTCTTCCAGGCCCGCGGCCTCGATCGCCAGCGGCTTCTCGCAGAACACATGTTTTCCTGCGCGCAATGCACGTGCGGTCAAGGCGGCGTGGGTATCGTGCCGCGTGGCGACGAAGACGGCGTCGGTGGCGGAATCGTCGATCGCGGCCGCAGGATCGGTCGCGGCTTGCGCGAAGCCGAACTTGTCCTTGGAATGATTGGCGCTGATGCCGGTCTTGGTGACGACGGACGTCAGCGTAACGCCCTGCGCGTCGCGCACTTTAGGCAGCAGCACCGAACGTGCGTAATTTCCCATGCCGACAAACGCGACGCCCAATGTCGACTTTTCCGTGCGCGGCTTGGGCGCGGCGGGCGCGGGCGCAACGCGGGAGGAGTTCTCGGGGTAGTTGAGCAGGATCGCCAGATGCGGCGCGCCGCTCTCCATGAGTTCGTAGGCGCGCTCAGCCTCTCCGATCACATAGCGATGGGTGACGTAGGCTTTTGGGGTGACGCGTCCCTGCTGAATGAGGCCGAGGAACGCCGCCATATTGCGTTGTTCCGTCCAGCGGACATAGGGCGGCGGATAGTCGTGGCCGCTGAATTCATAAGTTGGATCGCCTCGGCCGGGGCCGTAGGACATCGACATTCTCAGTTCGAGCTCGCGCTTGTAGAAGGGCTCGCGGTCAATGGTCAGGCCCACCAACCCGACGACGACGATGCGCCCCTTCAGGCGCGAAATCTCGGCGGCCGTATTGACGGGTTCGCTGGATTTCGACGACGCGGTGACGATGACGGCGTCGGCGCCCAGTCCGCCGGTGCGGCTGGCTGCGACAGCGGCCAAAGCCTCGCTGACCGCGACATCGGCGCCGAGGGTCCTGGCCAGTGCGACGCGCTGCGGGTTGGGATCGAACCCGATGACGATGCAACCGTTGGCCTTGAGGATTTGGACAGTCAAAAGTCCTATCAAACCGAGACCCATGACGACGACGATCTCGCCCAGCGTTGGCGCCGACTGCCGTACGCCTTGCAATGCGATGGCCCCCAAGGTGACGAAGCTCGCGTCCTCGTCGTCGACGCCGTCGGGGACGGCGACCGTGAGGTTCTTCGGCACCGCATTGAACTCGGCGTGATTGGCGAGGCCCGCGCCCGCGCACGCAACGCGATCTCCCAGCGAGTAGCCGGCAACATTGCGTCCGATGGCGACGACGTCGCCCACCAGCGAATAGCCGAGCGGAATCGGCGAATCGAGCTTGGCGAAGATTTTTTCGAGGGTGGGTTTGAAGCCCTCTTTGCGCACATTCAAGATCACCCGGCGCACGAGGTCGGGCCGCGCCGCCGCCTTGCCGACCAGCGAAGACTTCGCCAATTGCATCAGCTGGCGTTCAGTGCCCGAACTTATCAGCGATACGCGGGTTGCCACCAGCACGTCGCCGTCACCGGCGCGGGGAGAAGGCACCTCGGCGACCTTCAGTTCGCCGCTTCGATAGTTTTGTTGAACTTGCTTCATGAGACCTCGGTTGAACGCGTTGCGGCAGACGGCGTTGAACTCGCCGCCAGCTCGAAAACCGTGACGATCTCTCCATTGCCTCCTTCCCAGGTCAGACGGAGACGATGCGTCGGCGTCTCATAGCCCAGATCGGGCCACCAGACCGCATCCTCGCAGTGAATATTCGCGGTCGATCGCAAGATTATCCGGGCCCGGCCGCGCGAAAGCGTCACCGCGTCGTCCGTCTGCGCAACGGCGACTTCAGGATGCAATAAGAAGCCGATCGAGGCGCGGCGCGGCGCCGCTGAGGCGATCCTGTCGACGATCGTGAGCCTCGTGTCGCTGGCTTCGACGCGCCGGCTATGCGCGCCAAGTCGGGCGAACCCGTTGTGCGCGCCCTCGAGGATCAGGCGTTCGGCGTCGCTCTCCAGGCGGCGAACTTCGACATCGGGCCTGCGACCGCAACGAAACGCACCGAAGAAGTCGGCCTGATCAGCGCCATCGAAACACAGCGTATTGTGAGAGGCTGCGGAACGCGACGCGACGCGACGCGGCCCTTGAAAATATTCGTAGACCCCGGGATCTACGATGATCCTTGCACCCGCCACCGACCACTCGAAACTCAGGATGTCGCCGTGGGCGTGCGCCGGCAGGGCGTCGGGCCCGATTCGACCGCAGTCTATCACGAGGTAGTTGTCGCCGGCGCGCCGCCCAAAATAGCCCGCCGCGGAGAAAGCGAAGTTGCGCCGGCCCGACGGGCGACAGCCGAACAGGGTTTGATAGGCGTCGAGACATTCACCCGGAGAATAGGCCATTTGAAGTCCGGCATCGTTGAACTGCGCCGCCCTTCCGTCGGGGTGGGCGAGGTCGGCCGTCGCGATCGCCATCGCGTGCAGAGCTTCGTCGAGCGCGGCGGGCGCGGCTGCCCGGGTCAACGCCACACGGCATTCGATCAGATCGGCGAAGACTTGCGCGTGATAGGACGGCGAACGCTCGTAATGGACGCCGTCCGACAGCACCTGCTCGCCTAGAGCGGAACCCAGCTGTCGCAGGCCCAACATCCGCCATTCCACAGCGGCTTCGCCTGCGAAAAAGGCCGACGCCCAGACCAAGGCCTTTATGTTCTTGATCAAGTGGTTGCCGCCGATGTCCGTTTCGAGATTATCGGCGAGAAACGCGATCTGCGCGGCGAGACTCGCCAAAATTGGCGATAGCGAGGCGGGCGAAATCCTCGCGCGCCGCAACGCCAATTGTTGCATCCAAACGACGACGCGCAGCGACAGAGCGTAGCAATTCCAACTATCTCGCCAACCTTCCTTTCGCATCGGCGAGTTTGCGGCGATCCAGCTCTCGATCAGCTCGACAAAGGTGAAATCGTCGACCTCCCCGAGATATTCCATGTAGTGTAGATGCATCCGCCACAGCTGATCGCGCGGCGCGAGGCTGGGCGCGCTCCAATCCACCGCTCCGGGCATGGCGTGGTTTCGGCCGAGAAAGGTGAACGCCAAGCCCGCCGATGTTCGGACAATCATCCCCTTTTGTGGCGGGAAAAGCGGTAGAGGCGGCTCCGCGGCCATGCGCAGCGATCGATCGGCGTTCGGAACGGGCCATCCGACCCGGTCGAAATAAGCTCGTCGCAGGTTCAGGCGGACCCGGCGCAGCATCTGGCTGAACGGCACATGGCGCGCGAAGGCGATCATCCGCGCAAGGCGGCGCCATTTCGATTTTCCGGTCACGGATGGGCGGCGCCCGCGCCGATTGGCGCGGCGCCTTTGATTGGGCGTCGCGCGGCGACATCCTTGAGCAATTCAAGATAGCGCGCCGCCACTCTGGCGCGGTCGAAATTGACGACGGCGAATGCGCGCCCCGCCTTGCCGTAGCTTGCGGCCAGCGCTGGATCGTCGGCAAGTCTCAGCATTGCGTCCGCGAGTTGCCGGGCATCCTCCGGCGCAATCGCTATTCCGGCTTCGGCCTCCTCGAGGATTTCCCGCGCCTCGCCTTCGACGCCCAGAATTATCGGGCATTGCATCGCCATGGCCTCGGCCATTTTCGAGGGCAGCACTTTCTTGAACGTGTCGCTCCGCTTGAGCAGAATCAAACTCGCGTCGGTGGCGCACCAGAAGCCGGGCATTTCCGCCTTGGGCCGCTGGCCCAGGATAAGGACATTGTCGAGCCCGCGCGCCGCGCGCTCGACTTGCAGTCGCTCCCGCTCCGCGCCGTCGCCAACCATCAGAAACGCGAAGCGCCGATCCGGCTTCAACAACTCGGCCGCATCCAGAATCGTGGTGAGGCCGTGGGCCAATCCATGCGTGCCGACATAGGCGCCCACGAACTTGCCTTCTAGTCCCAACGCGCGGCGGATCGAGGCGCCGTTGTCACTGCGCACATAGGCGTTCAAATCGGCCCCGTTGATGAGGACCGCGATCTTTCCGGGATTGCCGCATCGTTTGACGATATGCGGCGCGAACGAACGGGTCACAGAAACGATCGCGTCGGCTTGTCGATAGGCAAAGCCCTCGAGCCATTCGAGAAGTCGTATCGACAGCCCCTTTCGCATCGCGCCGACCGCCACGATGCTTTCTGGCCACAAGTCCCTGATTTCGAGCACCCACGGCGCGCGCTTGAAAAGGCGAGCGAACAGCCCAGCCAACCCGCAGAAGAATTGCGGCGATGTTGAAACGATCACATCCGTTCGGGGAAGAAACGGCAGGACGATGACGACGCTGACGAGATAAGAGACGTAGTTGAGAATTCTGCGGACGAAGCCTTCATTGGCGGCCAGCAACGTCCACACGCGAACGACCCCGACGCCATCGAGCCGCTCCGTCTGATAGAGCCTGTTGCGATAGCCCGGATAGATCTTGCCGCGGGGATGATTGGGCGCGCAGGTGACAACGGTCACCTCATGACCTTGGGCCGCCCAGGCCCGGCAATGGTCGGAGGTCCGGGACGCCGGGGCATTCACTTCAGGAGTGTAGTAGTGCGAGAAAAACAGGATACGCATGAACTGGCGTCTTACCCCCCTAAGACTTTTGCTTCTTCCTATCCCTCTAGCCGCGGCGAAATCGACCGGGCGTCTCTTCGCATGACTCGATGGGTGTTACACGTTGACGGGCGCAGTTTGTCGCTTTTCCGCTGCGGCGCGAACCGAGGGCATGTAGGGCTCCGCCACACGGCGCAGCCAATGCCGGCTCCAAAGCCGATCCTCGACTTTATCGCCCCCCTCGAACCATCGCCGCAACGGGATGCCGAACCCGGTCTTGGGCCGGTTGACAATGTTGTCGGGTAAAGGGTTCGTCGGAGCGTTGGCCAGCAGCGTCTTCCCGTTTGGCGGGGTCACGCCGGCAAACAGGGTCGCCACCCGCGCCACCAGTACGCTGTCGACGAGCGGCGTGCGAATTTCCAGGCTATGCGCAAGCCCCGCCCAATCAGCATCGCGCAGTAACTGGTTGCGGAGATAGAACAGGGACTCGAGAACGGCGACCTTGCTGAAGTCACGCTTCGGCTGCGGCGTCAGCGCTTCCGTGATCTGGGCGACGGGTTGCAGCTCTTGCAGACCCGCCGTCGCGAAGTCCGGATCGCCCATCGCCTCGTTCAACTCGCAAGGCAAGAAGACACCGCGCTGCAGCAGATAGGCGCCGGGAAACGTCGGCCCCAGCGAGAGCAATCCCGCGGATTTGGGATGGGACGGCAAGCCCACACGGCGCGCCAACGCAAGCCCCGCCGCCGCGAGCGTTTCGCGCCCGGGCAAATGACGGAGGAAGCGCAAAGTGCGCACTATCTTCGGCAACCGCGCAAAAGTGCTGTAGCCGCCGAGCAATTCGTCGCCGCCCACCCCGGAAATGGCGACTTTCAGCCCGAGTTCGTGCGTCGCCTTGCTCACGAACCAAGTGTTTACGCCATCGATGCTGGGCTGGTCCATCGCGGCGAAAATCTTCGGAAGATCGCGTTTGAATTCCCTTTCTCCGACCCAGCGGATCGTGTGGTCCGCGCCATATTGCCGCGCGACCATCGCGGCGAGCGGCGATTCGTCTTGCGAGGAGCCCCGAAAGGCCTCGAACGCCAGCGTCACGGTTTTCACGGTCTCTTGGCCGGCGTCGCGCATGAGGCCGAGCAACGCGCCGGAATCGACGCCGGCGGAGAGAAAGGCGCCGACCGGCACGTCGGCCATGAGATGGCTTCGCACGCTGTCGAGCGCACTCTGGCGGAAGGACGCTTCAACGTTCGAGGGGAGCGCCTCGCTTTCCGCCTCGACGTATAGGCGGCTGAGCGAAAAGTACCGCCGCGGCGTTTTCGCGCCATGGACGTCTACGGATAGCAAGGCGCCGGCGGGCACGCTGCGAATGGCCTTGTAGCAAGTCCAAGGCTCCGGCACGCTCCCGAAGAGATAGAAGCCAGATATTCCCGCTGGATCCGGCGCCCGCGACACCGAGCCGCAACTGACGAGCGCCTTCACGCTTGAGGCGAAGCGCAGGCAAACGCCGTCGTCCGAATAATAGAGCGGCTTGATGCCATAGGGATCGCGCGCGAGCAGAAGGCGGCGCTTGTTCGCGTCCCAAAGCCCAAAAGCGAACATGCCGCGCAACATCGGCAACATCGCTTCGCCATAGAGGCGGTAGAGATGGATCAGGACTTCCGTGTCGGCCCGACTGCGGAATACGCAACCTCGCACCTCGAGGT